>NZ_JBIWCL010000029.1:0-109458 GCF_044761485.1 Streptomyces sp. NPDC097617
CCGGTGGACCGCTGGGAGGCCGACCGCGCCGCGATGCTCGCCGTCCCGCCGGTCACCCCACCGCACTGGTGGCGCTTCTCCACCAGGCTCGGCCGGGACCACTACATCCGCGTCGACACCAACGACTACTCCGTCCACCCGCGCGCGATCGGCAGGACGGTGATGGTCCGCAGCGACACCGAGGAGGTCACCGTCACCTGCGGTGATGACATCGTGGCCCGCCATGCCCGCTGCTGGGCCAGACACCAGTCCCTCACCGATCCCGAGCACGCCACCGCGGCCGCGGTCCTGCGCGGCGAGGTGATCCACCAGCAGGCCGCCCGCGCGGCCACCGCCCGCGCCGCGATGCTGGCCCCGGACAGCCTGGGCATCGAGGTCGAGCAGCGCGAACTGGGCACCTACGACCGCATGTTCACCCTCATCGAGGGCGGCGCCGGAAAGGAGGACACCTGATGGCCCGCACCATCGCGCCCGCGAAAACGCACCCCACGGCCGACGCGGGCAAGCCTGACGGCCACGGCGCCCGCACGGGCCGGCAGACCGCCGCCGACCTGGCCTTCCTCGCCCGGGCCATGAAGGCCCCCGCCCTGCTGGACGCCGCCGAACGCCTGGCCGAACGGGCCCAGGCCGAAGCCTGGACCCACACCGAGTACCTCGTCGCCTGCCTGCAACGCGAGGTCTCCGCACGCGACAGCCACGGCGGCGAGGGCCGCATCCGAGCCGCACGCTTCCCCGCGATCAAAACCATCGAGGAACTCGACGTCGCCCATCTGCGCGGCCTGACGCGCCAGCAACTCGCCCATCTGGGAACATTGGACTTCATCGCGGCCAAGGAAAACGCCGTCTTCCTCGGTCCGCCCGGGACTGGCAAGACGCACCTGGCCACCGGCCTGGCGGTCCGCGCCTGCCAGGCCGGACACCGGGTCGCGTTCGCCACCGCCGCCCAGTGGGTCGACCGCCTCGCCGCCGCCCACCATGCCGGCCGGCTTCAGGACGAGCTGGTCAAGCTCGGCCGCTATCCGCTGATCGTGATCGACGAGGTGGGCTACATCCCCTTCGAGGCCGAGGCCGCGAACCTGTTCTTCCAGCTGATCTCGAACCGCTACGAGAGGGCCAGCGTGATCGTCACCTCGAACAAGCCCTTCGGGCGCTGGGGAGAGACTTTCGGAGACGAGACCGTCGCCGCCGCCATGATCGACCGGCTCGTCCACCACGCCGAGGTCCACTCCCTCAAAGGCGAGTCCTACCGCATGCGAGGACGCGAACTCGGCCGCGTCCCCACCGCAAACGACAACGACTGACACCACCGAGACCGTTCGGTGGCTCAGGATTCAACCGTCCGAACTGGTCCCAAATTCAGCCGTCGCCGACACCCTGGCGCGCACGCCCGGAATCCTCTGCGGACTCGGTTGCGCAGCAGGCACCGGGGCATGCGGTCGGGCAGACGCGAACCGGTGTTGCACCGAGCCACCATGCCCGGTCGCCGAGGACGAGGAGATGGCCTGTGAGCGGAGTGTGGATGTACGCGCAGGACAGCTGTCGGCGTCCTTCGACTACGACGCCGAGTCTGCATGGGACGAGTCCCTGGCCCGCTCCTGGACGGCCCAGCCTTCGGCCCGCTGACCAGCTAGTGCGGAGGCAGCCCCCTCCAGCTGACTGCTTGCGGAAGCAATTCCGCGCGCCAGCGGCCTACCATCAAGAGCTGCCAGTGGGCGGGCCGGATAGCTCTGCCCCCTCCGGGGCAGCACCAGGGAGGGCGTGCCCCAACCGTGCCCTTAAGGGCGGTCAACAGCGGTCACAACCGGACTCCGGAGGGCCTTCGAGAGGGGTCCGCCAGGCCCTGTTTACGCAGGTCAGCCGCGGTTTGGACGCGCTCCGCGCAGCAAATTCCCAAGCTTATAGCGCGGGTTCGATTCCCGTCATCCGCTCCACGGCAAAGCCCCAGGTCACAGACCTGGGGCTTGTTTGTTGTCCGATGCGGCGCTACCGCTCCTCCCCCGATTTGACACCCCATCCCACTTCACGCCCGTCGGACTCGCCAAGATCGACACCGAACTCGGCCCCGCGCGCAAGCGGTTCGCCCCACGTCAGGCTGATCCCGCTCCCGTCTCGGACTTCTCGGCAGTCGTGAAGATCCGGTCCAAGTGGTGACGGAGCACCGCGATGGCCGACTCCGGACTCCGCTGGCCCACAAGGATGCTGGTGCCCATGGTCGCCGCCATCGCGAGCAGGCTGATCGCCTCGGTGCGCGCGTCGGCGCCCGGGTCGGCCAGGCCTGACGCCTGCGCCTGTTCGAGCAGTCCGGCCAGGGCGCTCTCCGCGGCGTCGGGGTTGTCCATGAAGGGCTGGGCGGCCAGCGCCTCGTCGGTCACCGACAGGATCGCGTAGGAGCTGTACAGCAAGTGGAACGTACGGCTCTCCGCGTCGGTCGGCAGTGAGGCCAGCAGCAGCGCCTCCACCGTGGCGCGCGGGCCCGGATCCGGGCCGGCGGCGGCCAGGCGGGCGCCCACCCGCGCGGTGAAGCGGTCGGTCAGGTGGCGGAGGCCGTAGAAGAGCAGCTTCTCTTTGGTCTCGAAGTAGTACTGCACGAGGCGCAGGGACACGCCGGCCTCCGCGGCCACGTCCCGCATGCCGACCGCGTGCAGTCCGCGCCGCCCCGCGACCTGGATGAGCGCTTCGGCGATCTGGGTGCGCCGCTCCTCGTGATCCACACGCTTCGGCATGTTCTGGTGTCTCCGCCCGTCGGTGATGGGTTTGCGGTCCGCTGCCCGAACCTCTTCATGATACCGCCGTACCACGGTCGTGATACATTCGTACCACGAAGAACGGATCTTCACCGGAGGTGCCGCCGTGCCCGAGAACACTGCCCGCGTACGCCGCGATGTCGGCCGCTACGTCAACGACACCCTGCGCGACCGCTACTTCGCCGCCGCCGACGTGCTCTACGCGACGGGGGCGCCCGTCCGCTCCGAGACGGACGTGGAGACCACCTTCGGCACCACGCACGTCTACCGGTACGGCCCCTCGGACCCCGCCGCCGCATCCCGTACGCCGATCGTCCTGATCCACGGCGCCGGCTACAGCTCGGCGATGTGGTACCCCAACACCCCCGGACTCAGCCTCGACCGCCCCGTCTACGCCCTCGACACCCCTGGCGATGCCAACCGCAGCGTCCACCGTGAGCCCATGTGGCAGCCCGAGCGCGCCGCGCAGTGGATGGCCGAGGCCCTCGACGCCCTCGGCCTGGACCGAGTCCACCTCGTCGGCTCCTCCTACGGCGGCTGGCTCGTGCTCAACCAGGCGCACCGGCGCCCCGGACGGCTCGCCTCCGTCACCGCCCTCGACCCCGGCGGCCTGGAGAAGGTCGGCCTGCGCTTCTTCGCCTGGGTCTTCGTGAGCCTCTTCGCCACCCTCGCCCCCAAGGCGCTGCGCCCCCGGCTCGCCAAGTGGCTGGACCAACCGGTCCTCGCCATCCCCGAGATGCGCAAGTGGATCCAGCTCGGCGCCCGCGCGTACCGCATCCGCCGACCCGCGCCCCTGCCGCTGGCCCAGGACGCACTGCGGTCCATCCGGACCCCGCTCTACGTGATCATGGGCAAGCACAGCCTGCTCGTACACCCCAAGCGGCAGCTGGAGCGCATACCGAGGCTGGTGCCGGGCGCCCGCGCCGAGATCATCTCCGCGACGGGGCACGGCCCTCAGATCGACCACCCCGACGTGGTCAACGCCCGGATGCTCTCCTTCATGGAGGACATCGACTCCCTCGACCCCGCTGCGGTCGACGCATAGGGCTGTTGCAGGGAGCAACTGCGCGGGCGGCGCCCACTCCGTGCCACAACGTGCCAGCAGGGGCGGTAAACACCGGTCAACAAGCGTGCCGCAGCAGCAGCCAGTACGGGGTCATCAGCGGCTGTTCATGCAGGTCAGGCGCCATGCATTGGCCCAAGTGCCGGGTGATTCCCAAGCTTATAGCGCGGGTTCGATTCCCGTCATCCGCTCCACAGCAAAGCCCCAGGTCAACGACCTGGGGCTTTTTGCTGTCTAGATCTCTCCGCTACCCACGCACCCCTGGCGCACCACAAGTCCTTTCGGCAGGCGCTGGGTTGAGCTCGGGTCATCACTCACTGCGAGGGGTCGGCTCAGCGGCCCTGGGGTCGCTGCCGGAGCCGCTGAGGCACTGGAGCCTCACATCCGACACGAGTGCGAGAGGCACGGTGCCGAGCATGCGGACGGAGGGCTCCAGTACGTGCTCTTCGGGGACCCCGGCCCCCACCGCGGCCAGGCGAGCGGTTGGCGGCCGGAGTACCTAGCCGTGCGGGGCGGCCTCGGCCACCTCGACCACCTCTGAGCCTTCGCGACGCACCCGCTCGGCCCCCCAGGCGCCAAGTGGCCCGAGCGCTTGGTTGAGCGTGTGCCCGTGCTCGGTCAGGGAGTACTCCACCCGTGGCGGCACCTCGGCGTAGACCTTCCGGCGCACCAGGCCGTCTTCTTCCATCTCACGCAGGTGTTGAGTCAGCATTTTCTCGCTCACTCCGGGCAGACCGCGTCGGAGCGCGGCGAAGCGGCGTACGGGATGGGCGTCGAGTTCCCAAAGGATCAGCCCCTTCCACTTGCCGCTCACCACGTCGAGCGCGGCGTCGATGCCGCAGATGTAAGGCCCGCGTCTCGGTGCCTTGGCCACCGCTGATCCCCTTACTGAAAGGTAAGTACCGAAGAAAATAGTGGGTACTTCCGAGAGTAGTGGCGCTCTCCGAGCATGGAGGGGTGAACGAACAACAGCAGCACCACACCACCAGGCAGAACAGCGCTGTCACCGTGATTGGGCTCGGCCCCATGGGCCAGGCCATGACCCGTACCTTCCTCTCCGCCGGCCACCCGGTCACCGTCTGGAACCGCACCGCCCGCCGGGCCGACGGCGTCGTCGCCGACGGAGCCGTGCTCGCGGCGACACCAGGCGAGGCGGTCGAGGCGAGTGAACTCGTACTCCTCAGCCTCACCGACTACCAGGCGATGTACGACATCCTCGACAGCGCCACCGCATCGCTCGCCGGTCGGACACTGGTCAACCTGAGCTCAGACACTCCCGACCGCACGCGCGAGGCGGCAGCGTGGGCGGCGGGCCATGGGGCCGCCTTCCTCACCGGTGGGGTGATGGTCCCGGCGCCGATGGTGGGTACAGAGGCGGGCTTCGTCTACTACAGCGGCCCCACCGAGGTGATGGAGAGCCGTCGGGCGACGTTGGCACTGCTCGGCACACCGAAGCATCTGGGCGAGGATCCGGGCCTCGCCCAGATGATGTACCAAGCCCAGCTCGCGGTGTTCCTCACCACGTTGTCCGCGTTGATGCACGCCACCGCCATGCTCGGCACCGCGGGAATGAAGGCCACGGAGGCGCTGCCGGAGTTGCTCTCCTTCACCGACTCGATCGGCGCCATTCTCAGGGCCGGTGAAAGGGTGCCCGGCGCCGCGCTGGATGCCGGTGAGCATCCCGGCGACCTCAGTACGGTCACCATGATGGGCGCGACGTCCGACCACATCGTGGAATCCAGCACGTCACTCGGCCTCGACCTCGCGCTCCCCCTGGCCGTTCAGGCCCACTACCGGCGCGCGATCGAGAACGGACACGGCAACGACAACTGGACGCGCATCATCGACAGCATCCGAAAGCCCCGCTGACCGCACGCAGAACTGCTGACCGACCCGTCCGGCGGGCGGCGCCGGCGGCCCGGGTCCAGGGCCGGCCGAACGCCGCCGACAGGATCGTGCACGCGCACGGCAGATCCGTCCCCGACGCTCGCCGGTGTCCGCGAGGTGACGCGCGGCTTCCCTCGCGTCGGCGAGCAGCGAGGCGTCGAGGGCTGGCCGGCGCTCGGGTAGCCCTGTCCGGAGGGCCGCCAGGCGGACGAGGAAGCGGACGGACGCGAACGGGTCCTCGAGCAGGTGCGCGATGGCGTCGCCGGGACGTGCGGCAGGGGCTTCGGCGAGGACGGTGCGCACCGCCGGTTCCCTGAGGCGGCCGAGCGCCGCGAGGGCGAGGGCACGTTGCCCGGACCGCACCAGGCGCCGTACCGGCTCGCGGGGCTCGCCGAGGCGGAGCAGGGCGACATCGCCCGTTTGGGGCCGGGGTCCGTCGCAGGCCTACCTGCTTCGCGCGCCGCGTCATGCCTTCGATTGTCGTGCGACACCAGCTGACCGTCTACTTCCCCGACCTTCAACGCTGTGCCAGGGCGTCGCCAATCCCACTCCCCGGAGCGCATCTTCTCCACGTAGTCGTTTGGAGTCGGCCGCCTTGCGTCGGCCCGACTCCGAGCCGTATCGCGCCCACGCTGCGAGCGGCTCCGAGGACAAGGGGCACCGCCTCATGCACTGGTATCTGTCTGTCCGTGGCCACGTGCCCGCGGCGGGGATGCGTGGGATCGCCGCCGTCCCCGGGACTCGGGAGCAACCGTGACCACCGACAAGCAGTTCAAGAAGGACACCCGCGAACTCGACCTGGTGGTGACGGCCGGCGAACGGCACCGTACGGACGAAGGGGCTCACCCTCGCCGACAAGCCGGGCCCGCAGACGATCCAGACGGGGTACAGCGACGTGGTGTCGGTGCGGCTGGTGATCCGTGAGGCGGCGGGGCTCACCCCGGGCCGTCATGTGGCGCTGACGGAGGTCGAGTTCTTCTGGAGGAGCTGAGACTGCCCTCACGGCCGGTCGAGTCTGCCCTCGGGTACCTGGCGTCCGCGGGGTCGCCCCGTGTATCCAGGACAAGGACGTACGCGAGACGTACGCAGGACACAGGCATCACGTACGGCTCCGATTCTCCGACGAAGGAAGCGCCAGTGCAGGACCACGCGAAGGTCAGGTCGAACGCTACCGAGGACGCCCGGTCGACGGTCCGCAGGCCGGTCACCGCACCACCCGCACAGGCCTCCGGGCTCCTCGGGCTGCAGGCGACGGTGGGGAACGCGGTGGTCGTCCAGCGTCTGAAGCAGCAGCCGCACCGGCACGGTGCGGGGTGCGGCCACGAGGCGGAGGAGGCGCCGGTCCAGCGCTCGGCCGTCCACGACGTGGTGCGGGCCGGCGGCAGGCCGCTGGACGGCAGCACGCGCGCGGACATGGAGAGCCGGCTGGGCGCCGACTTCTCCGACGTCCGCATCCACGACGACAGCGCGGCGAAGGCGTCGGCGGCCGAGGTGGGCGCTCGGGCGTACACCAGTGGGGACCACGTGGTGATCGGGGAGGGCGGCGCCGACAAGCTCACGCTCGCCCACGAACTCACCCACGTGATCCAGCAGCGCCAGGGCCCCGTGGCCGGTACGGACAACGGAGCGGGCCTGCGGGTCTCCGACCCCTCCGACCGCTTCGAGCGGGAGGCGGAGAGCAACGCGCGCCGCGCCATGAGCGGGGCGGCGCCGAGGACCGAGCAGCACGCACAGGAGGCGGGCCGGGCCGACCAGGGGGCGGCCCAGGAGTCGGTCCAGCGCTGGGCGGCACAGGCCGGCCCGAACCAGCAGCACATGACGGTCTCGGCGAACGGCGTCTTCGCCGTCCCGAGCGACGACGCCACGTCGATATGGATCCGCGTCAACGGGCCCGCGGGGTCCTACTCCCCGGCCCTGCGCCCGACGAGCACGGCGCAGCAGGCCCTCTTCGGCGGCACGGAGCTGTACCAGGAGCACGAGCTGGCGCGGAACATCCTGGACGACTGCCTCCACACGGCGGAGGAGATCATGCACAACGCCGTCGGAGAGCTGGCCGACGGCGCGAACAGCAACGTCCGTACGAGCGCCGGGCTCAAGGCCTTCGGCATGTCGGACGAGCAGAACCGCGACCGCGCAGGCGACTTCCAGGGGACGACGGACCGCGACGCCAGCCCGGTGGTGGGACAGTCCTACCTGATGCTCGCCATGAACCCCGGGGAGCAGATCATGTCGCAGTACCACGCCGCAGCGGTGGTGGGCATGGACGGCCAGGACACGGTGACGATGGAGGCCTTCGCCGGAAGCGGCCAGACGTCCGCGAACCCGATGACGTACACGATCGGCACGGTGGCCTCCTTCCACGACTACTGGACGGGCGCGTACTACACCCCGAACTACCCGGCGGTCACCATGAAGACAGTGGTCCTCGTCAAGCGCGGCAAGGGCCGCCGGGTGACGGCGGGCTCAGAACAGCCGGCCAACCCGAACGTCGCCTAGGCCAGGAGACCGCCCGAACCCGCCCGTGAAGCCCGCGCAACCACGCCCGCCGAACCTCGGGCAACCGTCGGCGTCGGCCGGCTCCATGTCCCACAGCGGCCGGCCGAACCAGGACCGCATCTGCTCCAGGTGTCCGACGTCCCCGCGGATGGTGCCGTCCGCCAGCCCCGCCGAAGCCCGCGCGAGAACGAACCCGGCGAGCACGGCGGTCTCGAACTGCTCCAGTTCCTCCGCCGAGACCGGATCGCGGAACTCGCGCAGGTCGCGTACGGCTGCTGCCAGCGCCAACCCGAGCTTCCTCACCTTCACCCCGATCACAGAACTCACGGGATGTCGCACATAAGAACCATGCCACCGCCATTTGCGGCTGGTGACATGGTTCTTACAGGCACCCCGAGTTGTGGGCCCGTCTGATGAGCCCGTTGACGGACAGCTGCGCCAGCTTCGGTCGCGGATAGAGCCTGCAGCGGACTGGGGCCTCGGCGCTCGAAAGGGTCCAGCCCGGCCCGGCCCGTCTGGCCGGCGCTACCCGTCGACGCCGTAGGGCCGGATCGGCGGCAACGGGCGAACTTCGCTGCTGGCACGGTGCCTGGTCCCCTGGTGCCGGCGGCTGGTGTGTATGTGTGAGCCAGCCGGTACGGCGCGAGGGGAGCCGATGAATGTTGCAGGTCCCTTCGATCCCCCCACCGTCACGCCGGGGGCCGTCGCAGCAGGGTCATCGGATCCCAGCCCCTGGGACGCCCGGTTCCGGCCTGCCGTGCTCCATCAGGGATGTCTGGGGGCGGCAGGAAGGTGGAGCTGGGCCTGGGTGTGCAGGTGCGCGATCAGGTTGGTGGTTCCGGGCTGCCGGCGGATGGTGGTGGCGAGGGCTTGGCTGGTGCGCCGGTAGGTGTCTTCTTCGAGGAGTTGGCGCAGTGTGTGGGTGAGGTTGGCGGTGGTGAGGCGGTGGATGGGGATGGCGGCGGGTGTCAGGCCGAGTCGGGTGAGGCGGTGTGCCCAGTAGGGCTGGTCCAGGGCGACGGGGACGGGGAGGGTGGGGGTGGCCGCGTCGAGGGAGGCGTGGACGGTGCCGGGGCCGGCGTGGTGGACGGCGGCGCGCGTCTGGGGGAACAGCCAGTCGTGTGGGCATTCGCCGATGGTGATGACGTCGTCGGTGTCGGCGGTGAGGTCGGCCCATCCTGCTTGGACGACGGCCCGGATTCGGAGCTTGCGTGTGCTGGTGGTGATGGTCCTGATCAGTGTGTCGCGGTCGATGCGGTGCATGCTGCCGAAGCCGAAGTAGACGGGGGCCGGGCCGCTGTCGAGGAAGTCCGTGAGGCGGCTTTCGGGCTTCCAGCCGGGTGTGCGGGCCGGTGTCCAGTGTCCTGTCGTGTGGTGGCCGGGGGGCAGGGGGTACCGGTGGGGCAGCAGGGCGGCGTTGATTCCGTAGGCGACCGGCTGGTGGCGTAGGACGCGAACCACGTCGTTGCACCTGCGTGGTGGCAGGGCGAGGGCGGTGCGCAGCAGTGCGAGGGCGGGCGCGTAGGCCGGGCTGAGGGCGAGCTTGACGAGCAGGTCGGTGAGGCGGTGCTGGGGTCGGGGTGCGTCCGTGATGAGGCGGGGCAGCATCATGGCGTGCGCGACGGTGTAGACGCCGAGGCAGGGCAGGTTCAGGCCTTCGGCGATCAGGGCGCCCTGGGGGTGGAGCAGGGGGTGGGTGAGCAGGATGTCGGTCCCGTCGGCCGCGGCGTTCAGCATCGTCGTTGCTGCGATGGTGGTGATGTCCTGGCCGTTGAGCCGCTTGGCACTTCTCGACTTGGGCTGGGTGGCGAGAGCCTCCTGGCGGTCCAGCGGCATGGCGCGGACGGTCAGGCCGTGGACGGTGAAGCGGGCCGCGTACCGCTTCGAGGTGACGACGGTGACGTGGCAGCCGGCGTCGCGCAGTGCGACCGCGATGCCGGTGTAGGGGGCGATGTCGCCGGTGGTGCCCCAGGTCGCGAGGAGGACGCGCAGGCCGTCGAGCCGGGGCGGTGTGGCGGGCATGCGGCGCTCGTCTTTCACTGTGCGGCGGCCGTCCGGGGGCAGGGGGTGGGGGTGAGGAATCGGGTGACGATGCCGGCGAACTCGGCGTCCTGCTCCAGATACAGCAGGTGGTCGGCGTCGGCGACGATGGTGAAGACCGCGTTGTCGATGGTGGCGGCGACGGCACGGTTGTCGTCGATGGTGGTGACGGTGTCGTGTTCGCCTACGCCGACGAGGCAGGGGATGCCGGTGATCCGCCCGTCGGGCAGGGGCGCATCCAGGAGCAGGCGTCCGCGGTCGGCGACGTACCGTGCGAGCGGGTCTTCGGCGGCGGCGGCCAGCTGATTGCGCAGCAGCCGGGCCGCCGCCCGGATGGGCAGGATGTCGCGGCCGGCACGGGCGTTGGTCAGGATGTCCACCAGGCTGTTCGCGGCGTCCTCGTGGTGGCCGGCCCGCTGCCGCGGACCGGTCACGCGAGGCTGCGGGCCGACGGCAGCATCGGGGAGCCCGGTGCGCGTGTGGGAGCCCGGTCGGCGCATCGACCTGGTGATGAGGGCCGTGAGGGCCG
Organism: Streptomyces sp. NPDC097617; assembly: GCF_044761485.1. Lineage (NCBI taxonomy): Bacteria > Bacillati > Actinomycetota > Actinomycetes > Kitasatosporales > Streptomycetaceae > Streptomyces > Streptomyces sp. NPDC097617. The sequence continues at coordinate 10,760 of NZ_JBIWCL010000029.1, forward strand.
GCGAGGGCCGGGGGGACGCGCCGAAGAGCAGGACGTGGGTGATCCGGCCGGGGTGCTGCTGGGCGAGGCGGTAGGCGATGGGGTAGCCGGATGATCCTCCGAGTGCGGCAAAGACGTCGAAGCGGGCGTGATCTGCCGCTGCGATCGCGGCCTCCGTCAGGTCCGCCCAGGTCAGGTGCGGGCCGACGGGTGGGTGGGCGGGGGGCAGGTCGGGGATGATCATCGGGTGGAGGTGGCCGAGGCGTCGTTCGAGACGGCCCCAGGAGTACCGGTCCTGAAAGCCGCCGCCGAGGATGAGCAGGGGGGCGGCTCGGTAGGGAGCGTGCGGGGTGACGAGCCGGCAGGGGAAGTGAGCGCCGCGCCAGGGGACGTTGAGGTCCGCGGTGGTGAAGCCGGCGAGGGTGCTCACGCCGTGGCCGTCTGATGCCGTTCGATGAAAGCGGCGAGGTCGGCGACGGTGGAGTCGCCGGACAGGCTGCTGAGGTCGGATTCGGGGATGACCAGGCCGTGGTCCTCCTCCAGGATCATCGCGAGGACCGCGATGGCCATGGAGTCCACTCCGGCGGCGGTCAGGGTGGCCTGCGACTGCACGGGCCCGGGCGGCAGCGCTGCCTGCTGCGTGAGGGTGGTGATGACGGTGGCGAGCATGTCGGACATGAGCACAGCTCCAGGCATGTGGCGGGCTAGGGGCGTTCGGGGTGGATCACGGCAGTGAGGTTCGCCGGCCAGGTCGCCGTGGAGGCGGCCCAGGTCACTCCGCTGCCGAACGACACGATCACTGCCCGCTGGCCGGGCTTGAGGGTGCCCTCGGCAGCGGCATGGGCGAGCAGCAGAGGAACTGACGCGGCTGCCGTATTGCCGACGGTTTCGATGTTGGACGGCATCTTGTGCACCGGGAATCCCAGACGGGCCGCCACGGCCCGGGTGATGGCCGCGTTCGCCTGGTGGGCCAGGAGCACGTCGACCTCCTCCAGCGTCCACCCGGTGGACGAGACGACTTTCAGGGCGGCGTCGCTCATGCGGCGCACGGCGTTGCGCAGGACGTCACCGCCGCGCATGTGGAGATACAGCTCGTCCTCGGATGCGGTGGGGGTGCGCCGGCGGGAACCGCCGGCGGGGATGGCGATGATGTCGGCCAGCGTGCCGTCGCTGCCCCACACCGATGCGCCGAACGTCGCCGCCTCGCCTTCGCCGGCGCCCCGCAGGACCGCGGCGCCGGCACCATCTCCGAACAGGGGAGCGGTGTTGAGGTCCTCAGGGTTGATCATCGCCGAGGCGCACTCCGCGCCGATCACCAGCACCCTGCTGGACGGGTCGCTGCTGATCAGTCCACGGGCCAGCTTGCAGCCGTACAGGAACCCGGAACAGCCGGCATTGATGTCGAACGCAGGGATGCCGGTCAGGCCGAGACGGCTGGCGACCTCGGGGGCGGTGGCGGGGCAGATCCGGTCGGGAGTGGTGGTCGCCACGATGAGGGCATCGGCATGCGGCGACCCGGAGGAGGCGAGCGCCCGCGAGCCGGCCTCGTAGGCGAGATCGACGGTGGCGGTGCCGGGGCTCACCCGGTGCCGGCGGGCGATGCCGATGCGCCGGTGCACGAAGTCGGCCGTCTCGGCCGTCATGACCTCGGAGTTGTCCACCACGGTCGGCGGCAGCCAGCTCCCGAGACCGCAAAGAACCGTCTGCGTCACATGCTCTCCTGTAGGACGTGTGCCGGCGCCCGATGGCGCGGCCGAGGGACATCCGCCACCTATCCGACGGACACGGGACGGGGCAGGGCCGCAGGACCGGCGCCCGTAGGACGGGCCGCGCTCTCGCCCACGAGGTAGGGCAGTGAGGTCAGGGGCCGGTCGGTGAAGTAGCGCATGACGAGATCGCTGGCCTCGTCCCGGCGTTCCAGGAACACCCAGTGGTCGGCCTCGGCGATCGCGGCGAACCGGCAGTCCTCCAGGCCGGCCGCGAAGCCGCGCTGCTCGGCCATCGAGCTGATGCTGTCGTGCTCACCACAGAAGACGAGCGTGGGAACCCCGGACAGGCCACCGACAGGATCAAGGTTTTCCAGGACCGACCGCTCCATCGTCTGGAACCCGTGCGGGGAAGTGGTCAGCGCCCGCAACGTCATCCGGCGCACGAGACGCCGCACGATGTCACGGTTGCGGACCTCGGCCCGGCCGCGTGGGCACAGGAACATCTCCATGAGGATGTCCACCATGCCCTCGGGGTCACCCGCCCGCATCCGGTCCGAGCCCCGTTTCCACAGGGTGATGAGCTTGTCGCTGATCTGCACCGGGACACCCCCCAGGGCAAGCCGGGCGATCCGCTCGGGGCGGTCCTGGGCGCACCGGTAGGCCACGGCGGACCCGAAGGAGTACCCGAGAAAGTTGACACGCTCGATCCCGAGGTCATCGAGGATGACGTCCACGGCGCGGCACATGGTCTCCATCTTCTGCCGCGGGTTCAGCGGGGTCGCGGCCCCGGAGCCCGGCAGATCCATGGAGATCAGGTCGGCGTGGGGCAGGACGTGCTGCTGCATGATCGACCAGCCGTGCATGCCCTGCAGCACCCCACCGATCGCCAGGACCGGCTCGATGACAGGGCTGGCACTGCGCAGCATCTGGTAGGAGAAGGACAGGCCGTCGTAGGTCAGGGTGCGCGTGATCGCGTCGCTCATCACAGATCTCCCGCTCCGGTCGGCAAGTTCAGCTCTGGGCGGGGGCCGCGGACACGGACTCGCCGGCCCGGGCCCGTTCGCTGTCGACGAGCTCGGCGGTGGCACCCAACGTGAGCTGCTCGGAGGCCAGTGAATCGTCCAGATGGATGGCGTAGCGGTCCGAGAGCGTCACGAACAGCTCCACCTGCGCGATCGAGTCGAGCCGTAGGCTCGCGAACGTGGCCTCGGCCGTCAGCCTTTCCACCGGCAGCCCGAACGTCTCCTGCAAGAACGACGTGATGTAGGCCAGGGTGTCCTGATCCTGAGCGTCCATGGCGGTACTTCCTCTCACCAGCTGGGGCGGGGGCGCAGCCATCGGGAATCTCCGGTGGCCGTCATGAAAAAGTGCGAACAGATCCAGAGTCAGGACGGGGGCCGGATGTCGGGCCAGGTCATAGCAACTGAGCCCCACACCGCGCCGGCCCCGAAGGCGGTCAGGAGAGTCCGGGCTCCGGCCCCCACGGACTTCTCGCGTACGACCTCGTCCAGCACCAGAGGGATCGAGGCCGAGGAGGTGTTGCCGACATCGCGCACGTTGCCCAGCCGGGCCGGCCCCGGGACACCGACCAGATCGGCGACCTTGTCCAGGATCCGCTGATTGGCCTGGTGGCCGATGAACGCCTCCACCACGTCGGGCTGCCAGCCCACCGACTCCAGAACCAGCCGGGATACCTCCGTCATCCGCCGCACCGCGTGCGAAAACATCTGCGGACCCTGCATCCGCAGACACCGCTCACCGCGCGCCGCCTGCTGTCGCTCCTCAGGCCAGCGCGAACCGCCCGCAGCCACGATCGCCAGATCCTTCTGCGTACCGTCGCTGCCAAGACGCACCGCCAGCAGGGCACCCGGCTCCTCCGCGCAACCCCGCTGCAGCACCACGGCCCCGGCCCCGTCCGCGAAAACGACAGCGGTTCCCCGGTCGCTCGGGTCGGTGATCGTCGAAAGCGCCTCCGCGCCGATCACCAGCACCCGCTCGGCCATACCGGCCTTGATCCACGCGTCCCCGGCCGCCAGCGCGTAAGTGAACCCCGAACACGCCGCCGAGACATCGAACGCCGCCACGTTGCCCAGCCCCAACTGGGCGGCGACCCACGGCGCCGTCCCAGGGGAGTGATGATCCGGGGTCGTCGTCGACAGAACGACCAGATCCACGCTCGTGATCTCGGCGCTGCGCAACGCCCGACGCCCTGCCTGCACTGCCAGATCACCCGTGCTCTCGCCCGGCTCGACCCAGTGACGCGTCCGGATCCCGGTCCGTGAACGGATCCACTCATCATCGGTATCCAGCAACGAGAGCGGCTCGTCGGTGTTGCGCACCAACCGGCTCGGAAGATACGAGCCCACACCGGTGATCACCGCAGCCGAGACCAACGACACTCGAACTCCCCTGAACGGCGCTTACGACAACATGCGGATGTAACTGTTCCGCTTCTGTCGGGGCATGTCGCCGGACTCCTCGCGTGTCGGCACTGCTCCACACGGACGAGTTACCGCCGTCGAATTCGTGAATCCATCACGAGGCGTCGCCAACGGGTGGGTCGTGCCCGCGCAGCGGCTCCCTCACCGGGCACGCTGGTCAGGCGCGCACCCGCCGCGACCCCCAGAAGCGTCGACGGAAAGGAACACAATGAATCAGGCTCGGGTATGGACCTTGCTGACCGCTGCAGTCGCTGTCGCCGGGGTCCTCGTGGTGGCCACGCAGCGAACACCTCCGCGATCCCGGCTGCGGCTCCCGCGAGCATCCTGGATCGAGCACCGAGGAGGCTGGGGCGCCATCAGCGTCATCTGACCCGCACGCAAACGACAGTGACGGACTGCCCGAACAACGCCAGCACAGGAGCGGGGCTCACCCCTGTCCCGGGGTCCAGTTCGTGTTATTCGCCAGCAGCGTCTCGAAACAGGAACGGCGTCTGCAGTACCAGTTCAGCGTCCACCCGGTATCCCTCATCCGGGTCCAGCGCGCCGAAGCTCAACCTCATTTGCTGGTCAAACGCCGTGCCCCATCCCACGGGAACCCGAGGGGACCTGGGGCAGTCACGGTGCCCGACAAAGCGGTCGCCCCCTGATCAAGATACTGGTCAGGGGCAGTTCACCTGCGGTGGGTGTGGGATTTGAACCCACGGTGACTCGCGCCACAACAGGAGGCAGTCCCCTACGGGCCGCCGGTTCCATCCGTCACCAACATCCCTCCGGCGGGGGCCTCCGGCTCCGGGATGACCGCGTCCGCTCCACATGCGTGTGGGCCGACAGCAGCGTCCTGCAGTGTGCGGCGGCGCGTTGCCGCCGTCGTAGGTGACCTGTGATGTTGTGGTGGAGGGGTGAGAGGACTTCTGCCCCGGCCGCGGCCGGAACCGCAACGCGGCCTGCACCTGTGGCCGATCCGCCGGGTCCTTGTGCTGGCCTTCGCTGCCGCCACTGTCGCGGCCACCGCGGTGTTCTTCATCGGGTGGAAACTGCTCGGCGTCCAGGGACTGGCCTCCGAGCAGCGTATCGGCCCTCAAACCCTGTTCGACCTGGCGAAGCTGTCCTTCGGCGTGGTCGCGGGCGCTGGCGCCCTCGTCGCCCTGGTGGTGGCTTACCGGCGTCAGAAAGTCGGTGAGGACGCGGTCGGACGGGAGAAGACTCGCCTGCACAGCGAACGCTTCACCAGTGTTGTCGATCAGCTCGGCAATGAGTCCGAAGCCGTGCGGCTCGGCGCCGTGCACGCCCTGGCTGGCCTTGCCGACGACGCCCCCACCCGTGACTTGCGCCAGACCTGCATCGACGTGCTGTGCGCTTACCTCCATCTGCCCTACACCGCCATAGCCGACCTGCCGGAGGGTGACGCACAAGCCCGGCACCGCTACCTGGCCCTCCGGGAAGTCCGGCACACCGTGATTCGCCTCATCCGGAACCACCTCCGCCTCGCTCCCGAACATCCGCGCTCGTGGCAGGGCCACCAGTTTGACTTCACTACCGTTACCTTCGACGGGGGAGACTTCTCCGGCGCGGTGTTCTCCGGCGGCACGGTCAACTTCTTCGGGGCGGAGTTTTCCGGCAGCACGGTCAACTTCGCCAAGGCCAGGTTCTCCGGCGGCAAGGTCGTCTTCCGCAATACGAAGATCTCCAGCGGCTTGGTCAACTTCTATGGCGCCGTTTTCTCCGGCACTCGGGTCGACTTCTGCGACGTGAAGGTTCTCGGCGGCAAGGTCACCTTCCGCAATACGAAGATCTCCGGCGGCATCGTCGACTTCCGCGACTCAGAAGTCTCTGGCGGCACCGTCAGCTTCCGCGGCGTGGAGATCTCCGCCGGTAGGGTCAACTTCTCCGGCGCAGGGTTCATTGCTGGCGAGGTCGACTTCCACGGCGCGAAGTTCGCCGGCGGCACGGTCAACTTCTCTAAGGCCAGGTTCTCCGGCACGCAGGTCAACTTCTCCGATCTGGAGGTCTCTGCCAGCACGGTCACCTTCCTCGGAGCGAAGTTCTCCGCCGGTAGGGTCAATTTCCACGGCGCGGGGTTCACTGGTGGCACGGTCAACTTCGGCGGGGTGTTCGCCGGTGGCACGGTCGATTTCTCCGGGGCGAGGTTCTCTGGAGGCACGGTCGATCTGTCGATGGCAAGCGGTGTCCCACCAACAGACCTGATTCCAGAACACAGGGGGCCTCTCCCCGCCGGCCTTATCCTGCCCCCTGATTGGCATCCGACGGAGGCCTGATCAGATGCTGGCTGTGCCACAGCCATGCCAGGTAGGACGGGGAACAACGGTCAACTGCGGGGTGCGATCGCGAACGCTAGTGTTCTCGATGGCACCCGTTCGCGCTGGTCAAGGCGGCAATGGTGCCTGAGGATCGGTGATTCCCAAAGGTTATGGCGCGGGTTCGATTCCCGTCATCCGCTCTTCCACTGAGCCCCAGGTCAGTGACCTGGGGCTCAGTCATTGCCTCACCCCGGGGCCGGGGATGTGAGCGGTGTGCCGTGGTGGGTCCGTCTCAGGGGGCGATTTCGAACTTCGGGGGCTTGAGGTCCTTGAGGCATGCGGTGTTCGGCGCAGTCGGGGTGTCGAAGAACGATGCCGCGATCTCCTGCGCGCACTTCGATGTGGCGATCACAACGTGGGGCTCGTACGGGACCGTGACGACGGTGGCTCGGGGCAGGGTGCGGGCTACGTACGGGCCGTTGGCCGCGGCGGTCTGGCCGTCGAAGCTGCCGGAGAGGGCGAGGGTGGGGATGTCGCTCTTGGTCACGTCACGGATGGAGGGGGGTGCCGCGGGGACGTTCCAGACGTCGCAGTCCGGGCGGAGGAAGGTGAGCAGCGGGGCCTGGGCCTGTACCGAGCGCGGGTACGTCGGGAAGGCCTCCTGGCCTCCCTTGAGCGCTTCGGCCTCGGTCTCGTACGGGGTCCACTCGCTGCAGAAGACGCCGTAGACGAGCCCGTGGGAGGTCCGTCCGATGGCCTGCGGGGCGTACTTCCCGCCCGCCCACTGCTCGGCGATCGGCTGGGGGTTGCCGTGGGCCAACTCGTCGAGTTCGGCGGGGACCTGGGGCGCTATGTGGGTAGCGGCGGTCATCCAGTTGACCAGGGCGCCGCCGTCCAGGACGACCTTCACCTGCTTCTGGGTGCCGGGGAGCGTCACGGTGGTGGTGACCGGCTCGGCTTCGAGCTCGCGGACGAGGCGGTCGAAGGTGGCCTGCACGTTCGGGTAGCGCTTGTTGCAGGCGGGCTGCTCCGCGCAGGCCTTGAACACGTTGCCGAAGCCCTCCTTGGCGGCGTTCCAGGTGATGACCGATCCGCCCGTGGACGGCGGGAGAATGCCGTCGATGCCGACGGACCGGATTCCCCCGGGGTGCAGGCGCATGTAGACGAGCGCCAGTTGGGTGCCGTAGGAGATGCCGTAGACGTTCCACTCCTTGAGGCCCAGCGTGGTGCGCAGGTCCGCGAGGTCGGCGGAGCTCTCGATGTCGTTGTAGGTGCTGAGGTCGGCCCCGGTCTCCGCCAGTTTGTCGCGGCAGATACGCGTCTCCTTGACGTGCTCACGCTCGGTGGACGGCGCGTCGTAGACGAGGCCGGTCGCGCGTGCGTTGAACTCGTCGATGTTGGTGCAGGTGAGCGCCGGATCGGCCGAGTACGTGCCGCGCTGGGACATGAGGATCAGGTCCCGGTCACGGTTCATGCCACCGTCGATCGCCATCTTCGCCTCTCCGACCGCGTCGTCGCCGGGTCCGCCGGCGAGCCACACGATGGGGTCGGGTTTGGGTTCGGCGGCCTTGGCCGCCACGATCGCGACACCGAGTTTGATCTTCCGGCTGTCCGGCTTGGTGCGACTCTCGGGCACGGTGAGCGTTCCGCAGCGGGCCCCTTCGAGCTCGGGGACCGGATCCGCGGTCCGCGGGCAGGGCCCCGGCTCGAAGGTGGCATCGCCCACCGTGCGGGTGACCGTTCCGATCGGCTCCGCGGCGTTGGTGCCCGCCTGGGCGGGTGCCACGAGCAGGCCCGTGATGAGGACCCCGGTGGCCACTGTGGCCGACCTGGTGTGGTGCCGTCGCGCCGTGCGGTGGCGACGGGGTGCGGGGTTGAGAGGCATCTGCCCTCCCGGTCACTTCGGGGTGATCGTGAACGGTTTGGGGGTGAGGCCGGCCACGCAACCGGTGTCGGGCGCGTTCGGGTCGTTGAGGAACGAGGCCAACACCTGCTGTGCGCAGGGCGACTGGGGGACCACCCAGTGTCCGATGCCGGGGACCAGCACGGAGGTCGAGTTGGGCAGCGTACGGGCCGCTTCCTTCGCCAAGTTGGCCCCGGTCTTCAGGTCGAAGGTGCCGTGGATGATGAGCGTCGGAATCGTGCTCTCGGTGACCACCCGCTGGGTGGCGGAGCGGTCCGGAACGTTCCAGATGCGGCACACGTCGTGCTCGAAGGGGAGTTGCGGCCCCTGGGCGAGGACGGTGTCCGGCCAGTCGGGGAAGGCCTTGCGGCCCGCGTTCAGCACGTCGGACTCCGACGTACCCGGCGCCCACTCGGCGCACACCACCGACTGCGTCAGACCATGGGCGGTCATGCCGACCGGCTGGACCGACTCGGCCGCGCGGGCCTTCGCGAAGCGCTCCGTGCGTCCGCGGCTGAGCTCGTCGAGGGCCGCCGGGACGTCAACGGGCCAGACGGCGTTGGCGACCAGTACGTTCACCAGGGCGCCCCCGTCGATGTCGACCTCGACCGGGGCACCGCCCTTCGGCGGGCTGGCGGTCAGCGTCAGCGGCTGCGCCTCCAGCTTGCGGACCTGCTCGTTCAGCGTGCCGACGACGTCGGGGTAGCGGCTCTTGCAGGCGGGCTGGGCCGCGCACGCGTCCGCGATGGCCTTGATGCCCTCCTCGTAGCTGGGCCAGGTCACCGGCAGTCGGGTGAGGTTCGAGGGGGAGAGCGAGTCGATCGCCACCGCGCGGATGCCCTGGGGGTGTTCGCGCATGTAGGTCATGGCCAGGTTGCTGCCGTAGGAGTACCCGTAGACGTTCCACTCCTTGAGGCCCAGTGCGGTGCGCAGGTCGGCGAAGTCCGACGCGTTCTCGGTACTGTTGTAGGCGGCCAGATCGACTCCCTCGGCAGCCAGGCGGTCCCGGCACTGCTTCACCGCGCCCAGCAGGGAACGCTTGTGTGCCTCCGAGTCGTAACGCAGGCTCCCGGCCTTCGCGTTGTGCCGGTCGATCTCCGGGCAGGCGAGGTTCGGCTGCCCATAGAGGTTGCCCCGCTGGGCCATGATGATCAGATCCCGGTCCCGGTTCAGGCCCGAGTCGACGAGGAAGGGAATGTCGTCGAACGTGTCGCCCCCGGGGCCGCCCGCCATGAACACCACAGGGACCTGGCCGGACTTCGGCGCCGTGGCCGGGATGACCGCCACAGGCAGCTTGATGGTCCGGCTCCCGGCCCTGGTCCGGTTCTCGGGGACCTCCAGGAAGCCGCACTTCGCGGTGCTCAGCGCCTCGATCGGCTCGGCCGGCTTCGGGCAGGGGCCGGGCACGAACCCCGCGGGGACGGCGGGAGCCTGTCGCAATGCGGCGCTGCTCGGTGTGGCGCCGAACGCCATCAGGCAGACCATGGTGGCCGCGGCAGCCGCCGCGCTGATGGGGTGCTTGGGCATGTGATCCCGCTCCTCTGCCGACATTGCGGCCGCCCCGCCGGGCGGAACCGCAGCGGGTTGGGTGGATCGCACCACTTCGACGGTAGCCCGTGGCGCGAACCCGCGCATGCGGACGGCCGTCGGCCCACTCCGGAACGCAGCCGTGCGAAGCACTGTTCGCCGCCTGGTTCGCCGGCGCACACGACGGCACCGCCGAGGCCGCGATCGCGCCCTGAACCCGTCCCATGCGCGACTCGCACCTCCGGTGAGGCACCCCGTCCACGTCCGTGCCCCGGCCGTGGCCCTCAGCACGGTCAACAGCGGTCAGGAACGGGACGGGGAGCAGCTGCGGTTGAACCGGCCCTCCCGATGCACCCTGCTGATGCGGAGAGGGAGGGGAGGCTGTGCACCACGGGCAAGCCGCCGCCGGACAGCAGGCTTGGCGACACGACGCGGGGGCCGGCACCACAACCTGGGTGCCGGCCCCCGCGCCTACCCGACCGGCGCACTCAGGTCCTTGGTGTCGGGGGCGTCTCGTGGTCATCCTTGAGAAGCACGATCCCGTCCACTGATTCCTCCTCACATCGGCGTACCGGGCAGCGCGATCGGCCGCCCTGACAGCGTTTACCCGATGCGGATGGGAGAGCCCCGCCCGCGATGGGGCCTTGGCTCGGAAACGCGATGCGCCTACGCCGTACGCCGACCGGCGCCCGCACACCACCGGCCTGTCCTACCGGGGCGAGCCGTCCGTGCATCCCCTCGGAAGGCGGTCAGCGGTCGGAGGGTTCTGGTCCACGGGGAAGAGGGGCAGGGCACCAGTGATCTCCAGGAGGCGCTGGAGCTGGCGGTTGGGGGCTGCGAGGCGGATATGCGTGCTTGCGGCCTGTGCTGTGTGTCGCGCGCCGAGAAGTGCGTTGAGTCCCGAGGAGTCGCAGAAGGTGAGGCCGCTGCAGTCGACCACCACAGGCCTTGTCTGTGAGGCGTGGGCGAGTGCCTCGCTGAGGGCGAGCCGCAGGGAGGGTGCAGTCTCGATGTCGATCTCGCCGGTGGGCCGAACCGCGACCGCGTGGTCCAGGACCTTCACGGCGATGTCGTTGGCACCGGCCTCCCGGTAAGGACGTTCGGCCATGGTGGATCACTCCTCGGGTCTGGGCGTGAAGCCCCGGCACCTGTCGGCTGATCACGTGCCCGGGGGCGCGGTTCACGTGCTGCGCTGGTCGTGGGTGTCCTGGCGGATCTGGTCGGTGTGTCGGGTCAGGGCGTCGATGCGTTCGGCGAGCTCAGAGTCCTCGGGCCCCAAATGAGGCCTCGTGTCGGCCAGGGGGCCCACGAGGCGAGCGGCGTCGTTGTCGGCGAGGGCCAGATCCAGGTCTCCGACAGCACTCTGGGCACCGGCGGGCAGGTCGGTGAGGGAGGTGACCTGGCCGGCGAGCCGGCGTAGGTCGGCCGCGTTGTCGCGGGCCCACGTAGTGACGGTGCGGTCGGCGGCGCGCATGTCCCGGGTGGCCTGGACGCGCTCCTCCCCGGTGCTTCCGGCGGTGCCCGGGCGTAGGCGAAGGTAGCGGCGTTCGGCGGCCTGACGGCTGGCGAGCCCGAGGGGCCCTGCGAGCTCGGCCCAGCTGGCGCCCTGTCCGCGGGCAGTTTCGATCAGGCCGCTCTCCCAGCCGGCGAGCTGCTCGCGGATCTCGCGGAGCATCAGCAGTGCGGTCAGAGCGGGGTGCGGGCCCGCATCCGGCGCCTCCGGCGTTGACGCCGCACTGGTCGTCGGGGTTCCGGCGGGTGGCTGCTGTGCGTCCCGTACGGCCTGGTGGATGGCCTCCAGTGCCGCGGCCGCGGCGAGAAAAGGCACGGGTCCGGTCGGTGGGGTGGCCTCGTTCATGACACTCTCCGTCGCCTTGTCATCCTCCCGATGACTCGCTCCTTGTCATCGCTTCGATGACATATTACAGCGGAAGCACGTTGAAGCGCCGGCCGGCACCGTGCGAGCCCGGCTCGCGGCCCGGCTCCCCGAGGCGTACGCCCCGATCCTCCTCGACCCGTTGCAGGCCCGAACCGCTCTCCCCCGCGATGACGTTCGACCAGATGCTGGAACGCGTGCGCCACGAAGGCGCCCACCCCACCCGCGAACGCGCCGAGGAAGCCGTCCGCAACGCCCTCGCGGCCCTCGGCCGCCAGATCACCGGAGACGAGCGCGTCGCCTTCGCGCAGCGCCTGCCCGCAGAGGCCGCCCCCGCCATGACGGCCCAGGTACCCGACTACCAGGCCAGCCCCGGCCCGCCGCCTGATCCCACGCCGGCAGCCGCGGCTGCGATGGGCCCGGACTGCTCACATGAACGCATACAGGCCACGTTCGAGCCCGATTGCCTTACTGCCGAACACGCGAAAATCTATGTTCGCCAGCGTAGACATTCCCCTGCAACATGGTTATGGTTTCTCTCGTAGCCCAGAGAGACCAGAGGGCTCGGCAGAGACGAACTGCCGGGCAGCAGTACATGCAGTTGCAGTTCGCAGGCCGGTGCGGTGGTGGAGTTCCGAAGCCAGGGTTGTTGCAGGACGGCGACGGGACTGACGACCGGACCGGGCGGCCCGCAGTCATCAGGGGCTGCCAGGAGCAGTACCGCAGTTAACGCAGTGCCAGTAACGGCAGTTCGCAGTACAGCAGTGCAGTCAGTGAGCGGTACCTCGGTAAAGGCGTCGGCTGCGGGCGCGCGTACCGGGAAGTTCGGCAGTGGGGTTCCAAGCCAGTGCAGACGCAGGATGGGCAACGGGGCTGGCTGCCGAAGAGTGGCGCTGTCACAGGTCACCAGCAGTACGTAGTCCCCGCTTCAGCAGTAGTTGATCAACGAGGAAGAACGGAGGGGCCAGGCGCCATCAGGATCGCCCGGGCCGAAGTCTGAGCCCGGGTACCGCAGGACATCGATAGCGAGGTGGTCTCCGGTCAAGCAACCGCGATCCCCGCACTCCCGGCAGCAACTCGGCCGAGGCGGCGGAAACACGAGGTCGGCGCAGTATCAGGGCCGACAGATGGTGTAGTAGTTCCTTCGGGGCCCTGGTGCCGTACGGCACCAGGGCCCCTCCATGCGTTCCATGAGAGAGGTGCAATGACAGCAGACGACTCGTTCGGCCGTCTTGACGACGACGACTACCCCGCCTACACGATGGGCCGGGCCGCCGCAATGCTCGGCACCACCCAAGGCTTCCTACGCGCCATCGGCGAGGCCCGCCTGATCACCCCGCTGCGCTCCGAGGGCGGACACCGTCGCTACTCCCGCTACCAACTGCGCATCGCGGCACGCGCCCGGGAACTCGTCGACCAGGGCACCCCCATCGAGGCCGCCTGCCGCATCATCATCCTCGAGGACCAGCTCGAGGAAGCCCAGCGCATCAACGCCGAGTACCGCCGCTCCGCCGAATCATCCCTGCCGCCGGCCTCGGACTGAGGCGGGCCCGCCAACCTTCGGACGGGCAAGTCGTCCCGCGAGAAGGGACAGAAATTCGGCCAGAGGGATACCTCGAGCCGCCGTGAGAACGACCTGCTGCGCGAAGAGGACCTGCACGACGAGGGGCTTTGACCGGCGAACCAACCGCCCACACGCCCAGGGCCCGGCCGGTCCACCGTCACTCCGACCGGCTCTGTCGCATCCCGCCCGACGCCGAAGAAGCGGGCCGCCCGCCACGGGGCGCCGCGCTGTGGGCTCGGCTTGAGGACCGGGATCAGCCTGCCGCACCGGCGGCGCTGTCCTCAGGCTCGGGTGCTGACCGCCTGAGGGGTCACCCGTCCGCGCTTCTCGAAGAAGACCATGCCCGGACGGGCGTCGAAGCCGCAGTTGTGCAGGGCGGTGGCACCGGTCTCGCCGTCGGGCGGGACCGCGACCGCGTGCACCGTTCGGGCACCACCGGCGAACAGCCGGTGCTCCAGAGCCGTGCTCAGGTCGCCGCCCAGCCCCTGGTGACGCCAGGCAGGCGCCGTGCCGATGCGCAGGATCCACGCCCGGTCGCCCTCCACCCTGCTCACCGCGGCGCCGACCACCACCTCGTCCGCGGTGGCCACCACCGCAGGGTGGAGAGCCTGGAGGGGCGCCACGGCGTCCGAGAGCGGAAAGAGAGGTGGCTCTTCGGCCGTGCCGCTCTCCGCATCGACTCGGATCACCGCTTCGAGATCATCCTGGGTGTAGTCCCTGACACGCCAACCCGTCATGGTCAGCTCCGCATGTTCGGCCGTACTCCCATCATCGGTCGATGTGGTCCAGGGCCTCCACGGCAACGCCGGTGCCGCGGACCGCTCGGGGAGCGTGCTGGCACGGCCCCTTCAGGCCGGCGGCACCGCACGGCACGGCGCCGCCTCACGGCGGCAGAGCCCCGCCTCGGTTGCCCGTCGTTCGCCCCCTGACAAGGCTCCAGGTCAGCGACCTGGGGCTTTGTTGTGCCCAGAGCTCTCTAACGCTGCTGGAGCAGCCCGCTGTTCATCGCCACTACCACGGCTCGCGTGCGGTCGCTGACGTCGAGTTTTGCGAATATCCGCAGGAGATGCGTCTTCACCGTGGCCTCTCCGATGAACAGACGCCGACCGATCTCCGCGTTGGACAACCCGTCGGCGACCGCGCCCAGTACTTCGGACTCGCGCGCAGTGAGTGCCACGGGCGCGGGCCGGCGCATCTTGGCCACGAGCCGTTGCGCGACACGCGGGGCGAGGACGGTTTCGCCCCGGGAGGCCGAGTGGATGGCTTCGACCAGTTGGTCCCGGGTGGCGTCCTTGAGGAGATAGCCGGTCGCCCCCGCCTCGACACCGCGCTCGATGTCGGCGTCGGTGTCGTACGTGGTCAGGATGAGGACCTGGGTCCGCACGCCGCTTCCGACGATCTCTGTGGTGGCGCCCACTCCGTCGAGGACGGGCATCCGCAGATCGAGGAGCGCCACATCCGGGTCAAGCTGTTCGACGAGCCGCACGGCCTCGCGGCCGTCTCCCGCCTCGCCGACGATGTCGATGGTGGGCTCGGAGGTCAGCAGCGCGACAAGTCCGGCGCGCATCACCGTATGGTCGTCGGCCAGGATGACGCGCAGGCGCCGGCCTTGTGTCGTAGCCGTAGCCGTAGCCGTGGGCACAGTCGTCATGTCAGACCTGACCGTTCATGGGGATCAGGGCGAGGATCCGGGTGCCGTCACCGACCGAGCTGGTGACGGTGAGATCGCCGCCGAATTCGGCGAGGCGCTTGCGCATTCCGTCCAGGCCGAAGCCATGAGACTCCTCGACGACGAATCCGCGTCCGTCGTCGGTGATTTCCAGCTCGACGCCGGCCTGGTGGCGGGCGAGGACGACGCCCACCGTGGAGGCGTCCGCATGCTTGCGGATGTTGGCCAGGGACTCTTGCGTGCACCGCAGCAGGGCGACCCGCGTCGGCTGATCGCATGCGATGTCCGCCAGCTCCGCCGTGACGATGAGCCCGGTGTCCTCGGTGAACCGGTCCAAGGTGCGGCGGAGCGTCGTTGCGACCGATCCGGCGGCCACGCCGCTACGGGGGGCCACACCTACGAGGACGCGGGCCTCGGCGAGATTCTCCCGGGCTGTCTGTTCGATGGACTGCAGCTGCTGGGCGCTTCTGTCGAGGTCCACAGCTAGCCCGGACCGGGCCGCCTCGGCCAACACGATGATGGAGGCGAAACCCTGGGCGAGGGTGTCGTGGATCTCCCGGGCGAGGCGGTCGCGCTCCTCTGCGGCGCCCTGGCGCTGGTACGCGTCGACCAGCTCCAGCTGGGCGGTCTTCAAATCCGCCCTCAGCTTGACCCGTTCGTCCCGCAGCGCCAGTGCTCGGGGCGTCACCACCGCCATCAGGACGCCGACCGCGTACACCGCGAGGGAGGAAATGGCGTTGGTGGTCAGGACATCGACGCCCCAGCCTTCCCGCAGCGTGCCGCCGACCGTGATCGCCACCGCGCCGAGGCCCGTGTGGACGACCGCTGCCCTGAGGCTGTCCGAGAAGATGACGAACTGCGCGAGCGTCACCGTGTAGAAGACTCCGAGGCCGTCGCCGACGTAGGAGAGAGCGCCCAGCGATCCCACGAGGACGCACAGATAGCCGTACGGGCGCAGCACGGGATTGGCGGGCCGGCAGCGTACGAGCGCGTAGCTGAGTGCGAGCACGGCCACCAGGGCCGGCACCCCGTACTTCGTCGTGGGGGGAGCGTCGCCCACGACGGTGATCAGAGTGACAAGGGCGATGAGCGCCCAGGACAGTCCCTCCCACCCGTGGAGTGCCCAGATCCATAACGGGTCACCACGCTCAGGCCGTTGCAGCATGATCGTCAGATTACGTCCTGGAGCGGACGGGTCGAACGGCTGCGGGCCGGTGGTACCGGTTTTCCGGCGCGGGGCGCCGTGGCCACCAGGCGCGCTCGCCGAGGAGCAGCAGGATCGAGGGCAGGATCATCATCCTGATGACCACGGCGTCCAGCAGGACCGCCACGGCCAGGCAGAGGCCCATCTGCTTCATCTCTGTCAGGTGCAGGAAGACGAAAGCCGCGAACACCGTGACCATCACCATCGCCGCGCTCGTCACCACCTTCGCCGACCGGCCGATGCCCTCCAGTACCGCCGCGCGGGCCGTCATCCCGTTGTCCATCGCCTCCTTGATCCGGCTGACCACGAACACCTGGTAGTCCATCGACAGTCCGAAGAGGATCACGAAGAGAAAGAGCGGCACCCGCGACGCGATCGCACCGAGGGAGTCGAAGCCCAGCAGGTCCTCTGCCCAGGTTCCCTGGAAGACCAGAACCAGCGCGCCGAGCGCGGCGGCGGCGGAGAGAAGGTTGAGGAGGACGCCGACGAGGGCGATCACCACCGAGCGGAAGGCCCACACCGTCATCACGAACGTCAGGAGCAGAAGGAACCCGACGACCAGCGGCAGTTTGCTCTTCTCGTGCGCCACATAGTCCTGTCCACGGGCCACATCACCGCTCACCGCCATGTCCGCACCGGGCAACATGGCGGCCGTGGCGGGCAGATACACCTCACGGACGTGGCCGAGTGACTCGATCGCCCGGCCGGAGGGCGCGGGATACGGGACGGCCAGTTCGAGCACGCTGATCCGGCCGTCCGCCGACGTGCGCACCGTCGGCTCGGCGTTCCGGGCGAACAGCGGGTCCGCCTGGGCGCGCCGGCCCAGTTCCACCAGAGCCTGCTTGACCTGCGGTGCCTGGTCGGGGGCGGAGCGGGCGACGACCTCGTGCTTGACCAGGAGTTCCGGGAACTTCGCGGTGAGCCGGTCGTAGACCTGCATGGCCGGGATGTCGCGCGAGAAGGTGTCCTTGCCCGGGTCGATGAGTTTCATACCACTCGCGGGCGCCGCTATGGCGAGCATGACGAGTACGGATACGCACAGGGTGATCACTGGATGCCGCCGCGCGGGGCGCAGCAGGGCGTCGAAGACCCTGCCGTTCTCCGGCTTCACCGACTTCGTACGGACAGGCTTGCCCCGGCTCGCCCGCCGCGCGTCCCTCGTGGCGGTACGGCGCCCGGTACGGTGGCCGATCTTCACCAGCAGCGCGGGAAGCACGGTCAGAGAGCTGGCCACGGCGACCGCCACGACCAGGATCGTGCCCGTCGCCAGGGAGGAGAAGATGACGTCCGTGGCCAGGTAGAGCGTCGCTGTGGAAGCGATCACCGCCAGGCCGGAGACCATGATGGCTCGGCCGGCCGTGGCCGCCGCGAGGTCCACCAGCGCCTCGGGGCTGAGCCGGTTTTCGGCGCGGGCCCGTTCCTCGCGTTCGCGCTTGAGATAGAAGAGCGTGTAGTCGACGCCTACGGCGAGGCCGATGAGCAGGATCATGTTGGTCCCGACCCCTGGGTCGGGGAGGACGTGGGAGGCCAGCATGGCCAGGCCCATGGCGGCGGCGATCGAGGAGAGAGCCAGCAGCAGTGGCACACCGGCCATGACCACCGAGCCGAAGACGATCAGCAGGATGACGAGGGTGACCGGCAGGGTGATGCGTTCCGAGAGGGCGAGGTCGTCACCGCGCTGGTCGTTGACGCCCTGACTGATGGCGGGTGATCCGGTCTCCTCCACGACCAGGTCCGGGTGGCCGACCGCCACCTTCGCCGTCTGTTCGAGGAGCGGTACGACGTTCTTCTTCCCGTCCAGCTCGGCGCCCTTCAGCACCACGGTCACGCGCAGGGCGCTGCCGTCCTTCGAACGGACCGGGAGCGCCACGCTGTCCACCTCGGGCAGCTCGGCCATCCGGTCGGTGAGCTCGCGGACCGCGGAACCGGCCGCCTCCGTGTCGAGGGGACCGGACTTCGCGTGGATCAGGACGTGCTCGGTGGGCCGGCGCTGGAGGCCGCCCTCGGTCGCCATCGACTCGGCGTGCCCCGCCTCTCCGACCCAGAAATCCTTGGTGGTCGCCGCGTTGCTACCGGTCGCGATACCGGCGCCGAGGCACAGAATGACGAACAGGAACCACCCGATGATTGCGCTCCACGGGTGGCGGGCGCTCCAGCGGGCCATACGGACCGGGCAATTTCTCATGCCTCAGATGCTCGTCCGCAGGGTCGTTCCCCCGGCAGCCTCGACTGGTTGAACCCCGCGTCCACCGGTCGGTGGACGCGGCTGGCCTGCCGGATATCCTTCCGCCCTCGCGAGAGGCCCACGAAGAGGACGTATTCGCAGTTCAGGAGCCATACGGGCGGTCTGGGCAGCGTTGATTCCCACGTTCATGGCGCGGGTTCGATTCCCGTCATCCGCTCTTGGACCAAGGCCCAGGTCACCGACCTGGGCCTGCGTCGCTGTCCAGCCCTCTTCGGACTCGCGCGCCATGCCCATGCCGCCCTGCGGCGGCGGTGGGTCAGCTGTGTGCGGTGTCCTCGCCCGTCTGTCCGGCGTCCTCGGCCGCGCCGGCCTTCTCGCGCATCTTGCGCACCAGCTCCGCCTTCTGGTCGGCGGCGCCCTTGCGGTCGAGGTTGCGGTGCGGCCCGTTGTTCTGCCGTTCGGCGCGGGACAGCCTCTTGCGCTGGCCGCCGCCCTGGCCCACGGGGTTGTTGATGTTCTTGCTCACGGTCATGGGTTGTCCCGGCAATGTTGTGGAGTGATCTACGGATTCATCGGTGGGGGACGGGCGCGGCGACGCCGAAGGACGTCAGTAGGGGCCCGTCACGCTCTCACCCGTAAATCAGCGTCTGGAAGACTATGACGTTACCCGGTCCCGTCGGCGCCGCACACCAGACCTTGGGCCACCCCGGGCTCGGCCCGCCGGCGAACCCGGCAATCGAAGGCCTGCTGAGCGACGTCCGGCAGCGGCTCACCGGACGCGCGCCCGCCGTCGCGGATGACGGGTGCGTGGGAAAGGCGTCCTTCGGTTGCTACCCCTGAATCGGCAGGTCGGGATGGGTGGCCAGGAAGATCATGTACGCGACTGCCGCAGCCGTCCCTACGGAGGAGAGCAGCAGGGCAGTCAGCGGCTGATCACGGCTCGTGCCGTTCCGCGAGGCAGCTCGGTACTCGATGGAACCCCGGACGAGACCTGCCAGGCCGAGCGGCAGGGCCAGCATCCACACAAGCATCCAGAACGGGCAGCAGAACCAGAAGGCAACGGAAGCCCCGCCGAGGACGACGGCCGGACTCATCCGCCCCCGTCCGCCACTGATCGTGTCATCGGTGTGTGTCACCAGTTGATCAAAGCAGCCTGACCCCGAGGGCGCGGGCCGCAGTGGTCAGCGGTTCGGGGGGATGACCTTCCCCGTCAGCGCGTTGATCGCCACAGTGGTTCCTTGATCGTTGACGGGTACGTCCTCGCCCGCGGGCGCCGGCGTCCCCTCCGGCCGGGGAAGGGTGAAGCTGATGAGCCAGCGCGTCTCCCAGTCGCCCTGAGCGTTCTTCTGGACCAGGATCTCCGAACCGGCGAAGCTGCCCGCGGAAACCTGGGCCTCAGCCGTCCGGCGCGCTTCCTCGGCGGTCACCCGGTGCGCGGGAGGCGCGGCCGGTCCGAGCTCGTTGCGCCCGGTGAAGGCGGAGATCCGGCCGTCGGGATCGACGACCACGTCCATCCGCATGGGCATGAGCACGCCGTCGACCCGCTGGCGCCAGCCCACGGTCTGCTGACCGCTGTCGGCCGTGGTCGGGTCCACCATGGTCGTACTGTCCTTCAGCGCCCAGGGGAACCGGGCCTGTACGAACACCGCCGCCTGAGCTACCGCTTCCTCCTTGGTACGCACCGGCTTCGCGGTCACGCCCGGCAGCGACTTCGCCTGACGCGAGCCTGTGATGTTCACGGCGCCATCGGTGAAGTTGAGGAATCCGTCCTCGAGGGTCACCAGGGTCTGGCCCGCTGCCGCGCCCTCGCCCTTCATGTACTGGATGCTCGAAATCCGGGCGTCCGGGCCCCAGACGTCCCGGACCGTCCTCCTCGCGACCTCCTGCTGCGCGGAAGTGGCCCGGGTCAGTTCGGTGACCTCGGAGAGGACCGGGGTGATGGCGACGGCTCCGAAGGCGAGGAGCACCACGGCACCCACCCCGAGGATGCGCAGGCCCTGTACGAGGTCGGCCTTGCCCAGCGCCGACCGCATCCCGCGCAGGGCGAGCGCCAGTGCTACGCCGATCGCCGTTCCGAGGCTGTTCGCGATCAGGTCCTCGGAGGTGCAGGACCGGCCGATGGACGACGTCAGCGCTTGGACCGACTCGATGCCGGCGGACAGCAGCACACCGCTCGCGACGGACACGGCGGGACGGCGGAAGACCAGGACCGAGAAGAAGGCCGCCGGCACGAACAGGGCGACGTTCATGATTCCCTGCTGGGCCAGCAGGGGGGTGAACACGTCGCGGCCGATGGTGCAGATCCCCGAGGCCGACGCCCCGGTGTGGCTCGGATAGAGCGTCGCGGACAGCGCCCCGGCGACCGCCCACCCGAACAGCACCGCCGGCACCTTGGGCAGCCCGCGTACCCGCACGAGCCAGAGTTCAACCACATCCGCACCGGCGCCGCCCTCTTCGCGTTCGCGCTTCTGATCCTCCTCGCCCTGCGGCCGTCGGCCCGGGTGGCGGGGCGGTCGTAGGGCGCGGTCAGGAGGGTTGTCGGAGACCCGCGATGAGGAGGGCCACCAGGCGGCGGGCGTCGTAGTCGGGGTCGCGTTCGGTGCCGATGCAGAGGTTGCCGATGCCGCGCATGAGTTGGTACGCCGTCAGGTCCGGGCGGATCTGTTCCGCCGCGGCGGCCGCGTCCAGGAGGTCGGTGCACACCGGCAGGAGGCGGTCGAGGAAGTAGGCGTGCAGGCTTTCGAAGCCGGTGTTGTCGGCCTGCATCGCCGCGGCCAGGCCGTGTTTGGTGACCAGGAAGTCGACGAAGAGGTCGGCCCAGCGCTCGAGGGCGGCATGCGGGGTCGGGCTCGACGCGAGGAGGGCCGGGCCGGCTTCGGCGCAGGCGTCGACCTGGTGGCGGTAGACCGCGATCACCAGGTCGGCGCGGGTGGGGAAGTGGCGGTAGACCGTGCCCACCCCGACGCCCGCCCCGGCCGCGATGTCGCGCACCGGTGCCTCCACACCCGACGTGACGAAGATCGCCGCGGCCGCGTCCAGCAGCGTCTGCTGGTTGCGCCGGACGTCCTTGCGCCGGGATCCGGCCGCACCGCCCGGGCCGCCCGCACTCCCCGTGCCGCCCGTGCCGCCCGCACTGCCCGCGCTTCGATCGCTGTCGTTCACCGCGAAGCCCTTCTCGTTCATCGGTCTTGCGAAACGGAACCGTGTTCCATATTGTTGGCGGAGCAACGTTCCGTTTTGCTCATGATGGCAGACCGGGCAGACAACCCCCGGCCATGCCCTCCGTTGGAAGGCACCTCCATGTCCGACCCGACCACCGTGATGTCCGCGAAGCCGATCGTCCTGCCCGCCCCGAACCGCGGCGAGGACCTCCAGGTGCGCGTGTCCGCCCCCGTGACCGGCAGCGACCTGCCCGTCATCGTCCTCTCGCACGGCTTCGGCTGGTCGATGAACGGCTACGCCCCGCTCGCCGACCACTGGGCCGCCCAGGGCTTCGTCGTCGTCCAGCCCACCCACCTCGACTCCCGGACGCTCGGCATCCCGCACGAGGATCCCCGTACGCCGCGAATCTGGCGAATCCGGATCGAGGACCTGACCCGCGTGCTGGACGGACTCGACATGCTGGAGGCCGCCGTACCGGGCCTCGGCGGGCGCGTCGGGCGCGATCGGATCGCCGTCGCCGGCCATTCCTGGGGATCCCAGACCGCGAGCGCGCTGCTCGGCGCGCGGGTCCTCGGCGCCGACGGCGTCCCCGGCGAGGACATGTCCGACCCGAGGGTGGGCGCGGGCGTATTGCTCGCGCCGGCCGGGCTGGGCGACGACCTCACCCCGTTCGCCGTCGAGAACCTGCCCTTCCTGAGGCCGTCCTTCGACACCATGACCACCCCGGCCCTCATCGTCGCCGGGGACAACGACCACTCCCACCTGTCCACCCGCGGACCGGACTGGTCCACCGACCCGTACACCTTCAGCCCGGGGAGCAAGAGCCTGCTCACGCTGTTCGGCGCGGAGCACTCGCTCGGAGGCATCCCCGGCTACGAGGTCGCCGAGACGACGGACGAGAGCCCCGCGCGCGTCGCCCTGATCCAGCAGCTCAGCACCGCCTTCCTCCGCAGCACCCTGCTCGGTGCGGACGCCGGGTGGAAGTCGGCCGTCACGGCGCTGGAGGCCGAGGCGAACCCGCTCGGGAAGGTGGAGAGCAAGAACAGGTGATCCCGCGGAAAGGTGTTATCGGCGTGCGCCCCGCGGGTCTCCCTCTGTGTCAGGCCAGGTGGGCCGTCACCTCCGAGGAGATGCGATGCGCGATCACGACGACGATTTCACGCAGGACCGGCCGCGCGGGAGCCGGGCCGGGGGACACCGCAGGGGCCGCCGCAGGGCTCCGGTGATGGCGGCGGCTGCCGTGGTCCTGCTGGCCGG
This sequence comes from Streptomyces sp. NPDC097617, assembly GCF_044761485.1. Lineage (NCBI taxonomy): Bacteria > Bacillati > Actinomycetota > Actinomycetes > Kitasatosporales > Streptomycetaceae > Streptomyces > Streptomyces sp. NPDC097617. Next base: position 33,494 of record NZ_JBIWCL010000029.1, read on the forward strand.
CGTCGGAGCGGCGGCCTACGCCCTCGGCTCCGACGAGGCCCCGGTACGTACGACGACGGCGGCCGGCTCCCCCTCGGTGCTCGGCGGCGGCCGGCCGAGTGCGACGGACCTCATACCCGCCCCCACGGCGTCTCCCACCGCCGGTGCGAGCGCGTCCGCGGCCGCCGCGACGCCGAGCCCGGATGCCACCGTCTCCGCCTCGCCCGCGAAGGACGGCGGCCGGAGCACCGGTGCGCCGGCCGAACGTTCCGCCAAGCCCTCCGCGCCGAGCACCCGCCCGGCCGGCAGCGGTCCGACGGGACCGGACCCCAAGGTGCCCGGTGCCCGCACCACGACGCAGGACGTCGCCGTGGCCCAGTCGCTGTCCCTGCAACTGCTCAACGGCGAACGGGCCGCCGTCGGACGGCCTCCGCTCGTGCTCAAGCGGGACCTCAGCGACTTCGCCCGCACGTGGGCTGAGCACATGAAGAACAGTGGGTTCTCCCACTCCTCGTCCGACGACCGCGCCTACCTGAAGACGGGCTCGCGCACGTGGACGGGCGAGAACATCGTCTGGTACAGCGATGCCTCGATGACCGCCCAGGAAGCCGCCGAGAAGTTCCAGTCGATGTGGCGGCACAGCTCCGGGCACTACAAGGCCCAGGTCAACCCGGACTTCACCGAGGTCGGGGTGGGCATGTACCACGATGCCTCGGGCTGGTGGGCCGTGCACAACTTCTCCGACGGCAAGTGAGACGGTGAGCCCTACTCCGGGGCGGCAGGTGCCGGGACGGGCCACGGGTGGTCCGGGGTGACGATCAGGGTGACCGTTCTCGCGACGATGGACGCGTTGTTCTTGTTGCCGTCGTTCACGTCGGAATTGACCAGCACGACGAGCGTGGCCTTGTCGGAGGGGACTGGACGGCGATCGCCGCGTACCCGGGCAGGTCTCCGTTGTGCCCGAGCCAGCCGTAGGTGTCGAGGAGCCCGAGCCCGTAGGAAATGCGGGGCACACCGGTCGGGAGGGTGTGGAGCCGTTCGGCCTGCGTCCTCGCGGTCAGGAGCCTGCCGTCCAGCAGGGCCGGGACCCAGCGGCGCAGGTCCTGCGTGCGGGAGACCATGTTGCCGGTGGCCCAGCCCCAGGAGGGATTCCAGCCGCTGGCGTCGGTGACGGCGCCGTCGGGCGTGAGGTCGGCCGGACGTCACCGAACCCCCGGGGGCGCCCCAGGCCGTCCGTCCGGCTCGCGAACACCTCGGCGGTGGCCCGGCGCAGCGGTTCGTGGGTGCTGGCCACTTCCAGCGCGACGGTGGCGATGGGGCACGCGTCGGCGAAGTCGAGCTCCCGCAGGGTCTGCGCGGCGGCGGTGAAAGCGTCGCACGTGACGGCGCCATGTCCGCCGCCCGGGCGCCCGAAGGGCCCCCGGCATCCGTACCCGCCCCGGCCCGGGGCGCGAAGAGCTCGACGATCAGCGCCAGGTAGGCCGCGCCGGACGTACGGATCACCTCCTCGCCGAGCTGCGACCTGCCCCCGGGGAAGAAGTGGTACGCCGAGCCGTACCGTGCGGACCGGCGCGTGGTTGCGCCCGGGCCGGCTCCCGCTCCCCGCCGATCTGGAGGCCTTCCTCGACGCCGGTACTCCGCCGGTGTACGTGGGCTTCGCCAGCATGCCCGTGCGCGACGCGGAGCACGTCGCGCGGGTGGCCGTCGAGGCCGTCCGCACGCAGGGCCGGCGCATCCTCCTGTCCGGCGGCTGGGCCGACCTGGCCCCGGTCGACGGCCAGGACGACTGCTTCCGCGTCGGCGAGGCTGCTCCTCGACACCGCCGAAGCCACCGCCGGCCGCGGCGGGCTCAGCTCACCGCCTTCCTGATGAGCCCGGCGATCAGCTCCTCGTCGGCCGGGGTCAGCTTCGTCAGTGCGTAGGAGGTCGGCCACATCGTGCCCTCGTCGAGGTTCGCCGGGTCGCTGAAACCGAGGGTGGCGTACCGGGACTTGAACTTCTGAGCGCTCTGGAAGAAGCAGACGATCTTGCCGGCCCTGGCGTAGGCGGGCATCCCGTACCAGAGCTTCGGGGAGAGGTCCGGGGCACTGGCCCTGACCATGGCGTGGAGCTGTTCGGCGAGGACGCGGTCCGCGTCCTCCATCTCGGCGATCTTCGCCAGGACCTCGACCTCGGGGTCCGGCTTGGCGGCGCCCGCACCGCGGCCGCGCCCGGCCGCCCTCAGCTCCTTGGCACGCTGCTTGATCGCGTCCCGTTCCTCGGCCGAGAACCCGTCGGCCTGCTCCTCGGCCGGGCCGGTGCTCCTGGTCGACGTCTGCGTGCCCTTCATGGCATGTCCTCTCTCGCAACGCTTGCTCGGGTGGTGCCGGGGGGTGGTGCCGGGGGGCGGTGCCGGGGGGTCAGGCGGTGGGGGCCGGTACCGCGGTCTCCCAGGCGAACCCGTCCGGGTCGGTGAAGGGGCCGCCGGAGCCGCCGATCACGAGCCGGTGCGAGCCGGTGCCGTCGATCGGGACGCCGACGTCCTTGGCCAGGGCGCGGCGCCCGTACAGCGCCAGCTTGAAGGGGCTCGACGGGGTGGCGAACTCGACGTACTTGCTGCCGAAGCTCTTGCCGACGGCGAGTCCCTGCTCGACGTAGAACCGTTTGCTCGCGGTCACGTCGGCGGTGCCCAGCAGGAGCACGATGTCGTCGATCCGGCCGGTGGCGGGGCCCGAGTCCCGCTTGGCGGAGGTCGCGACCTTCCAGATCGTCCCGTCCGGGGCCTGTACGACCCCGCCGTAGCCCCAGAACGACTTCGAGGCGGGCTTGAGCGCGGTGGCCCCGGCGTCGAGGGCGGCGCCGACGAGGGCGTCGACGTCGGCCGGGCAGGGGACCGTGAGGGAGAGCGAGAACCCGCGGAAGCCGGTCGTCGGTGCTTCCGAAGCCCGCAGGCGGACCTGCGGCCCCGGAGCGAAGGCGGTGTAGAAGCGGTGGGCGGCCGTGGTGTCGGCCACCTCAAGGGTGAGGGTTTCGATGGAGGGCATGAACATCACGCTAGTTGCGGCGCCGGGGCCGGCGCTTCTCGAATCCTGACCGGTTCGGCCGCTCGCCGCGCCGTACGCGCGTACGCGTCCGGCGCCGTGCCGACCAGCTCGGTGAACCGGGTGCGGAAGATGCCCGGGGTGGCGCAGCCGACGGCCCGGCCCACCTCGGGGACCCCGAGGTCGCCGGCCGTCAGCAGGGCCGTGGCGCGCTCGATGCGACGCGCCGTCAGGTAGCCGTACGGGGACGCGCCGTACGCGAGCCGGAACCGGCGGCCGAGGTGCCCGGCCGCCATGCTCGCCGCGCGCGCGAGCTCCTCCACGTCCAGCGGGCGCGCGTACTCGCGGTCGAGCCGGTCCCGGACGCGGCGCAGCCGCGCGAGTTCCGACAGGTGCGCCGCCTCGATCAGTGCCTGTCTCCACGCGGGATGACACATGGATGATCCCCCTTCGTCGGCCGAACCCGCTCAGCGGATTTCCTGGATGCGGATCAGGTTGCCCGCGGGGTCGCGGAAGGCGCAGTCGCGGACGCCGTACGGCTGCTCGGTCGGCTCCTGGACCACCTCGGCGTCGCCTGCCTGGATCTTCTCGAAGGTGCTGTCGAGGTTCTTGGTGGCCAGCAGGATCCAGCCGTAGGTGCCCTTGGCCATCATCTCGGCGATGGTGCGGCGCTCGGCGTCGGTGACGCCGGGGTCGACGGCCGGCGGCGCGAGGAGGATGGCGGTGTCGGGCCGGTCGGCGGGGCCGACCGTGATCCAGCGCATCCTGCCCTGGCCGACGTCGCTGCGGACCTCGAAGCCGAGGACGTCGCGGTAGAAGGCGAGGGAGGCGTCCGGGTCGTCGTGCGGGAGGGCGCTCATGTGAATGCTGATGTCCATGGCCGAAACGGTAACTTCGCCCGGACGGACGGCGCTTCTCGAATCCTGACCGATCCGGACCACCGCTCCGGACCCCTCCTGCCCGTCACCTTGCCGCACCCTGCCCTACCCGGCCGGAGCCCGCGGTGACACGGTTTGCCGGGCCGGGCGCACGACTCGTGATCACCACGGGCTGCGTCCGGGCGGGGGACCGGTGGGCGGACCATCGGGCCGGTATCGGCGCAGCTCAGGGCGGTGTGATCACCCGGGCGGCCCGAGGCGCCGGTGATCTTCCCGGAGTGCGGCGCGCGACGCGTCGGCATAGGTCTGTGCTCGTGGGCGTCGTAGGCGTCCCATGCCCCCGTGCGGGGCCACCCGCTGCTTGAGCAGCCCTGGTGAGGAGTCACATGTCACGCATGAAGCGCCGGTCCGCGGAGCGAACCGCACGCCGCGCCGGGATCTCGGTCCTCGCGGCCGCGGCAGTTCTGGTCGCCGCCGTCCCGGCGGCCGCGCACGACGGTTCGGCCCGCCCCGAGGAGAAAGCCGCCCTCGGCGCCGAGCACGCCCAGGAGCATACGAAGGTCCGCGAACAGCTCCTCGAGCTGGGCGGTTACTCCCAACTCGCCCGGATCGACAGCCTGAACTCACTGACCCGGTCCCAGGCCGACGTGAACGCGCGCTTCCACCCCAAGGCGTTCGGGCAGTTCGCCGAGTACTTCCAGTCCCCGGACTTCGCCGCCCACATCGCCCTGCTCCCGACCGGCAAGGTGCTGCTCTTCTCCTTCGAGCGCATGGAGACCGACCCGACCGAGGAGCCCGCACCGACCAACACCCTGGGCAGGGCCAACGCCGGCCGGGCCTTCCTGTGGGACCCCCGCCGGGGAACGGGGCCGGACGCCTTCAAGAAGGTCACCCCGCCCGAGCTGGTCGTACCGGACGGCACGGGCGAGAAGCGTCCGGCGCCCTTCTTCTGCGCCGGGCACGCCTTCCTGCCCAACGGCATGCTCGGCGTCTTCGGCGGCAACCTCGGCTACGGCGGCGGCGCCGGCGCCAAGCTGTCGCTGGTCTTCGACCCGTGGACCGAGGGCTGGTCCGTGAACAAGGACATGGAGGTCGGCCGCTGGTACCCCTCCGTGGCCACCGCCCCGGACGGCCGCCTGCTGATCATGTCCGGCCACACCGACGAGGGCTGGGGCACCTCCACCTCCGTCATCGAGCGCTTCCCCGCCAAGAGCCACCCCGTCCCCTTCGAGAAGACGGTGATCCCGAGGGACGTCCCGACCGACACCCTGCGCGTGGACGCGCCGTTCGGTGCCGACAGCGACTACCCGCACCTGTTCACCCTGCGCGACGGCAAGGTGTACGGCCTCGGCCGCCACGCCACCAGGCAGTGGGCCTTCGACCCGGTCGCGGAGACCCGAACGGACCTGCCCGCGCGCCCCGACGGCGTCCACCGCGGCTACGGCTCCGCCGTGGCGCTGCCCGCCGGACTGCGCGGCCCCGACTCCGTACTGGTCCTCGGCGGCGACCGCGAGGACCCCAATACCTACCGGCTGACCAGCGGCGGCGCCTGGGAGAAGCAGCAGCCCCGCGCCTTCGGCCGTACGCAGGACGACACACTGCTGCTGCCGGACGCGACCCTGCTGACCGTCAACGGCGCCCACGGCATCAGGGACTACGGCAACGGCGACTACAACCCCAAGTCCGACCTGAAGTACCGGCAGATCGAGACCCGCAACGCCCTCGGCGAGTGGAAGCTGGGCCCGGCGCAGCGGCTGCCGCGCGGCTACCACTCCAACGCCCTCGTCCTCCCGGACGGCCGGATCATGGTCACCGGTGACGAGCTGCAGCAGCTCGCCAACGACCCGAAGATCGACGACGACATGAACGGCAGCATCGAGATCTTCGAGCCGGCCTACCTGCACCAGGGCCGCCGCCCGGTCCTCGACCGCGTCCCCGAGGGGCCGCTGCGGTACGACACCGCCTTCACCGTGGGGACCTCCACGCCCGACCGGGTCAAGAAGGCCGTCCTGCTCGCCCCGACCACCGCGACGCACTCCCTCAACACCAGCCAGCGCCACGTGGAACTGGGGATCGTGAAGCGCCAGGGGAACAGCCTGCGCCTGCAGGCACCGCCCTCCGCCAATGACGTCCCGCCCGGCTACTACATGCTCTTCCTGCTCGACGAGTACGGGGTGCCGAGCGCGGCCAAGTGGGTCTCCTTCAGGTAACCCACTCACAGCTCACCGCACATCGCGGCCCCGGGTCATCGACCCGGGGCCGCGGTGCGTCACCGCTTGCCGGTCCGCGGATCTAGGCCAGGATCTTGGCCTTCGCCCGGTCGAATTCCTCCTGGGTGATGTCGCCCTTGTCCTTGAGCGCGGAGAGTTTGTGCAGCTCGTCCGCCGAGCCGCCGCCGGCCCCGGCCGTCTTCTGCACGTACGAGCGGAAGGCCGCCTGCTGCTCCTCGGTCTGCTTCCGGTCCCGTTCGTGCATGCTGTGCCCGCGGACGATCAGGTAGATGAGAACGCCGATGAGAGGCAGCACCAGCACGAGGATGAGCCAGCCCGCCTTCCCCCAGCCGCCAAGGGTGTGGTCACGGAAGACATCCGTGATGACCTTGAAGAGGAGGAAGAACCACATGACCCACACGAAGAACCACAGCATCGTCCAGAAGACGTTGAGCAGCGGGTAATCGTCCATGTTCGACTCCGATCATGCACGTGGTCATTCATTCATACAGGTGACCCAGGCCGTCCGCATTCCGGCGTCCGGCTCCGGTCGCGCGATGGGCTCCGGGCCGTTCTCCTGAAGCCATGGAACGCAACGCAGCCGGACAGCGCCGACGCTTCCTGCTGGGCCACCTGCTGCGCTCGGTGCTCTCGGTCGCCCTGCTCACCGGGCTCTACTACGTGGCGCCCCTGGAGGGCGGGTTCGGCATCAACACCGTGCTGACGCTCGTGCTCGGACTGCTGATCTTCGGGCTGCTGACGGCCTGGCAGATCGCCGCAGTCTCCCGTGCGCAGTTCCCGCGGATGCGCGCCCTGGAAGCGCTGGCCACCGGCGTACCGCTGTTCCTGGTGCTGTTCTCCGCGACGTACTACCTGCTCGCGGCGCAGGACCCCACGTCGTTCTCGGAGCCGCTGACCCGCACCGACGCCCTCTACTTCACCATCACCACCTTCGCCACCGTGGGATTCGGGGACATCGTGCCCACCTCCGAGGGGAGCCGGGTGCTGGTCACCTTCCAGATGGTCGCCGACCTGATCCTGATCGGAGTGATCGCCAAAGCACTCGTCGGCGCGATCAAAATCGGCATGCACAGGCGCAGTTCGGTGCCCCCCGAACCGGGCGACAGGCCCTGAGCGGCGAAGCGCGCCCCCGAGGTGGACCATCGAGGAAGCGGAAAGGAAGTGAGCCATGCCGCAGTCGCGCCCTCGATCCGAACCGCCCCCCGGCGGAACGCAGCCGCAGGAGGCCGACGTCCTGAGGCAGACCCTCCGCAGCCCCGGTTACCTCAAGCTGCTGTTCTTCTGCGCGCTCATCAGCATCCCGGTGTCCCTCGCGTCGTTCTGGTTCCTCGCGGCGCTGCACAAGATGGAACACCTGATGTGGACGGACCTCCCCGAGGCCCTGGGCTGGGACGCCCCGCCGTGGTGGTGGCCGCTCCCCCTGCTGTTCGTCGCCGGCATCGTGGTCGGCCTGGTCGTCCCGCACATGCGCGGCAACGGCGGTCACCTCCCCGCGGGCGGCCTGCAGACCGGCGGGGCCTCGGCCTCCTACCTGCCCGGCGTCGTGATCGCGGCCGTGGCCAGTCTGCCGCTCGGCGCGGTCCTGGGTCCGGAGGCCCCGCTGATCGCCCTCGGCGGCGGGCTGGCCCTGCTGTTCCGCAACCTCGCCCAGGCGCCCGTCACCCCGCAGGGCACCGCCCTCGTGGGCGCGGCCGGCGCCGCCGCGGCCATCGCCACCATCTTCGGGAATCCGCTGATCGCCGCGGTGCTGCTGATCGAGGTGGCGGGCGTGGGCGGGCCGCAGCTGTTCGCCGTGATGCTGCCGTCCCTGCTGTCCGCCGGGGTCGGGGACCTGGTCTTCACCGGCCTCGGACGCTGGACCGGGCTGCCGGTCGGCAGCCTGAAGCTCGAGCTGGGCGTGCCCGTGCCCCACCTGGACGCGCCCGACGTGCTCTGGGCGGTGGCCATCGCCGCGGCCCTCGCCGTCGCCCTGCACCCCGTACTGACCGGGGCCCGGCTGATCGCCGCGTACGTACTCGAACGGCCCCTCCTGCGGACCGTCCAGTGCGCCCTGGCCGCCGCGGCCTGCGCCAGCCTCTACGCGCTCATCACCGGGCTCTCGCCCGCCGACGTCACCGGGTCGGGGCAGTCGGCCATCGGCAAACTGGCCGCCGACCCGCACTCCTGGAGCGTGGGTGCGCTGATCGGCATCCTCCTCTTCAAGGGCGCCGGTTACGCCATCTGCCTCGGCAGCCTGCGCGGCGGCCCCGTCTTCCCCGCCCTCTGCCTCGGCGCCGTCGCGGGAGTCCTGCTCGGGCCGCTGCCCGGGCTCGGCATCGTGCCCGCGATGGGGGCGGGCATGGCGGCTACCGCCGCCAGCGCGCTGCGGCTGCCGGTGAGCAGCGTGGTGATGGTGGTCCTGATGCTCGGCGGCACGGCGATGATCCCGGTCGTGATCATCTCGGCCGTGGTCGCCTTCGTGGTCACCGAACTGCTGCCCTTGGGTCCCCCGATCCCCGCACTGCCCCCCGTACCGGCCGTGCCCGCGTCGGCCGCCGCGAAGTAGCCGGCTGCCGACGCGAAGGACCCCGCCCCTGTAGCCGGGCGGGGTCCTTCGTACGTGGATGCGGGGGGGGATCAGCCCGTCAGCACCGCAGGCCGGTCGCAGCGGCCGTCGTGGCCGCGTCCAGCGATTCGATCTGCGGCTGCAACTGGGTGCGCGCGTCCTTGCCGGTCGTGTCGCCGGGCAGGTCCTGGTAGCTCTTCTTGAGGTCCTCGGCCGCCGACTGGACCGCGGCGCGCTCGGCGTCCTTGAGCTGGGTCGCGTTCTCCTTCACGTTCTCCCAGTCCTTCTGGACGGCCTCGTAGGCGTCCTTGACCTGGTCCTTGGTCGCGTTGGCCGGGTTCAGGGCCTTCAGCTTGGCGTTGTCGGCCTTGAGGGCGTTCAGGTCGGTGCAGAGGTCCGCCGCGGCCTTGGTGGCCTCCTCCGCGGGCGAGCTGCTGTCGTCGGAGCACGCGCAGAGAGCGAGCATCGCGCCGACGCAGAGCACACCGATCACCGGGAAACGCTTCATGGGGGGCCTTCCTCCATCAGACAGACCGGCTGTACGGGATCTTCCGGTACACCCACACAAAATATGCAGATACCGGAACACTCCGCATCCGCACCGCTACGGACGGACGGGCGGGCGGGCGGGCGGGCGGTGCGGACGCGGTCCGACCGGCTTCCGATGGGCGCGTCCGGTCGGCGCGGCACCCCTAGGGCCGGATGTTCTGGTTCAGGTGGAACAGGTTGCCCGGGTCGTAGGCGCGCTTGACCGCGACCAAGCGGTCGTAGTTCCCCTTGTAGTTGGCCCTGATCCGGTCCTGGTCGTCATCGGCCATGAAGTTGATGTAGCCGCCCTCCTGCGAGTGCGGGGCGGTCGCCTCGTAGTAGTCGCGCACCCAGGCCGTACCGGCCTCGTTGGTGGCGGGGTCGGGCCACATCCCGGCGATCACCGTGGCGAACGAGGCGTCCCGGTAGGCGAAGGCCGTCGCGTCCGGTGCCACGCGGTGGCAGGCGCCGTTGATCGGGTAGATGTGGACCGTCGAGTTCACGGCGGGCAGGCCCGGCGCGTGCCGCAGGTGCGCGGCGATCACGTCGTCGCTGAGCTCGGAGACGAAGTTGGCCTTCCAGTAGTGCTGGAGGCCGGGCGGTACGAGCGCGTCGAAGGCCGCGTTGAGAGCCGGGTACGGCATCGGGCCCACGTGCTCGGCGACCACCGGTGCGAAGTCGTGGAAGGCCCGCAGGGCGCGCTCCCCCTCCTCGATCGGCCCCGACCAGCACGCCACGATCAGCGCGAAGGGCTCACCGTGCCGGTCCGCCGGGATGAACGGGAGCGGCGGGGCGATCTGGAAGGCCGGGAAACCGCCGAGTTCCTCCGGGGCATCGGCGATGTGGTCCGCGAAGGAGCGCAGCACGGTGGCGGCGTCCGCCAGCTCGAAGAGCATCGGTCCGCCGTAGACGTCCTTGACGGGGCTCAGCCGGTATTCGAACGAGGTCACCGCGCCGAAGTTGCCGCCTCCGCCGCGCAGTGCCCAGAAGAGGTCGGCGTTCTCCTCCTCGCTCGCCACGACGAGCCGTCCATCCGCGGTCACCACATCGGCCGAGACCAGGTTGTCGCAGCTCAGGCCCAGCCCGCGGGCCAGGTAGCCGAGGGTGAGTCCGCCGATGCCCGTGGTGGAGATGATCCCGCCGGTCGTGGCCAGCCCGTAGGCGTACGTGGCCGCGTTGAAGTCGCCCCAGGTCGCTCCGCCCTCCGCGCGGGCGGTCCGCGCCGCGGCGTCGACGCGGACGCCGCGCATCGCGGAGAGGTCGGCCACCACGCCGTCGTCGCAGGTCCCGAAGCCGGGCACGCTGTGTCCGCCGCCGCGCACCGCCAGGTCGAGCCCGTTCTCGCGGGCGAAGTCGACCGCGGCCATGACGTCCCCCGCGTTGGCGCAGCGCACCACGGCGGCCGGCCTTCGGTCGATCATGGCGTTGTTCACCTTGCGCGCCTCGTCGTAGGACTCGTCGTCGGGGGTGACGACCGCCCCGCGTACCCGTTCTCGCAACTGGTCGATCGAGAGCTTGCCCATGGCCATCGCTCCTCGTGCATCACGTCGTTTCGGTTGCGTCGCGCCACGGCCTCGCCTCAGGGCTTCAGGTGGCTGAAGCCCACCTCGAAGTGTTCGACCGAGACGATCCGCTGGCCTTCCCGCTGCGCCGTGGCCTCCCGGATCCGGGCGGCTTCCACCTCGCTGTCCCTCATGGTCCGTTCGTCGTCCCACAGGGTCAGCGTCCTGGCCACGCCCGTGGCCCGGTCGACGAGGTAGTAGACGCCCCGGAAGCCGGGAACCTCCTGGACCTGCCTGACGATCGCCTCCGAATGCGCGCTCACGTCTCCCTCTGCGGGGACCGGTGATCCCTGGTAGGTGCTCAGCCTCGCGAACATCTGCGGCAGTCCTTCCTCGCAGGGCCGCCGGTCGGTTTCGGGCGGCTCCACGACCAGCGTGCTCCGGCAGCGGGCGGCCCGCATGCCGGAGCGGCGCGACAATGGTGGTGCCATGGCTGTTTCCATTGCCGAGAGGCGGGACGTCGAGGTGCCGTACATAGCTGTGACCGCCCTGAGTCATGTCGGTCTGGTGCGCGAGCACAACGAGGACAGCCTCGTCATCGGACCGTGGACCCTGTGCGGAACCGTGACCCAGAACCCCCAGACCCTGGTCTTCCCCCTCGGCCGACCGCTCGTCGTCGCGGTCGCGGACGGGCTCGGCGGCCAGCCGGCCGGCGAGGTGGCCAGCGAACTCGTGGTGCGCCAGCTGTCCTCGCTCGGACCCACACTGGACGGCCCGGAAGCCGTCGGTGATGCGCTGAACCTCTGCAACCACGCCGTGCACTCGGCCACCGAGGGACGGCCGGAGCTGACCACCATGGGCACCACGGTCGCGGGTGCCCTCCTTCTGGCGGACTCGCTGCTGGCGTTCAACGTCGGCGACAGCAAGGTCTTCCACGCCACGCAGGAGGGACTGCGCCAAATCAGCGTGGACGACAGCCCGCCACCGGCTCCCGGACACCGCACCACCTCCGCGGTCACCCAGGTCCTCGGCGGCAGCCGCGCGTACAACGAGATCACCCCGCACATCGCGACGTTCGCGGTGACCGAGGGCGACCGCTACCTGGTGTGCAGCGACGGGCTCACCGACCCCGTCCCGAACGAGGAGATCGAGGGGCTGCTGCGGGTGCACGACGACGGCCGGGCCGCCTTCGAACTGTGGAAGGCCGCCATCGACGCGGGCGGCCCGGACAACATCACGCTGGCCCTGCTGCGCATCGGCGCGTAGCGCGGCCGGGAGCGCGGGGCGGCCGCGGGCCCGGGCAGCGAGGCAGCGCGACAGCCTGCCGCCCGGGGCCGACGGCGCGTCAGGGCGTGGTCACGCTCTTCGTGTAGGCGTCGCCGAGGTCGCGGACGTCGACGGAGGCGTGGACCGCCAGGCCCGCGGCCTTCGAGGTGTGGCGTTCGACCAGTTCCAGCACCGCGCGGGTCAGGCGGGACTTGGTCTGCGGGGTGCGGCCCCGGGCGATGGCCAGCTCGACGTGGACGACCACCGACCGGGCGTCGGTGCCCTCCCCGACGACGGACTCCTCGAGGCGGTGGAAACGCGTCTTGCAGTTGCCGATCGCGGTGTCGAGGATCTCGACCTCCAGCGCGTGCAGTTCGAGCGCGAACGCCCGCCGGTCGAAGGCCCCGGTCAGCGAGTCCGAGTAGTCGACGACTGCGTGGGGCACGGGCCACTCCCTGCTCTGCGGATTCGGGGCAACGGGCCCCGGCCCCGCGCCGGTTGGCGGGGCCCTGAGCGACGGTAACCGAGTCGGCCCGACTGCGGGGGGTGCGCCGGGCCCGGCCGGCCCGTGCGCCGGGCCCGGCGGGAACGATTCCGCGGAGAACCCTTGGCGTTCATATGATTTCCGGGTGCGAAAAACCACCGCTGCGGGCCCGGAATTTCGGCCCGGACGCGAGGAGATTTCCCCTGCCATCGGCGCCCCCTGTGCTACGGTGACGTCCGTTGCAGTTGTGGTTCCCAAAAAACTTACAAGTGCTCTCACCGGACTTTCCGGTGGGTGCACTTTTTATTTCCGGTGCATGCATTGAGAATTACGCGTTCCGGTCGGGGCAATCATCACGGCGACACCGGTCCCGCACAGTGCGGATCCGGGCACTGCCCCAAAGGAGAATTCACATGGCATCTGGCACCGTGAAGTGGTTCAACGCGGAAAAGGGCTTCGGCTTCATCGAGCAGGAGGGTGGCGGCGCCGACGTCTTCGCCCACTACTCGAACATCGCCTCTTCCGGCTTCCGTGAGCTTCAGGAAGGCCAGAAGGTTACCTTCGACGTCACGCAGGGCCAGAAGGGCCCGCAGGCCGAGAACATCGTTCCCGCCTGACGTTCGCGCAGACGCGGCCGAGGTCAGCACCCTGGGGTGCGGGCCTCGGCCGTCCGCGTTTTCCCGGCGGAACCCGGCCCGGCGGGCGCCGCTCCCCGGAAGCACGGCCGGTCCCCGAGCACCCTTGCTAGAGTCCGTGCCCATGTCGATCCCTGACGACCTGCTCCTCGATCTCGCCACCATGGTCGAGTCGGAGCAGACCAATCAGATGTCCCTGACCGTCGTGGTCCACGGCGCCGTCATCACAGGCCGCCTCGCCCCCGAGAGCGTCTGGCGTCAGCGGGTGGCCGAGGTCCTACGGGACTCCGACCAGCTGGGCCCGTTCGCCGAGATCTTCAGCTCTCCGGCACGAGGCGGCAGACCACAGGCCGAGGCACCCTCGCACCTGCATTTCCATGTGGCACGCATCCTCCAGGGCACCCTGGGCATCCCCGAGACCGGCGGAATGTACCGGATCGCGGTCAAGGACGTCAGCGCCTGGACCGTAGGAGACTTCAGCTACTCCGACAAATAACCCCCTTTCGGCATGACGGAGAACGGCCCCCGCATTCCACACGCCGGGGCCGTCCCGGACGATCCACCGAATCCCGCCTATTCGGGCCGCCGCGACCGCCCGGACAACGCCCCTGCAATACCGCCGGACAGCGCCGCACAATGCCGCCCTGCGGATCTCGGCGCCGGCCCGGTTCACGCCGGGCGGCCGAGCTCCCGGAGGAAGCGCTCCTGATCGGCGAGGAGGCCGGGCGGGAAGAGGGAGCGGGGGGCGAACACCGCCGTCAGGGTCAGCCGCCAGGAGGAGCGCTCGACCTCGGTGCGCAGCAGTGCGTGGGTCGCCCCCGGATAGCGGCGGACGGTGAGGGTGCCGGGCGCCAGCACGCTCCGGTGCAGCACCTCGGTCTCGGCGCCGTCCACGTTCAGGTCGTCGGCGCCGGAGATCAGCAGCACCGGGACCGGCGGCATCGCCCGCAGATCCCCGGTCACGTCCGCGGTGTGGTTGCGGCTGATGAACGTCCAGCGCTCCTCCGTGAGTTCCCGGTCGGCGCCCGCGGTCGCGCGGTACTCCTCGTACGTCGCCCCCCGCCGCAGCAGCGCCAGCGTGTCCTCCCGGGTGCGCAGCGCGGCCGCCGTGCGGTCGGCGTCGGCCCCGGCCGCGCGGAGCTCGGCCCGCAGGTTGTACTCCCCCTGGCGCTCCCAGTTCACGGCGGTGCCGACCGCGATGACGAAGCGCACCCCGGGAGCGGGCGCCCGGGCCACCACTTTGGGCATGACCCATCCGGCCTGGCTGGCGCCCCACAGGCCGATGCGGGCGGGGTCGATCTCGGGCCGGGTGCGGGCCGCCCAGGTCAGAGCGTCGGTGGTCTCGCGGGCCCGGTCGTCCATGGTCTGGCCGAGCCAGTCGGCGGGCTTGTCGAGGGAGAGCGAGGCGTAGCCGGCCCGGGCGAAGGCCTCCCAGTAGGGCCGGTAGAAGCCGTCGTGGGTGGCGTCGACCTCGCCGTCGCCGTGCACGAGGACGACCAGCGGGAAGGGCCCGGGCCCCCGGCCGGCGGGGGTGGCGAGCACGCCGGGAAGGTCGTGGCCGGCGGCGGGGACGGTGACGCGCTCCTCGTGGAGGCCGTAGTCGTGCTGCCGCACGACGACAGCGGCGAGGACGCCGGCGGTGGCCAGGGCCAGGAGCAGGGCGGCGAGGAGGACCCGTCGGAGTCGGCGGGCCCCTCCGGGTGTGCGGGTCTCGGTCATCTGCGGCTCCGGATTCCTCGCTCGGGGATTCATACACTCGTTCGCTTGCATCAAAAACGATCGTAGCGGCAATGAACGTATTACGCTTGTGCGTATGACGACGGAGAGCGTGGAGGTACGGCGCGGGCTGCCCGAGGGGGCCGCCGCGCGCGTCGCCGAGCTGTACTGGGAGGCCTTCGCGGGCAAGCTGGGCCTCGCCCTCGGCCCCACGGCCGCCGGACGGCGGTTCATCGCCGAGCACCTGCACGCCGACCGGGCGGTGACCGCGCTGTCCGGCGGCGCCGGCGACGGGGACGGCCGGGTGGTGGGTGTGGCGGGCTACCAGCTGGCCGGGCGCGGCCTGGTCGGTGGCGACGTGGCCGCGGTCAGGGCGCAGTACGGGCGGGTCCGGGGCCTGTACCGGGTGTTCCTGCTGGCCCTGCTGGAACGCACCCCGGCCCGCGGCGAGCTGGTCATGGACGGCATCGCCGTGGACCCCGCCGCGCGCAGCCGGGGCATCGGCGGGCTGCTGCTGCGCGAGGTCGAGGCGATCGCCGTGGAGCAGGGCTGCCGGCGGATCCGGCTGGACGTGGTCGCGGAGAACCCGCGGGCGCGGGAGCTGTACGAGCGGCACGGGTTCCGGGCGGTACGGGTGCAGCGCACGCCCTGGCTGCGGGACGTGCTGGGATTCGGGGCCGTGACGACGATGCACAAGGAGGTGGCGGCGAGATGAGCGGTATCCCCACACGGATGGTGGTGCACGCGCTGGTCCGGGAGGACGGGACGGTCGAGGGCGGCGAGCTGTACGAGGTCGCCGCGCTGCTCGGGATGACCGACCAGCAGGTGCGGCTGTGCGTGAAGCGGCTGGTGGCGGAGGGCCGGTTCACGGCCGAGGGACGCGGCCGGCGGGCCGTCCTGCGCCTGGCGGGGACGCAAGAGCCGGGGCCCGGGGCGGGGCTGCCGCTCGTACCGGAGGTGGAGTTCGTCCGGCACGCGTACCGGCAGGACCGGGGGCTGGAGCCGTGGGACGGGCTCTGGCACGCGTTCGCCTTCGCCGTACCGGAATCCTCGCGGGCCGCGCGGGACTCCCTGCGGGACGCGCTCACAGGGCTGGGGGCGGCGCCGGTCCAGGGCGGGCTGTACGTCACGCCGAACGCGATCGAGCCGTACGTACGGGCGCACGCGGCGGAGCTCGGCCTGTCGGAGGCGCTGAGCTGCCTGAGCACCCGGGACCTGGCCGTGGGCGGCACCTCGGACCCGCGGGCCCTGGCGGAGCGACTGTGGCCACTGCCGGAGATCGCGGCGCGGTACGCGGCGCTGCGCGAGCTCGCGCAGCCACCGGCCGGACCGGACACCGCCGCCGGGACGGCAGCCGCCGGGACGGACGCTGCTGCCGGCTCGCAGGCCCCTGCCGGGTCGCAGGCAGACGGAAGCGGAGCCGGCGCAGGCGGAGCCGATGGCGGGGTCGCCGGGCTGGCGCACGCCGTGGCGCTGGCGGCGGCCTTCTCCGCCGCGATGCTCCCCGACCCGCTGCTCCCGCCGGAACTGCTGCCGCAGCCGTGGCCCGGCACGACGGCCCGGGCGGCGGCGGCCGAGGCCTGGTCCCGCCTGGAGGCCGCCGCCCCGGCCCCCGGGCCCCGCCTGTTCCGCCTGTACGGCGAGGCCCTGGCCTGACCCGGCGGACGGGGAACCTGTGGACGGGGACCAGTGGGAGGGGCCGGCGGGCGGGGGACGGCGGGCCGACCCCCGCCCCGTCCACATCATGGACAACTACCCTCGTTTCATGAACCCAGAAGCCGACGCCTTCGCCGCCGTGAAAGAAGCTGACCGGAAGCATGTCTTCCACTCGTGGTCGGCGCAGGAGCTCATCGACCCGCTCGCGGTGGCCGGCGCCGAGGGCTCGTACTTCTGGGACTACCAGGGCAACCGCTACCTCGACTTCTCCAGCGCCCTGGTCTACACGAACATCGGCTACCAGCACCCGAAGGTCACCGCGGCCATCCAGGAGCAGGCGGCCAAGCTGTGCACCGTCGCGCCCGGTTTCGCCGTCGACGTGCGCTCCGAGGCGGCCCGGCTGATCGCCGCGCGCACCCCGGGCGACCTCGACAAGATCTTCTTCACCAATGCCGGGGCCGAGGCGGTGGAGAACGCCGTCCGCATGGCCCGGCTCCACACCGGCCGGCCCAAGGTGCTGTCCGCCTACCGCTCGTACCACGGCGCCACCTCCACCGCGATCAACCTGACCGGCGACGCCCGCCGCTTCGGCAACGACTCGGCGACCGCCGGTGTCGTGCACTTCTGGGGCCCCTTCGCCTACCGCTCGCCCTTCTACGCGACCAGTGAGGCCGAGGAGTGCGAGCGGGCCCTGCGTCACCTCGAGGACACCATCGTCTTCGAGGGCCCGCAGTCGATCGCCGCGATCATCCTGGAGACCGTCGGCGGCGCCCCGGGCGTGCTCGTGCACCCGGACGGCTACCTGGCCGGGGTACGTGCGCTCTGCGACCGCTTCGGCATCGTCTTCATCCTCGACGAGATCATGGTCGGCTTCGGGCGCACCGGCACCTGGTTCGCCTCCGAGCACTGGGGCGTCACCCCCGACCTGATCTGCTTCGCCAAGGGCGTGACCAGCGGCTACCTCCCGCTCGGCGGGGTCGCCATCTCGGCCGCCATCGCGCAGACCTTCGCCCGTCGGCCCTACCCGGGCGGGCTCACGTACTCCGGGCACGTGCTGGCCTGCGCCGCCGCCGTCGCGACGATCAACGTGATGGAGGAGGAGGGCATCGTCGAGCAGTCCGCCCGCACGGGCGCGGAGCTGCTCGGCCCCGGGCTGCGCGCACTCGCCGAACGCCACCCCTCGGTCGGGGAGGTCCGCGGGCTCGGCACCTTCTGGGCCCTGGAGCTCGTACGGAGCAAGGAGACGCGCGAGCCGCTGGTCCCGTACAACGCGGCGGGGGCGGACAACGCCCCGATGGCCGAGTTCGGCGCCGCGTGCAAGAAGGGCGGGCTCTGGCCGCTGATCGCCGGGAACCGCATCCACATCGCGCCGCCGTGCAACATCTCGGTGGACGACGTGGCCAAGGGGCTGCGGATCCTCGACGAGGCTCTCTCCGTGGCGGATGCGCACACCGTCTGACCTGCTGATCTGTGGGGTCGCCCAAGGCGTGGGTGCTGGTGTTCGGAGGATTTGTACGGGGATCAACCCCCCGTACACATGCTGCAATCCGTGCAGGCCGCACTGCGCACAACAGGCCAAGCACCTACGAACCGGGATGCACGTCAGGCCCGGGGCGGTCCCTCGGCGAGGGGCCGAACGGCGGGGAGCGGGACGTCCTTGATTCGGGCGGGCGCTGGACGCCGGGCGTACGGGATCCAGATGACCGGACTCCGTGTTCCCGAGTACCCGAAGGAAGACAGCATGAGCAAGCACGTCCTGGCCCAGAACCAGTACGGCAAGGCCGAGAACCGCATCGTGAAGGTGACCCGCAAGGGCCGTGGGGGTACCTCCCAGACGGAGTCTGGGGGAGGTTCCTGGCACGAGATCCGCGACCTCAACGTCTCGGTCGCGCTCCGCGGTGAGTTCCGCGACGTCCACCTCACCGGCGACAACGCCAACTGCCTGCCGACCGACACCACCAAGAACACGGTGTACGCCTTCGGCAAGGAGCACGGCATCGACTCCCCCGAGGCCTTCGGCATCCTGCTCGCCAAGCACTTCGTCTCCTCGCAGCAGCCCATCCGCGAGGCCCAGATCCGCATCGAGGAGTACGTGTGGGACCGGATCCCGGTCCCGACGCGCAAGGAGCAGCACTCCTTCGTCCGCAAGGGCCAAGAGGTGCGCACCGCACAGATCACCTACAGCGAGACGACGGGCCTCCAGGTCATCTCGGGTCTGAAGGACCTGACGGTGATGAACTCGACCAACTCCGAGTTCCACGGCTACATCAAGGACAAGTACACGACCCTGCAGGAGGCGTACGACCGCATCCTGGCGACCAAGGTCACCGCGCGCTGGGCGCACTCGGCGCTGGCCGCCGACGACGCCGGGTACGACTGGGACCAGGCGTACAAGAAGGTCCGCAAGAACATGCTGGAAGCCTTCGCGGAGACCTACTCGTACTCGCTGCAGCAGACCCTCAACCAGATGGCCGAGCGCGTGCTCGACCACTGCCCCAAGGTCAACGAGGTGCGCCTGAACCTCCCCAACAAGCACCACTTCCTCGTCGACCTGGAGCCCTTCGGACTCAAGAACGACAACGAGGTCTACTTCGCGGCGGACCGGATGTACGGCCTGATCGAGGGCACCATCCACCGTGACGGGGTGCGGCCGGTGATCGCGACGTCCGACTGGATCGTCGCGTAGGCGCACCTGCGCAGGTCATACCGGCCCGGCGTGCGGCTGTTCCTCCTGCGGCTGCCCCACCAGGAGGTTCCAGCGCCCCGCCCGTCCGGTGAGGGCGGTCACCGACTCCGGCCGTACGTCGAGCCGCCAGAAGGCCACCGGCGGCAGTTCCAGCGCGTGCACCACGGCCGCCCGGACGACGGCCTGCTCGACCACCAGCCGGTGCGTGCCCTCGGGCAGGGCGGCCAGCCCGGCCCCGACACGGGCGATCAGCGCGTCCACCGACTCCCCGCCCGGTGGCGCGTAGGCGGGATCCGACAGCCAGGCCCGCACGGCCGCCGGGTCGCGGCCCGCCACCTCGTCCAGGGTGCGCCCCGCCCACTCGCCCGTGTCCAGGCCGCGCAACCCCTCGTGTCCGGGGCACGGCCGCGCGTGGCCGAAGCGGCCCTGACGCGCGGCCGCGTCCAGCGGGAAGGTGATGAGTCGGACTCGTACCGACGAGGTCTTCATAAGGGGAGCGTAAGCGCGGTACGGTCACAAATGACACAATTGAATGACGACGGTACGACGGAAGCCCGGTGAGAATCCGGCACGGTCGCGCCACTGTGAAACCTCCCGGAGGGGAGGAAAGTCAGACCCGCCACCGTCGCAGCGAGCACCACTGACCGGGACGCGTGTTCCCCCTGGAGGTTCTGCCATGGCCCACTCCGCCGTGCCCACGACGAACGCACCCGCCATCGCCCCCATCTCGCTCTCCGCGCTGGCCCCCTGGGCCGTGTTCGTCGGCATCCTCATGCTCGTCCTGCTGTACTTCGTCGGCGCCGAGCAGGGCGCCACCGCGGTCTTCGAAGGGGAGACCATCCACGAGTGGCTGCACGACGGCCGCCACCTGCTCGGCTTCCCCTGCCACTGATCCCCTGCCACCGAACGACGTCTCAGCAAGGGGACCAGAAGCATGACTTCCACTTCTCCGGGTGGGGTCTCCCCCCGGACCCTGCTCGTCCGCGGCATGCTCGCCGGCCTGCTGGCCGGGGTTGCCGCCTTCCTCGTCGCGTACCTCCTGGGTGAGTCCAAGGTGGACGCGGCCATCGCCATCGAAGAGGCCGCCGCGGCCGGTCACGACCACGGCGAGGAGGCCCCGGTCAGCCGGGCCCTCCAGGCCACGGCCGGGCTCGGCACCGGCGTCCTGCTCTACGCGGTCGCCCTCGGCGGCATCGCCGCGCTCGTCTTCTGCTTCGCCCTCGGCCGCATCGGCCGCATCGGCCCGCGGGCCACGGCCGCCCTGGTCACCGGGGGCCTGTACGTCACCGTGACGCTGGTGCCGTTCCTCAAGTACCCCGCCAACCCGCCCGCCGTGGGCGATCCCGACACCGCCGCCCGGCGGACCGCCCTGTACCTGCTGATGATCGCCCTGAGCCTGCTGCTGGCAGCGGGCGCGCTGATCCTCGGGCGACGGCTCGCGCCGAGGATCGGCCACTGGAACGCGTCGGTCGTCGCCGGGGCCGGCTTCGTCCTGGTCATCGGCGTCTCGTACGCCGTGCTGCCCGGTATCAACGAGGTCCCGGCGGGCTTCCCGGCCGCGCTGATCTGGGAGTTCCGCCTCGCCTCCCTGGCCATCCAGACGGCACTGTGGACGACTTTCGGCCTGACTTTCGGTTTTCTAGCCGAACGAGCCCTTGTGCCCGCCCCCGCACCCAAGAAGGCTGTGCAGCCGATGAGTTGAGCACGAGGGGGCCGGTAGTACATGGCGACGCCGATCAGGGAATGGCGGGGCTGGACGGGCGCGGCCCCGTTCTGGCTGAACTCGTTCCTGCTGCTCCTGGCCCCCTGCTGCGCCATCACGCTGTTCGGCCAGATCGGCGTCATCACCGCACTGGCCGCCCTGGGCGGCCTGGCCCGCCACCTCTGGTACGGCGACTACGGGCATCCGGCCATGCACCTGGCCGCCGCGCTGATGGGGGCGGGCACCGCGGCCGTCGTCATGTGACCCCTCGGGGACGGCTCGACCCTCACCCGTTCGGAGGCACGGCCACCGCCCCGGGCGGCCGGTGCGCGGACCTGCCGCGAACTGCGAAGACTCCCCGATCGTGCGACGACACGCCCGTGACGTGGTGTCAGTCCACCGTGTTGCACAGGGTGCCGATGGGCAGAGGAGGTATCCACTGCTCACATGACCCGGCCGCACGAGCCGGACAGGAGGGAATCCCATGCCCCGCGCACAGTGGGCCGTCGCCGCGCTGACGGTGGTTCTGTTGTCCACCGGCATCGCGGTGTTGCAACGGACCGAGGGTGCCAGGCCCGCTTCCGCGACCAGGGACGACGCGCTGCCCTCCAGGGCGTTGGGGCTGTCCGGCCACCGCCGGCTGGTGCGGGAACTGGAGCAGTCCGGCGAGCACCTGCCCGGCCGGGGAGCCGGGTCTGCGAGGACTGACCCCGGGCCGCTGCGGACGGTCACCGGACCGCTCCGGGCCGCGCGGCCGCTGCGATTGCGCATTCCGAGCCTGGGCGTGGACGTACCGCTGAGGGGCGACCGCGAGGGGGTCGCCTGGGACACCGGGACTCCGGCGCCGGGTGCGGCCGGTACGGCCGTGGTCACCGGAGAGGGGCTCCGCCTCACCGAGCTGCGGCGGGGCAGGACCATCGAGGTTCCCCGCGCCGACAGCCGTACGGCCGTGTTCACCGTCGTACGGGTCTCACCCGGCCGCTCCTCCGGTCACGAGGACCCGGCCGGCCGGGCCCAACTGCGGCTGGTCGGTGGCGAGACCGCCGTGCTGGCCCGGCTGACCGGGCAGCGCCGCATCCGCTGACCCGGCCGGCTCCCACGACGGCCTGTCAGCCGAGGGGGGTGTCTTCGTCCCCCGGTCGGGGGCTTCTTGAGGTCCACCCGGGAGCCGTTCGGCGTGGCGGGGCACACCCCTCGCATGAGCGGGAGGCACCACGCGCGTTCGGCACTGACCAGGGCTCTGACCGTGGCCTGTGTCGTGCTGCTGTGCGTCTTCGGCGCCGGTCCGGCCGGCGCCGCGGCCGCCGAGTTCCGCCCCGCCTCCAGTGTGCCCGCCGCGCCCGGCGCACCCGCCGAGGCGCCCGAGCCCGGCGAGGGCCAGTCCGATCCGGCCCCCGACCCCGAGGCTCGGGCGGCCGTACGGACGATCACGCGCGGGCTGCCCGTCGTGCGGCGGGCACCGATCGCGGTGTTTCACGTGAAACACCCTGCCACTGCCCCGCCGTGCGGGCCTGCCGCGGAGGCGGCCGAACCGACCCTGTCCCGGCGGACGGTGCGGAGTGTGGTGCTGCGCTGCTGAGCGGACCGAGGTCCCGACGCAGCCCCCACACCCCCCTGAGCACCGTGAGGTTCCGCCATGCCCATCGACCCGTACGCCGCACTGAACGCCATGCTCCGCGCCGAGGTCACCCGGTTCTCCCCGCCGGTCCGGCAGACCGAGCCGGCCGCGTCACCGAAGGACACGGCCACAGCCGTCGAGGCCGAGAGCGAACCGCAGCAGAGTGCCCCCGCGGATTCGGCCGCGTAGGGACGGCGCGGAGCTGCGGCGCGCGCCGGTTCCCCCGCCCTCGACCACGGGCACGGGGAACCGGCGCGCGCCGGTCGGACGGCTCAGTCCTCGTGGGTGTAGTAGCGGTAGAACGCGATGGCTCCGACGCCCGCGGCCACGGCGAGGCCCACCACGACGGCCTTGAGGATCGACTGGTTGGTGAGGCTGTGCAGGTAGCCCACGGCGATACCGCCGAAGGCGCCGTAGGCGGCGGCGTGGACCTCCCGCTTCAGACGGGGTCCGATCCGGGCCAGGGCGAACATGATGCCGGCGAAGAGCGCGCCGCACAGGATCCCGTAGAAGACGTTGCCCGCGTCCACCGGGCCCGTCTGGCGCTCCATGAAGGCGGCCCAGACGCCGTAGACGAGTCCGAGGAGCAGTGGCCTGACGTACGCGCCCTTGCTCAGGTGCGTCATGTCCGACGACTGCCGGTGCCGCCCGAGGGCGGTGGGTGCCGCATGTGCCATGACGGGCTCCTCTCTCCCATCATCCAGGGCACACCCGCCACCCCCGAGCGGCAAGTGGATCAGCGGTCAGGGCGTGCGCACGGCCACGGCGTCGATCTCGAAGAGCATGCCGGGCAGGGCGAGCGCGGCGACGCCGATCAGGGTCTGGGCGGGCAGTTCGGTGCCCCAGGTGGCGTGCAGCCGCTTGAGCAGGACCTCCAGCTTCCGCTGGTCGTGGTCGACGATGTAGGTGCCGATGCGGACCACGTCGGCGGGGCCGAGGCCGACGGCGGCGAGAGCGGTACGGAGGTTGGCGAAGGCCCGCTCGACCTGGTCGGCGAAGTCCTCGGAGACGACGTGGCCGTGTTCGTCGGAGCCGTACTGGCCGGCTATGAAGACCTGCTCCCCGGGGGCGGAGACGATGTGGCTGTAGCCGTAGTCGGTCGGGGTGTGGAGTCCTGCCGGGTTGGTGATGCTGCGCGTCATGCCGAGCTCCCTGGTTCCGTTGCGGTGTCCGTTGCCGGGTTCGTGTCCGTGCGTGGGGTGCGGTCGGCCGTGTTGCGGCTACCGGGCGGCGAGCCAGGCGCGCAACCGCTCGGGGGCCTCGGGGGCCTGCCGTTCGGCCTGCTGCCGGATCTCGTCGAGGTGCTGGGCGGCGAGCGCCCGGCGCCAGGCCAGTTCGGCCCGGGTCATGGCGTGCGCGACGGCGCAGTCGGCGGTATACGCCGCCGGGGCGTCGGCGCCGGGACCCTGCTGCCGGATCTCCGCGCACCGGAAGGCCTCCGCGGACCCCTCGACGGCGGCGACCACGTCCATGAGCGAGATGGCGTCGAGCGGGCGGGCCAGCCGGAAGCCGCCCCGGGCGCCGGGGGTGGAGGTGAGGATTCCCGCCCGGGCCAGCGCCTGGAGCTGCTTGTTGAGGTAGGCCGCGGGCAGGTCGTGCCACGCGGCGAGGCGTGCCGCCGACACGGCCCGGTCCGGACCGCTCCAGGCCAGGTTGACGCAGCTGTGCAGCGCCCACTCGACGCCCTCACTCATCTTCATAATCCTGGATATTAGATATCCAGGATCATGAAGGCAAGGATGCCTCCGCCCGACCGCCCGCCACCCGACCGCAGCAACACCGCTCGCGCCCGGCCGCGCCGCCGCTTTCCCTGGTGACGTGCGCACCATCCTGTCGGCGGTACTCATCGTGCTCGTGGCCCTGCTGGTGCCCGCGAGCGCCATCGCGTACTGGGCCGACCGCGAACTGGGCAACGCCGACCGGTACACCGCCGCCATGTCCCCCCTCGCCGAGAACCCGAAGGTGCAGGAGGTCGTCGTCACCCAGGTCACGCGTGCACTCGCCGGCCAGATCGACGCGGGCCCCTTCCAGATCGGGGTGGACACCCTGCTCGGCGAGGCCCTGCACTCCTTCGCCGGCACCGATGCCTACCGGACCGCCTGGGACGCGGCCAACCGCGCCGCCCACGCCGCGTTCCTCCACGCGCTCACCACCGGCCGCGGCGACGCCCTCACCATCGACCTCGCACCGGTGATCGCCCAGGTCAGGGGCGACCTCGTCGCCGACGACGTGCCCTTCGCCGACCGCATCCCGGTGACCCACCTGACCGTGAAGGTCATGGAGTACGACAATCTCGGCGCTCTGCGGAAGGGCTTCCACATGCTCGAAGTGGCCGGCATCTGGCTCCCCGTACTGACCCTGGTCCTGGCCGCGGCGGCCATCGCCGTCGCCGTCCACCGACGGCGCGCCGTCATGGCCACCGGGGTGGGACTGGCGGTCGGCGCCGGACTGCTGTGGCTCGCGGTGGACGTGTGCCGCCGGCTCACCCTGGACGACCTGCCCCCCGATATCGACCGGCCGGCCGCCGGGGCGGTGTACGACGCACTCACCGCCTATCTGCGCACCACGTCCTGGGTGGTGCTGGCGATCGGGCTCGCCGCCGCACTCGCCGCATGGGTGATGGGCCGACTACGCCGCACCCCATAAGCTCGGAAGGTACCAACACACGCAGAACAACGCAGAAGATCCCAGAAGAACCGATTGCGAGCGGCGGGCACGGAAGCGGGAATGAGCACCGAACGCACCGAACACATATCGTCGCGGCGAGCCCGGCACCATCCGCTGGCTCCGCCCTCCTGGCTCCTCAACGGGCTGAAGCCCAGTGCCGCACCGATCCCCTGGGCCGCCGTGGCCCGTGCCTCGGTCGCGATGGCCGTCCCGCTCGCCGTCGGTTTCGCCCTCGACGAGCCCGAGTACGGCGCTCTCGCCTCCATGGGCGCCCTCGCCGGGGTCATCGGCGACACCGCCGACGCCTACCGGATGCGGGTCCTGAACATCGCCGTCCCGCAGCTCTTCGGAGCCGTCGGCGTGGCCCTGGGCACCCTGGTCTACGGGCACGGCTGGCTGGCCGTCGGAGCGCTCACCCTCATCGCCCTCGTCTCCGGGATGATCTCCTCCATCGGCACGGTCGCCTCCGTATCCGGCCTGCTGCTCCTGCTCAACGCCGTGATCGGCGCCGGGCTGCCGCTGCCCGAGCCCTGGTGGACGGCCCCGCTGCTGCTGACCGCGGGCGGCCTGTTCGTCCTCGCGCTGACCCTGCTGGGCTGGCCGCTGCGCCGCCGGCAGCCGGAGCGCACCGCCGTCGCCGACACCTACCGGGCCCTGGCCGACGCCCTGGAGGCCGCCGGCGGCCCCGGCGCCGTGTACGACGAACGCCGCCAGCAGGTCACCCAGGCCATCAACCACGCCTACGACCTGGTGCTCGGCCGCCGGGCCCGGGAACACGGGCGCAGCCCCTCCCTGGTGCGGCTGCTGGCCCAGCTCAACGTGGTGATCCCACTGGTGGAGGCCGCGCCCGCCGCGCACCTGCGCGGCCGGCCGCTGCCGCCCGAGATCCCGGCGGCCGTGCGGGAACTGGCCGACGCCGTCGAGGAGGGCCGCACCGGAACCCCCGTACTGGACCTGCCCGTCGCGCACACCCCGGCCGAACGGGCCGTCGACGCGGCCCTGCGCCATGCCGCGAAGATCGTGCACATCGCCCGCCCGGACCTGGACAACGTCGACGACCGGCTGGGCCGGCCCGCCGCGCTACGGGTGCGCGCCCGGCGGGCGGTACGCGACGTGGTGCTGTCCAGGGCCTCCTGGCGGTACGGGCTGCGGCTCGCGCTGTGCATCGGGATCGCGCAGTCCCTCGTATCGGTGATCGAGTTCGAGCGGTCCTACTGGGTCGCGCTGACCGTCACCTTCGTCCTCAAGCCCGACTTCGGCTCGGTGTTCTCCCGGGCCGTCCTGCGCGCTCTGGGCACCGCCGGCGGACTGGTCGTCGCGGCCGCCGTGCTCTCCGAGGTACCGCGCGGCTGGTGGGACGTCCCCGTGATGATGGTGCTCGCCGGGCTGATCCCCGCCTTCTCCGTCAAGGGCTACGCCTTCCAGACCGCCGCGATCACCCCGGTGATCCTGCTCCTCTCCGACCTCCTCAACCACCAGGGCTTCGACCTGATCCGCCCCCGGCTGGTGGACAGCCTGATCGGCTGCGCCATCACCCTCGTCGCGGGATACCTGCTGTGGCCCGAGAGCTGGCACACCCGGATCGGGGACCGGCTCGCCGACACCGTGGACGACGCCGCCCGCTACGTGGAACGGGCCTTCGCCCCCGTCGCGGACGAGGCCGCGCTCGCGGCGGCGCGGACCGCCCGCCTCCAGGCCCGCCGACGCATCTACCGGGACCTGTCGGGCGTACGCAGCGAGTTCCAGCGGGCGCTGACCGAGCCGCCGCCGACCGGGGCGCGGGCCGCCGCCTGGTGGCCGCTGGTGGTCGCCGTGGAGCGGATCGTGGACGCGACCACCGCCGCACGGGTGCGGGTCAACCACGGCGCCGCCCCGCCCCCCGCCGAGGAGGTGCACGCGCTCGCGCGCCAGCTCCGCGAGCTGGCCGTGCGCGTGCGCAGCAGCGCCACCCCGGTACGGGTCGACGCGGGGCCGCCGGGCGAGGCGACGAGCGTGCTGGCCCCCGTCCACCAGGAGATCTCCGCCGCCCTGGCCATCACCCGCCCCGAGTCCTGACCGCCGAAGCCCCGCCGAAGTCCTGGCGCAGTCCTGGCGCAGTCCTGGCGCAGTCCTGGCGCGACAGGCGTCCCCCGAATGGGCCGCCTCCCGGGCCGGGCGGGGTCGAACGGGGCAGCATCGGAGCATGCACCGCGTCCCGGCCGTGATGGTTCTCGCCGTACTCCTGGCGGGGTGCGCCGACGTGGAGGGACTGCAGAGCGAGGGCGACCGCGGCACCGTGCACGCCCCGAAGAGCCTGTGGAAGGACATCCGCCCCGCCCCGCCCGCCCCCGACCAGAAGCCGGGCACGGCCGCCGTGGTCCCGGGGCTGCCCAAGGCGGCCGGCCCGAGCATGCGCCGGGAGGACGCGCTGTCGGTCGTACGCGCCGACGTGACCTCCGCCGCCGAGCAGGACGGCGGGACCGGCCTGCTCGTCGATCCGCGCGCCGTCCAGCGGCTCGCGCTCTGCACACAGGCTGTGGACGGCGGCCCCGACTGCCCGGTGCGCCCCGCGGTCCTGCACGACCTGACGGGCAACGGCCGGGAGGAGCTCATCACCGCTCTCGACATCGACGGCCGGGTCAGCGAGCTGCGCGTCTACACCGTCCAGGACGACGGGAGCATCGCCCGCATCCTGTCCCGGCGCGCGGTGCTGGAGGGCGTGGAGGTGGCCGCCGAGCACCTGGCGGTCCGCGAGCCGACGACGAACCCCGACTACGTCGCCGTCTCCGACTACGTGTGGGACCCGAAGGCCGGGATCATGAACCTCTCCCAGCTCACCCTCGACGACTGCCCCGGTCTCGCACAGGCCCCGGCGGGCGCGGGCGGGTCGCGATGCGCGCGCTGAGCAGCCTCCGCTGGAAGATCGCCCTCACCACCACGATGGTGTGCTGCATGGTCGCCGCCGCGCTGGGGATCCTGGTGCACAACGTGGTTGCCCGGCAGATGGTCGGGGAGGTCCGCAAGGCCGCCGGCACCGAGCTGGACCACGCCCTGGGCCACTACGAGTACGGCACCACGCACGGCGACGTGAACATCGTCTTCGACCCCGCAGACCTCCCCCGGCCCCTGCGCGAGCTCGTCGGGCGCGGACAGACCGGCAGCATGGTCGCCCTCCAGCGGGGAAAGCCCGTCATGTGGGCGGCCGGACCCGCCGACGGCAAGGCCCTCGCGGTCTGGCTCCCCTTCGGGACCACCCGTGAACGGCTGCGGGACATCGACACGGCGATCCTCGCCTCCGCGGTCCTCGCGGCCGGGGTGGTGGCCCTGGCCGGCCTGTTCCTCGCCGACCGGATCAGCCGGCGCCTCTCGACCACGGCCGCCGTGGCCCGCCGGATCAGCGCCGGGGACCTGGACGCCCGGGTGAACCTCCCGGCCGAGGGCGACGATCCGGGGCCGAGCGGCTCCCGCGACGAGGTACGGGACGTGGCGCACGCCCTGGACTCGATGGCGGCCTCGCTCCAGGCACGGCTGGAGGCCGAGAAGCGCTTCACGGCCGATGTCGCGCACGAGCTGCGCACCCCGCTCACCGGCTCGCTGGCCGCGGCCGCGCTGCTGCCCGAGGGCCGCCCCAAGGAAATGATCAACAACCGGCTGCGGGCCCTGCACCTGCTGACCGAGGACCTGCTGGAGATCTCCCGGCTGGACTCGGGCGTGGAGCGGGCCGACCTCGCCCGGGTGGAGCTCGGCCGGGCGGTGGAGCGGGCGGTCGCCGGGGTCGCCGGAATCGCCGGAATCACCGCGGGGACCGGGGCCGGGGCGGAGGCCGGGGCCGGGGCGGAGGCCGGACCGGCCGCTTCGGTTCACGTGCTCCAGGACGCGGTGGTGGTCACCGACCGGCGCCGGCTGGACCGGATCCTGGCCAACCTGCTGGCCAACGCCGGCAAACACGGCCGGCCGCCCGTCGAGGTGACCGTGGAGGGCCCGGTGCTGGTGGTCCGCGACCACGGACCCGGCTACCCGCCCGACCTGATCGAGCAGGGCCCGCAGCGCTTCCGTACCGGCGATCCGGGACGCGGGCGCGGTCACGGTCTGGGGCTCACGATCGTGATGGGGCAGGCGGCGGTGCTGGAGATCGAGGTGACCTTCGCCAACGCACCCGACGGGGGAGCGGTGACGACGCTGCGCCTCCCCGTCGGCAGGCTGCCGCAGGGGGATTGAGCTGAATTGCTCGGGAATGACCGCAGGGAAGGCCCGAGGGGCGTGTTTCACGTGAAACACGCCCCTCGGGTTTCTGAGGTCAACTGGTTCGGTCAGACACCGATGTTGCGGCCGTCCTTGCGCCAGACGGACACGACCGCCGGGCGGACGATCTTGCCGGGACCGTCGGGCCAGACCGACTGCGGCTTCTCGACGGAAGCTCCGTCGATCTCGCCCGGGTGCTGGACGGAGACCAGGACGCGCTTGTCCTGGATGAGCGGGCCGCAGGTCTCGGCGCCGCGCGGAACGGTCAGGAACTGCTTCAGCTCACCGCGGCGCTCGCCGGCCGTCGCGACACCGAACAGGCCGTCGTGGGAGCCGAGCTGGTTGCCGTCCGTGGAGATCCACAGGTTGCCGTGCGGGTCGAAGGCCACATTGTCCGGGCAGGAGATCGGACTGACCTTGTCCTTCGGGAAGCCCGCGAAGTAGGTCGCCGGGTCGTTCGGGTCACCGGCGACCAGGAAGAGCCGCCAGGCGAACCCGTCGCCCGCCGGATCGTCGAAGTTCTCGGCGAGCTCCAGGATCTGGCCGTGCTTGTTCAGGTTGCGCGGGTTGGCCTCGGTGGCGCCCTCCTTGCCGGGCTTGCCACGGTCGGTGTTGTTCGTCAGCGCGATGTAGACGCGGCCGGTCCGCGGCGAGGGCTCGACGTCCTCCGGACGGTCCATCTTCGTGGCGCCCACCTTGTCGGCGGCCTGGCGCGTGAAGATGTACACCTCCTCGGCGGTCATGCCCTCGACGTGCGAGACGTTGCCGGTGGCCAGCTTGATCCACACGCCGGAGCCGTCGAACTCGCCGTCGGTGGGGAGCTTGCCGGAGCCGTCGAGCTCGGCGGCCGGGGAGTCACCGGTGAGCTTGGCGACGTAGAGGGTGCCCTCGTCGAGCAGCGTCAGGTTGTGCTCCTTCGCCGCGCGCGAATTGCCCTTCTTCATCTGCTTCGACGAGACGAACTTGTAGAAGTAGTCGAACCGCTCGTCGTCGCCCATGTAGACGACCGGACGGCCGTCCTCGGTCAGGCGGGGCTGGGCGGCCTCGTGCTTGAAGCGGCCGAGCGCGGTGCGCTTGCGCGGGACCGAGTTCGGGTCGTACGGGTCCAGCTCGACGACCCAGCCGAAGCGGTTCGACTCGTTGGGCTCCTGCGCGACGTCGAAGCGCTTGTCGAACCGCTCCCACTTGCGCTCGGAGGCGCCGGTGGTCATGCCGTAGCGCTTCAGGCGGGCGGCCTGGGTGGGGTCGGTGACCAGGCCGGCGTTGGCGAAGTACTGGTTGAAGTTCTCCTCGCCGTGCAGGGTGGTGCCCCACGGGGTGGTGCCACCGGCGCAGTTGTTGAGCGTGCCGAACACCTTGGTGCCGGAGGGGTCGACCGAGGTCTTCAGGAGCGCGCTGCCGGCGGCGGGGCCGGTCATGCGGAACTCGCTCTTGGTGTGCAGGCGGCGGTTGAGCTGGTGGCGGCTGACGGCGGTCAGCTTGCCGCTGCGGTGGTCCTCCTGGACGGCGACCACGGTCAGGCCGTGCGCCGCCCACGCGATCTCGACCTGCTCGCGGGTCGGGTTGGCCGGGTCGTAGCCCTTGAACATGAGGACTTCGTCCGTGTACTCGTGGTTGGCCACGAGCAGCTGCTGGCGCTCGTAGTCTCCGCCGAGCGGGAGGAGGCTCAGGAAGTCGTTGTTGTAGCCGAACTGACCGGCCTGCGCCGCGGCGGTCTGCTTGTCCGGATTGAAGCCCGGGGCGCCCTTGATGATCGGGTCGCCCCAGCGGATCACCACGTTCTGGTCGTGGCCCTCGGGGATGGTGACCTTGTCGTCGGTGTTCGGCGCGACGGCCTTGAAGCGCAGACCTCGGGCGGCCTCACCGTTCTTGCCGGCGCCCGCGGCGGCGGAACCGGCATCGGCGGCGGGGGTGGCGTTGGCGGTCTGCCCCGAGCCGCTGAGCGCCACGGCGGAACCGGCGGCGGTGGCGACCGTCACGACGGCGGCGGAACGCAGCATCGAGCGGCGGGAGTAGGCGCGGACTATGACATCGCCGACGTACTCGTTGTCGCTGGTGTTCGGCACCTCGTGGAAGCAGGCGTCACCACAGCGGTAACGACAGGTGAGAGCGGACCGGCCGCTGCCATGCGGGTTGCCGATGAACGGCAGAAGCTTGCGCACGAGTGTCCTCCGAGTAGCTGCGTGGGCGCCGACAACGTGTCGGTACGATCCAGCCGCGACGCTAGGCCCGGGTTGCGCCGAAGCGGCGGCGCTGGGATGAACGGTCGGTGAACCCGGCACGTCGGAGCGGCAGTTCGGCCGCGGTGTGCGGGTGTTTGGGAGCCGGACGCCACGAAAGGCGCCCCTGCCGAAGATCCAGCCGGGCGGCCGATAACCTTACGTGTCCACTCTGGGCAGGGATCATCCGCGCAGCACGGACAAATGACGCACGCACACATGCGAAAGGCCTGGCCCATGGGTATTCGGAGCTTGTTGCGCAAGGTATTCGGACGGTCCGCGGAATCCGTTCCGGACACTACGGACACCCCTTCGGCCGCTGTCCCGAACCAGGCGGCACGGACCCCTCTTGATGTCGCCGCCGAACTGGTGGCGGCGTCCTTCGACAACCCCACGGTTCCGCCGCAGTCCACGCCGCGCGACCGTGAACCCGGAACCGTCCTCACGGCTCCCGCCCCGGCGGCGGACCCGACGGTTCCGGAAGCCCGCCGTGCGCCTGCGGCGAAGCCCGGCGGAGAAACCCCCGCGCCCCCGGCGGAGCCGACCCCGGCCCCCGCCGAACCGGCTACCGCCGAAGCCACCACGCCGGAGGCGCAGGCCGAGCCCGCGGCTGCCGAGACCGTCGCGCCGGAGGCGCAGAACCAGGCCGAGCCCACGGCCGAGCCGGAGGCGGACACCGCACCCGCGCCCGAGGCGCAGGACGAGCCCGCCGCCGCCGCTGCCGAGCAGCTCGAGGCCGAGGCGCCGCAGGCGCAGGATCAGGCCGAGCCGGCCACCGCGGCGGAAGCCGAGGCCACGCCGCAGGCCGAGCCGGCCACAGCCGAAGCCACCACGCCGCAGACGCAGAACCAGGCCAAGCCGACCGCGCCGGAGGCGGACCCCGCGCCCGTGGCGCAGGCCGAGCCGGTCGCCGCCGCTGCGGAGCAGCCCGAGGCCGAAGCGGACGTGCCGCAGGCGCAGGACGAGGCCGCCACCGCGGCGGAAGCCGAGGCCACGCCGCAGGCCGAGCCGGCCACAGCCGAAGCCACCACGCCGCAGGCGCAGAACCAGGCCGAGCCCACGGCCGAGCCGGA
Source organism: Streptomyces sp. NPDC097617 (assembly GCF_044761485.1). Taxonomy (NCBI): domain Bacteria; kingdom Bacillati; phylum Actinomycetota; class Actinomycetes; order Kitasatosporales; family Streptomycetaceae; genus Streptomyces; species Streptomyces sp. NPDC097617. The sequence continues at coordinate 66,120 of NZ_JBIWCL010000029.1, forward strand.
GGCGGACACCGCACCCGAGGCGCAGGACAAACCCGCCGCCGCCGCTGCGGAGCAGCCCGAGGCCGAGGCGCCGCAGGCGGAGCCGGCTGCCGCCGTGGCCGTGGCGCAGGACGGGCCCGCAACCGCGCCGGAGGCGCCCGCGCATGCGGCGGCCGTCGTGAAGCGGCGGGCCCCCGAGGTCGCCGGGGCGTACAAGGCCGTCGGCCAGGTGCTGCGCGGCAAGGGGAAGTCCGGGGCCCGGGCCAAGGTGTACCTCGTGCTGGACCGGTCCGGTTCGATGCGCGGGTTCTACAAGGACGGCAGCGCCCAGTACCTCGCCGATCACGCCCTCGCCCTCGCCTCGCACCTGGACGACGCGGCGACCGTGCACACCGTGTTCTTCTCCACGGAGGTGGACGGCACCGCCGACCTCACCCTCGACGGCCACGACGCCGCCTGGGTCGAGGCCCGCCACGCCGAGCTCGGCCGGATGGGCCGCACCAGCTACCACGTGGCCGTCGAGGCCGTCCTGGAGCGCTACCAGAAGGACGGCGGCGAGGGCCCGGCCCTGGTCGTCTTCCAGACGGACGGCGCCCCCGACAACCGGCAGCCCGCCCGGCAGGCCCTGGCCGACGCCGCGACCGCCGCTCCCGGCGTCCGCTGGCAGTTCGTCGCCTTCGGCGACCACGACGCCAAGGCCTTCGACTTCCTGCGCAAGCTGGACGCCGAGAACGCCGGCTTCTTCCACGCCGGCCCCGCCCCCACCGAGCTGACCTCGGCCGCCCTGGCCAAGGGCATCCTGGAGCAGTTCTAGCCGCTACGCACAACGAAGGCGGCGCCCCTCTCCGGCAAGGAGAGGGGCGCCGCCTTCGGCGTATCGGCGGGTGCCGACGGGGCGGGCGTCAGCCCCGCGGGGACCCGGCGTCCGGGATGACCGCGTCGGAGACGGGCCGCTCGGCCGCCTTCGTCTCGACCGGCTTGCGCAGCGCGATGTTCAGCTCGCGCAGGCGGGTCTCCTCCAGCACCGTCGGCGCGCCCATCATCAGGTCCTGCGCGTTGCCGTTCAGCGGGAAGGCGATGGTCTCGCGGATGTTCGGCTCGTCGGCCAGCAGCATCACGATGCGGTCCACACCCGGGGCGATGCCACCGTGCGGCGGGGCGCCCAGGCGGAACGCGCGCAGCATGCCCGCGAACTCGCGCTCGACGGTCTCCGCCTCGTAACCGGCGATCTCGAAGGCCTTCAGCATGACCTCGGGCTCGTGGTTGCGGATGGCGCCGGAGGACAGCTCGATGCCGTTGCAGACGATGTCGTACTGCCAGGCCAGGATGTCGAGGGGGTCCTTCTCCTCCAGGTCCTTCATCCCGCCCTGCGGCATGGAGAAGGGGTTGTGGGAGAAGTCGATCTTGCCGGTGTCCTCGTCCTTCTCGTACATCGGGAAGTCGACGATCCAGCAGAAGCGGAAGACGTTGTCCTCGAAGTGACCGGCGCGCTTGGCGGCCTCGACGCGGACGCCGGACATGATCTTGGAGACCTCGTCGAACTCACCCGCGCCGAAGAACACGGCGTGACCGGGGACCAGGCCCAGACGCTCGGTGAGGACCTTGAGGTTCTCCTCGGTGAGGAACTTGGCGATCGGGCCGGTCAGCGAGCCGTCCTCGCCCACACGCACCCACGCCAGGCCCTTGGCGCCCAGCGAGATCGCGTACTCGCCGAGGCCGTCGAAGAACTTGCGCGGCTGGCCGGCGGTGTCCGGGACGGCCAGGGCGCGCACGTGCTTGCCGGCGAACGCCTTGAACTCCGAGCCCTCGAACACGTCGGTGATGTCGACGAGCTCCAGCTTGGCGCGCAGGTCGGGCTTGTCGTTGCCGTACTTGAGCATCGACTCGCGGAACGGGATCCGCGGGAACGGCGAGGTGACCTCACGGCCGCCGCCGAACTCGGTGAAGAGCTCCGTCATCAGGCGCTCGATCGGCTGGAAGACGTCCTCCTGCTCGACGAAGGACATCTCCACGTCGAGCTGGTAGAACTCGCCCGGCGAGCGGTCGGCGCGGGCGTCCTCGTCGCGGAAGCAGGGCGCGATCTGGAAGTAGCGGTCGAAGCCGGAGATCATCAGCAGCTGCTTGAACTGCTGCGGCGCCTGCGGCAGGGCGTAGAACTTGCCCGGGTTCAGGCGGGACGGCACGACGAAGTCACGGGCGCCCTCGGGGGAGGTCGCGGTGAGGATAGGCGTCGCCATCTCGTTGAAGCCGAGGGCCACCATCTTCGAGCGGATCGACGCGATGACGGCCGAGCGCAGCATGATGTTGCGGTGCATGCGCTCGCGGCGCAGGTCGAGGAAGCGGTACTCCAGGCGCCGCTCCTCGTTCACACCGTCGTCGGTGTTGATCGTGAAGGGCAGCGGCGCGGCCGCGCCGAGCACCTCGACCGCGGAGACCTCGATCTCGATCTCACCGGTCGACAGCTCCGGGTTGACGTTGTCGGCGCCGCGGGAGAGGACCTTGCCGTCGATGCGGACGACGGTCTCCTTGGTGACGCTGCTCAGCGCCTCGTTCGCCGCGGTGCCGGGCCGGGCGACCAGCTGCGTGATGCCGTAGTGGTCCCGCAGATCGATGAAGAGGATGCCGCCCAGGTCTCGACGGTTGTGCAGCCAGCCGCTCAGCCGGACGTCGGCGGCGACGTCAGAGGCGCGGAGCTCGCCGCAGGTGTGGGACCTGTACCGATGCATCAGTCATCCAGTTCTACGCGATACCAGGGTGGATTCAACCGTCCCAAGGTTACCGTCCGGGAAGGTGACGGGTCGGGCACTCCCTCCAGCCTGCGCAAATACGCCCGGAGGTCCGGGCGAACAGGCATGTATCGGATATGACCTGTAAAGATGGCCGAGTGCGCACCGAGGACGTCCTGGCCGCCATCGCGACCGGCCTGTGGCGATGGGACAACGCCTCCGGGACGGTCACCCTCGACAGCGAGGCCGCCCGGCTCCTCGGGCTGCCCGCCGAACCGGTGGTGCTGCCTGAGGTCGCCGTACGCTCCCGCTTCCACCCGGTGGACTGGAACGAGATCAACGGGATCATCAACCTGGCGGTGGCCGAGGGCACCCTCGCGGAGGCCCGGCTCCGGATCATGGACGTCGACGGCCGGGTCCTGCGGACCGTGCGCAGCCGCTCCAAACCGCTGGAGAACCGCTCGCCCGACGGGGCCACGGACTACGAGCTGATCGGCACCATCCAGGAGATCGCCGAGCCGCAGCCCGGCACCACGGCCGCACACACCCCCATCACCGGCGACTGGCGGCGCTCCCGCGAGGCCTTCCTGCTGGACGCGGGGCGCGCGCTGGCGGAGGCCCGGTCCACGGCGGAGGTGCTGCGGGTCGCGGCCTCACTGTCCATGCCCGGCTTCAGTCCGGACGGGCTGGCCGTCTTCGGCGTCGCCGGGGACCGGCTGTCGATCATCGGGCGCCACGGGCACGATCCGGGGGACGAGGGCCCCTTCTCGGACATGCCGCTGGAGACGAGCTACCCGGCCGCGGAGGTCGTGCGGACCGGCCGGGCGATCTACCTGGCCACGCCCGACGACTACAAGCGGCGCTTCCCGGCCGCCTGGCCGCTCGCCCAGCGCTTCGACCGGTTCTCGTGGGCGTTCCTGCCGTTGATCGTGGCCGGGCGGACCATGGGCGCCTGGATGGCCGCGTTCAAGCACCCGGCGTCCTTCTCGCCCGACGAGCGCTCCGTCCTGACGACGGTGGCCCGGATGCTGGCCCAGGCGCTCCAGCGCGCCGGGGTGGCCGAGTCCGAGCGGGAGCTCACCACCGGACTGCAGCGCTCGATGATGCCGCAACTCGGCCCGGAGATCCCCGGCATGCGGATCGCGGCGCGGTACGTCCCGACCGGCGGCGGGCTCCAGGTGGGCGGCGACTGGTACGACATGATCCCGCTGCCGTCGGGCCGGTTCGCGCTGGTCATCGGCGATGTCCAGGGCCACGACGTCCGCGCGGCCGGGCTGATGGGCCAGCTGCGGATCGCCGTACGGGCGTACGCGTCCGAGGGGCACCGGCCGGACGCGGTCCTCTCGCGCGCCTCCCGCTTCCTGGCCGGTCTGTGCTCCTCGCAGGAGTCCCGGCCGTCCGAGGACGGCGGCGGCCAGGACGCCGACTTCCACAGCCCGCGGTTCGCGACCTGCCTGTACGTGGAGTGCGACCCGGGGACCGGAATGCTGGAGGTGGCCCGTGCCGGCCACCCCGATCCCGCGATCCGGATGGCGGACGGCACGGTCCTGATGCGCCCCACCGCGGGCGGACTCCCCCTCGGGATCGTCCCCGACACCGACTACCCCACCACCCGGTTCACCCTGGAGCCCGGCGAGACGATGATGCTCTGCACCGACGGGCTGATCGAGACCGGCGGGCACGACCTGGACACCGGCTGGGCGCGGCTGCGCGCGGTTCTGGAGTCCGACGCGTACGAGGCGGGGGGTGCGGCGCCGGGAACGGCCACGGACGCGGACGCGGCCGACCGGGCGGGCCTGCCGCCCTTCGAACCCCCGCACCTCGAACGACTGGCGGACCTGCTGGTCCAGGCCGTGCACGGGCCGTCCTCGCACCACACCACCGGTCCGCTCGCCGACCGCCGCGAGGACGACATAGCCGTAGTGCTGCTGTGCCGCGAGAGCGCGGACCGCGGCCCGGGCCCCGCCGTGGCGCATCCGGCCCGTCCCGCGCGCCGCACCGTACTGACCGTGGCCCAGGTGGAACCGGAACGGATCGCGGGCGTGCGCCAGCAGATCCGGGAACTGCTGCACGACTGGGCGGACCCCGACCAGGTCGACTCGGCGGTGCTGATGGTCTCCGAGATGGTGACGAACGTACTGACGCACACCGACGGCGACGCGCTGCTGGTCGCGGAGGCGGTCGGCGAGCTGGGCGCGCGCCGGCTGCGCGTCGAGGTCGCCGACGGCAGCGACGAGCTCCCGCACAAGCGGCAGCCGGGCGAGATGTCCTCCAGCGGCCGCGGGGTGCTGCTGATGGAGATGCTGGCCGACACGTGGGGCGTGGACCCGCGGGGCGAGGGCAAGTCGATCTGGTTCGAGCTGCACGAGCAGTCGAAGAAGGACGCCGACCCGGAGTTCTGACCGGCGCCCCGGAGCCGCGACCGCGCACCCGCGACCACCCGTCCCCGGTCGCGACCCCGTCGGCGGGCGCGGCGGGGCGTGATTGGATGCAGCGGTGTCGAACCCCTCCGATCGCCTCCTGCCCGAGCCCGTACGGCGGCTCGCCGCCTGGTGCGGCGTCGTCCTGCTCGTCACCGCGGTGCTCGCGGTCGGCGTCTGGCTCTGCACCGTCTTCGAGGCCGCGGTGACGCCCGTACTCCTGGCCGTACTCGGTACGGCCCTGCTCGGGCCCATGCACCGGCGGCTGGTCCGGATGGGGATGAACCGCTCGCTGGCCGCGGCCCTGACCTGCCTGACCGTGGTCGCCGTCGTAGGCGGGGCCACGTACATCGTCGTCCTGGCGCTCATCGAGACCGGCGGCCAGATCGTGGACGCGCTGCGGCGGGCCGGCGAAACCGTCGCCGAGCACTTCGGGGCGGTGGGCACCTCGCTGGAGGACATCGCCGCGAACTCCAAGGACCTGCTCGCGAAGTTCGGCGGCACGGCCGCGTCGGGCGTGGTCACCGGACTCAGCGTGGTGGGCTCGATGATCGCGATGGTGCTGCTCGCGATGGTGCTGATCTTCTTCTTCCTGCGCGACTCCGACCGGGCCGTGGGGACCCTGCGCTCCCTGGCCCCGAGCCGCTCGGGCGACCTGATGGAGGCCATGGGGCGGCGGGCCTTCGAGGCCGTCGAGGGGTTCATGCGCGGGACCACCTTCGTGGCCCTGGTGGACGCGGTGCTGATCGGCGCGGGTCTGCTGATCCTCGACGTGCCGGGCGCGGTGGGGCTGGCCGCCCTGGTCTTCGTGACGGCCTACATCCCCTACCTCGGGGCCATCCTGTCGGGCGCCGTGGCCGTCCTCGTCGCCTTCGCCGACCGGGGCTGGGTCATCGGCCTCTGGGCGCTGGGCCTGGTGCTGCTGGTCCAGATGATCGAGGGCTACGTGCTCCAGCCCGTGGTGCAGAGCCGTACCGTGCAGATGCACCCGGCCGTCGTGATGCTCGCCATCACCGCCGGGGCGAGCGTGGCCGGGATCCTGGGGATGCTGCTGGCGGTCCCGCTGACCGCAGCCGTGTTCGGGGTGATCTCGGAGCTTCGGGCCCGCTACGCCGAAAATACGGCGCCCGGGCCCGAAGGCTCCGTGTAGATCGGGTCAGCTGTCCGCCCCACCGGCGCCGCGGTGGCCGAGGCCGGTGCGGGCGGTGGTGGGGATCCGGCCCAGCCGGCCCGCCTGGAAGTCGTCGAACGCCTTTTGCAGTTCGTGCTGGCTGTTCATCACGAACGGCCCGTAGTGCGCCATCGGCTCCCGGATCGGACGCCCGCCGAGGAGCACGATCTCCAGGTCGGGGGCGTTGGCGTCCTGGGACTCGTCCGCCCGCACCGTGAGCGAGCCGCCCTCGCCGAAGACGGCCGTCTGACCGGTCCGCACGGGGCGGCGGTCCTCGCCGACCGACCCGCGCCCGGCCATGACGTACGCGAGGGCGTTGAAGTCCTCGCGCCAGGGCAGGGTGATCTGCGCGCCGGGCGAGACGGTCGCGTGGATCATCGTGATCGGGGTGTGGGTGATGCCCGGGCCCTGGTGGCCGTCCAGCTCACCGGCGATCACCCGGAGCAGCGAGCCGCCGTCCGGGGTGGTCAGCAGCTGGACCTGGCCGCCGCCGATGTCCTGGTAGCGCGGGGGCATCATCTTGTCGGAGGCCGGGAGGTTCACCCACAGCTGGAGGCCGTGGAACAGCCCGCCGGACACGACGAGCGACTCCGGCGGGGCCTCGATGTGCAGGAGCCCTGAACCTGCGGTCATCCACTGCGTGTCACCGCCGTTGATGATTCCGCCGCCGCCGTTGCTGTCCTGGTGGACGAAGGTTCCGTCGATCAGGTACGTGACGGTCTCGAAGCCGCGGTGCGGGTGCCACGGCGTGCCTTTGAGTGAAACCAGTTGGGGGACCATAAAAATGGCTAGAGTCCCCCCATGAACAAACCAGGGGTGGTGACCGGCATGGACATCCATGCGGGGGTCTACGGGCGTCAGTCCGTGGGGCGGGCCAACAAGTCCGAGGTCAGTACCGTCACGCAGCGCGCGGCGGGCGTCGCCGAGGCGAAGCGCCGTGGCGCCGTCAGCATCACCGAGTACGAGGACCTCGGCATATCCGCGTTCACGGGCGACGAGCGCCCGGACTACGACCGGTTGATCAAGGACTGCCACGCGGGCCGGATCAACCTGATCACCGTCTACTACATCAGCCGCCTGTCCCGGATGGACCCCCTCGACGCCATCCCCATCGTCACAGAGCTGCTCAACCTCGGCGTGACGATCGTCAGCCTCACCGAGGGCGAGTTTCGCAAGGGCAACCTGATGGACCTGATCCATCTGATCCTGCGGCTCGACGCGGCCCACAGCGAGAGCAAGAACAAGAGCGACGCCGTACGCGCGGCGAAGAAGGCCGCCGCCGAGCTCGGCGGCTACCTGGGCGGCAAGCCGCCGTACGGCTTCCAGCTGGTCCCCGTGACTCGCCTGACGCCCGAGGGCAGGCCCATCGTGATCCAGGTCCTGGAGCACGACCCGGACGAGGTCCCGGTGATCCGGGACATCTGGGCACGGATCAAGAAGCACAAGGACATGCCGTACAAGCCGGGGGCCGGGCGTCGGCACCCCGGCTCACTCACGGGCATCTGCGCGCAAATGACCGCCGATGGTGTTCCGACCAAGGGACAGAAGGTCGGCAAGAAGACGAAGGACAGCGTCTGGGACCCGAAGACGGCCATGCGCATCCTCCGGGACCCCCGTGTCGCGGGGTATGCCGCCACCCCGGTCTACAAGCGCCGTGAGGACGGCAAGCTGACCAGCACCATCGAGAGCTACCGAATCGAGCGCGACCCCGAGACCATGGAACCGGTCTCGGCGTACCCGCCGATCATCCCGCCCGACGAGTGGCACGAGCTCCAGGAGTGGCTCGATGGCCGGGGGCAGGGCAAGGGCCTGTCCCGCGGACACGCCGTCCTCTCCGCCATGGGCGTCCTGTTCTGCGACTGCGATGCCGTCATGACCTCGCACCGCGCGACTACCCCGGCCAAGGCCGCATACCGTTGCCGCCGCCGGAAGGCCCTGCCCGGCCAGCACGAGGGCGAGTGCACCATCAGCATGAAGACCCTGGACCTATACGTCGCCCGTCGGATCTTCGCCCTCGTCCAGACTGCCGAGGACGACCCCGAGACGGCGGTCATCCTCGCCGAGGCCGCACGCCGCTACGCGGCCCGGGCGGAGCAGCCCGAGATCGTGGGCGAGCGCCGCAGCCTCGTCGCAGAGCGCGCCGACGCCAAGCACGCGCTGGAGGAGCTGTACGACCGCGACGAAGCCGGCGACTACGACGATCCGGTCGGCCGACGGCGGTTCCGCGAGCGCCGCGAGCGGCTCCTCGGCCGCATGGAGCGGGCGGAGGCACGCCTTGCCGAACTGGAGGAGGCGGCGACGCCCACGCTCCCGATCCACCTGTGGCTGCCGGTGGGCGCGGGAGACGTGGACCCGGTGGGCGAAGGGTCATGGTGGGAGGCCGCGACGACCCAGGAGCGCCGGGACTTCGTCAAGCTGTTCGTGAGCAGGGTCACCGTCAGCAAGGCGGCGGGCTCGGGGAAGTCGACGCCGGTCGAGCGGCGCACGACGGTCGATTTCGTACGTCCGGAACAGGCGGAGGAGGCAGAGGTCGAGTCGCGGAAACTGGGTCTTCCACAGCGCGAAGAGGTGTTCGCGGTAGCGGTTTGAGTCGCTGCTGGGCCTGGCGGGAGCGCGGAACATACACCCGGATCCCCGGTTAGGGAAACCGGGGATTCTCCAGACCATTGAGGAACTCGCAGCGGCGGGCGGCAGACAGACCTCTGCCGCCCTGCCGCTTCACCTCGAAGCAGTCAGGAGCCGTTACTTGCCCAACCCTGCCTCCGCACCCAACACGGCCACTCCTCTTCCCGCCGATCACCAGCACCCTGGCCGACCGCGCCGCCATCCGGCGCGAGTACACGACCGTCCCCGTTCACAGGTCGCTCGTTGTCAGCGGCGCGGCCGTCCCAGCGCACGCACGGCGTCCGGGACACACGACGAAGTCGTGTGCGACGTCGACTTCGGCCGGATCATCGACGGCAAGTTGCTCTCCCAGCCGGTCTGGCGCCTGCTCCCGACATCGGCACACATGGCGGAGAGCGTCGCAGGCGTGTTTGGTGTGGAACCACACCGGTGCCAGGTCGACGGATCGGGAGACGTCGAGGTCGTATCGGAGAAGAACGCTCTCCGAGTCGTCATCGAGCGTCCGGAGAGCCTGACGACCCACATGAAGTCGTGGGACTCCCGCGGCCTCGCCCATCACTGTGACGGTGGCATTCACCTGTCGCCGGCGGCCAGAGCAGGACGGCCCTGCGGGTGTCCGTCACTCATGACAGAACGCAAGGCCCGAGCGAAGCTCGGTCAGGGGCCACAGCCGGTCACAACGCTCCTGTTCCGGCTCGCCGATGCCTCTGCGCTCGGCCTGTTCCGCTTCCGCTCCTCCTCGTGGCGCTTCGCGGAGGCAGTGGAGGAGACCCGTGCCCACCTGGTTGGCGTCAGCGGTGCGGCTGTCTGCGACCTGGCCATCGAGACAGTCGAGTTCACCACCGAGAACGGCCGCCGGGTCTGCTACCAGAAGCCCGTCGTCAGGGTGCTCGGGCAGTGGACCTCCGTCGTCGGCACGGCTCTCGACGCCTGCCCTGGCGGAACACGCTCCGGCATGCCCCTGCCCCTGGCGAGCAGACGGCGCCCACTGTCATCAGCCGTCACTGAACCATCCCACCCGGCGCCGCGGCCACTGCCCACGCGCCAGTCAGGAGCACTATGAAGGACGCTTCCCCCATCCCCACCCCGTCGTACCAGGCGCTCTGGCCCCCGGTGGCCATCCCCGGCCAGACGTTCATCCCGCTCGAAGCAGAGCATGACGGGGACCGTGACGGTCCCCGGTCTACGGGTCTCCGGAATGGGGACCGACACGAAGAACCTCTCGGTCCCCACCACTCCGGTCCGGGGGACCGGTCCCCTGACCACACGAGGACCACGCGTCCAGTCTCCCCTCCCGTCCCCGTACTGGTGACAGAACCGCAGGCCATGGCCTTGGGCACCGGTCCCCTGGACGCAGACACGGCCAGTCCCCACGATCCCCGAAGCGGGGACCGTGCTCCCTCGATCCCCGAAACCGCGTACGAGACGGCAGCGTCCGGTCCCCTTACGACAGCGGTGGAAGTGGGGACCGGCCCCACCGATACGTGGGGACCGGCCGAGGGGACCGGTCCCCAAAACCCTCCAGGGGCGTTGGCGGGCGGGGATCAGAGCTCCATTGGTGGCGCACATCTCCTGGACGAATTGCGGGCTGCGATAAGCCGATACGTGGTGCTGCCGAGCCCGGAGGCGTTCACCGCCGTCACCTTGTGGGTGGCAGCCACCCACATCCAGCCGGCACTCCAGCACGCGCCCCGCCTGGCAGTCGTCGGGCCGACCAAGGGATGCGGCAAGTCCCGCCTCCTGGACGTGCTCCACGAAACCGTCCACCAGCCGATGATGACCGTGAACACGTCTCCGGCGGTCATGTTCCGGATCATCGGCAAGAACCCGCCGACGCTGCTGGTGGACGAGGCCGACACCATCTTCGGCCCGAAGGCCGGCGACAAGGAGGACCTGCGCGGCCTCCTGAACGCTGGACACCAGCGCAACCGGCCTGCCTGGCGCATCTCGGGCCCGGAGCACAAGCCGACCGCGTTCCACACCTTCGCGATGGCGGCGCTAGCGGGAATCGGCGACCGCCCTGACACGATCATGGACCGGGCCGTCGTGATCCGAATGCAGAAACGCAAGCCCGGCGAGCGGGTGTCACCGTTCCGGTCCCGCGACGCTGTCCCGGAACTGACCGCACTCCGGCAGCGCCTGGCCGCGTGGCTGACCCCTCTGCGCACCACCGCTGGCGGCCTGGTGCCGCCGATGCCGGTAGAGGACCGCGCCGCAGACACCTGGGAGCCCCTGGTCACCGTCGCGGACCTGGCCGGCGGGCTCTGGCCCGACCTGGCCCGCGCAGCATGCCTGGCGATGACCCGGCACGAGGTGGGCCAGGACGCGGAGACCACCCTCAAGACGCGGCTGCTACGCGACATCAGGCGCATCTACGCCGAGCACGGCAACCCTCCGGCCCTGCCCACCGCCGACCTGCTCGCGGGGCTGATTCAGGACATCGACTCACCCTGGCCGGAGTACGGCACGAAGGGACTCAACTCCTACCATCTGGGCGCCCTGCTGAGGGACTTCGGGGTCAGCCCGGCCAACCAGCGCTTCAACAACGGCAGACAAGCCAAGGGCTACGTCCGCAACCAGTTCCTGGATCCCTGGGCCCGATACTGCCCCGAGCCCGCCATCCCGGCTGATCCTGAGCCGAACGCCCTAACCGCAACACCCCAGCCTGCCATGGGGCCCACGCCCAGGCTGGCGCCACCCGCACCCCCAGCCCGCCCAGTGGCACCCCCACCGCCCGGTCTGCCGGGCGGTGCGAAGCGGGTCCGCTGACCCGGTCCCGGTAAACGTCGCACTCCGTCGCATCCGTCCCCGCGCAGATCAGCGCGGGGACGGACTTGCCCAGCGGGACGGAGTTCTCCGTACCTGCACCGCACTCCGTACCTGCCCTGACCAGCCACGGGACGGATGCAACGCACTCGGCAGCCTCCCACCCCATAACCTCCGGAGCACCACGCCATGAACAAGACGCAGCACCCGCCGACCGCCGAAAAGCAGCTCAGGACCACCAACGCCACGACCGCAGCAAGTTATACCTTTGGATACTCCACCGTCGGCGGAGCATCCAAAGGGGCCCTCCGGCACCAGGGGACGCCGGAGGGAGAGGCTGCGGCCGAGGGCGGACCGCAGCCTGAGCAGGAGCTCATCCTTCCCGCCAGCAGCAAGCCGCTGCCTCGGGTTCGCCGCCGCCACCGGAACCGGACTCAGCGAACGTTCGTCCGGACCGTGCGGCTCAGCGAAGCGGAGCTTGCCTTGATCACGGCTGGCGCACGCGCATGCGACATGACCCTCGCGGGGTTCCTCGCGCACTGCGCGCTGACCGCATCGCGTGACCTGAACCGCACCGCCGCCGAGGTGGCTGGCGATCGAGAAGTGATCGTCGAACTCTTCGCCGCTCGACGTGGCCTGGGCCGAATAGGGAACAACCTGAATCAGGTAGCCAAGGCCATGAATTCCGGAGCAGAGGCGACCGAGTCTCGTGCCGTGTTGGAAGGGGTGAGGAGAACGGCTGCCCGGCTGGATGCCGCGGTGGCGCGCTTGATCGTTCTCCGGAACACTCAGGCGGAGCCTCACTGAGCACGGGTGAATCGATCGACTCGGCCTGCTATGCGGCTTCCGGAGACCCCGTCGCCACCGCGTGTCGAGAGGCCCATTCCTGAACCTGAACGAGATGTGCCTCCTGAAGGCCGACGTACGGGTCCGGCTGGACGAGTAGCGTCGGGTGGCCCTGGGCGGTCCGTTCGGCGGCCCAGGCGTGGTCGAGGTCGGTGAAGTCGTCGTCGACCCAGGCGACCGCCGACCCGCCGAGCCACGGTTCGACGTGGTCGCGCTTCCACAGGTAACCGTGGGGGTGGCTGGTGGTGATCTTGGGGCGGGGAAGGTCGAGGTACGGGAACTCCGGCACCCCGAGGAGCGGCCCGACGATGGCAGCGGCGTCCTTGCGCCAGCTCGTGCACCACACGGGGCTGACGAGACCGTCGGCCAGGAAGCCGGCGAGCAACGGGCCGTGGGCGGGGTCGAGCCAGATCGGTACCGGGTCGTCGGGGTTGCAGCCAGTGGGCAGGACGGTGTGGCGGACGTGGGTGGGCGGGGTGGTGCCGTCTGCTGCCGGGAACGGTATGAGGACGCCGTCGATGTCCAGCAGAAGGTGGGGCAGGGGCATCGTTGCCTCCGTCGGTCAGCGTTTCCGGGCGGTGATCAGGAGTGTGGTGGGCCACGGGTCGAGGCGCGGGTGCCGCAGCTCGATGGCCGAGGTGATCCGCAGGCCGGTCCGGGAGAGGTGAGTGGCCCAGCGGTGAGCGTCGAACTCCCAGCGGGCGATGGGAAGCCGGATTCGGTCGGGCATGGTGACGTAGTCCTCGCGGGGACGGTCGTCCGTCGAGGAACGTCTTCCGGCCCGTGTCGGGTGGGGTACGGAGAAGGCCAGTACGCCGCCGGGCACCAGACGGCGGGAGACCGCGGCGAGCAGAAGCTCGGGGGCGACCAGGCCGACGGCGCCGAAGACCGAGTAGACCGCGTCGAAGGTCTGGCCGGTGGCCTGGAGGTGGTGCAGGGCGTGGCCTGCGGCGAAGGTGGTGCCCTCGATGTGGCCGTAATGCGAGCGCGCTCGCCGCACCTGGAGGCCGACCAGGTCGACTCCGGTGGCGCGGGCCTGGTGGTGCTGGGCGAGGTGGGCGACGTTGTGGCCGGGACCGCAGCCCAGTTCCAGGAGGCGCTGGCCGCGCAGGTCCCGGCCGAGGATCTCCGCGCCAGGGTCCAGGCCGGGGTGGGTGCTCCACTCCATCCGTGCGGGAGGGGTGAGGGAGTGGGCCGGGGCGGTGGCGAGGCGCTGGGCGGCGTGGGCGTACCAGGGGGAGACCTGGGCGAGCACCTAGACCTCCAGGAGTTGGACCACGTCGTTCAGGTGGCGGCGGACGACGGGGATGTATGCGGGGTCCTTGGCCGGGTCGTTGATCCACCGGATGGCCTGCTCCATGAACCACTCCACGGCCCACATGCGGTGCCAGCCCAGGGCCCATGCCTCGGCAGCCAGGCCGCCCCGGGCAGCGAGGGCGTCCTCGTGCCCGCCGGCGGTGACGTACTGCTCCAGGAACACCCGCAGCCGGACGGGGCTCGGCGCCTCGGTGGTGCCGTGGTACGAGGCGAGGTCGATCAGGCCGGGGCCGATGAAGGCGCGCGCGAAGTCGAGGAGGTGCCAGCCCTCCTCCCCGATGTGGACACTCGTGGGGTGGAACTCGGAGTGGACCCAGCCGAACGGGTCGAGCGTCGCTCCCTGGACGCGAGCATCGGCCGCAGCGGAGATCTTCCCCAGTGCGGTCTCAATGTCGTCGCAGTCCGTCCAGCGGTCAGCCTTCCGCAGCCGCTGGAGGTGATCAAGGGCTCGGCCGGGCAGGGCCGCCAGGCCCGCGCCGTCGAGGAGGGGCAGGCCGCCGGCCGGGCGGGCGGCGTGGAGCATCACAGCGGCGGCGACGCCATCCAGGTCGTCGGCATCCCGTACGGGGGTGCCGAGGTCGTCCATGAGCATCCCGAGACACTTGTCCCGCATGGCAGTGGCGCGGAGCTCGGGGACCGGGAGCCCGCGCTGATGGGCAACCCGCAGGGCCTGGGCCTCGCGGTCGAAGGGCTCCTTGGCGTACTTGAAGACGGCCGTGGTGCCGTCGGGGAAGGTGACGCGTTCGACGCCGGACATGCCCCAGACGCGGATCTCGGCACGTTCAGGGATGGGCTTGCCGACGAGGGCGCACAGGTCGTTCAGCAGGGCGGCGATCAGGCTCTGGTCCATGGGGGTCTCCAGGGGGCTGGTGGGCTCCGGGGCGGACGAGCGGGTCAGCCCGCCCCGGTGCCGTACGGGGGTTGGGGCTACTCGGCCGCGGTCACGCGGTGGGCGTAGACCTGCTCGATCCAGCCCGCCTTGAACTCGGCCAGGTCGTCACGGAAGTTCGCCATCGAGGCACCGTAGGGTGCGACGACCCCGCCGGACTGGTTCGGCACGGACTGGCAGCCGTGCACGAGCCGGCCGCCCAGCGCGGCGTGTGCCTTGATGGCTTCGATCCGGCGATGCTCGTTGAACCAGCCGCCGTGGTAGACCTCGTCCAGCATTCCGCCCATCTCGTCGTCCAGGTCGAAGACGACGGAAGTGGCGGCGGGGAAGAACCAGCACGGGCCGACGTTGGAGATATGCCCGTCCAGCTCGACCTTGTTGAGCGCCATCAGCGTGGCCGCCTCGCGCAGCATGCGCAGGTGGTCGGCGGTGATCTGCGGCAGGCCGAGGCCAGCCAGGTGCTCCTCGCGGAAGAGGTACGAGTACACCCCGTACGCGGTGGCCAGCACGCGGGCCGCATCCGACGTGGACTCGCCGTGGTTCTTGATGAAGTCGAGCGCGAGCTGCTCGACCGAGCTCTCGGTCGTCTCGTCCACGTCGAGGAGCTGGGACTTGACCAGTTCCCAGTCGGCGACGAGCCAGGTGTTGGACTCAAAGCGGAAGAAGTACTCGGCCGGGTCGATGGTGATGCGCCGGCCGTCGACCTGGATGCCGGGCAGGCGGCTCCAGCGCGGGTCGAAGGCGTCGGGCAGCTCGACCGTGATGGTCGCGGTGTCGATGGTGGTCACCGTGTCTCCGTCTCTGATCGGCCGGGCTCGGGCATAGGAATGCCCGAGCCCGGTAGGGCGTACGGAACTTGGGGGCCGCCCGGCCCGAGAGTGGGGCGGCTGTCGACAAGTGAACCGCCCGCTACGCAGAGTGGGTACGGTGTGACCGACGCCAAGCGGTATACGCGGTTTACAGCTCCGGAGCGGAGGAGATCGTGCCAGCGCCGAACACCCCCAACCCCCGCCTGCGCGACACGATCAACGCTGCCGGGTGCACGTACGACGCACTCGCCAAGGACGTACGCCGCATCGCTGCCGAGAACGGCGACCTGCTGCAGACCAACAAGTCGGCAATCTCCCACTGGGCGAACGGCACCCGCACGCCCTCCGGCCAGGCAGGCCAGTACCTCGCCGAAGCCCTCTCCCGCCGCCTCGGCCGCATCGTCACCCCCACCGAGGTCGGCCTTCAGCCGGAGGACGCCGAGGCCACCCCGAACGGCGACCCGGTCGTCACCGTCACCGACCTCGGCCGCGCGGACGTCGAACGCCGCCGCTTCCTCGCCATCGCCGCCTTCACCACGGCCGGCGTAGCCATGCCGCTCCTTCACGACCACGAAGCGACATCCCGGATGCTCCGCGCCCGCACCGGCCGCTCCCTCGTCGGCGTCGAGGACATCGACGTCGTACGGCAGATCACCGCGGCCTTCAGCGCCGCCGACGAGCGCCTGGGTGGCGGCCACGGCCTGACCACCGTCACCGCGTACCTCGCCGACACCGCCGCCCCGATGCTGCGCGGACGCTTCCCCTCGGAGCCGTTACGCCAGGCCGCCTTCGGCGCCGTCGCCGAACTCGCGTACCTCGCCGGATGGAAACACCACGACCTCGGCCACGAAGGTGCCGCCCAGCGCTACTACCAGGTCGGCTACCAGCTCGCCTGTGAGGCGGACCCCCACGGCCACGCGGCCTGGATGATGCGCGCCCTCGCCCACCAGGCCCTGAGCCTCAAGCAGCCCCACCACTGCGTCGACCTCGTCGAAGGCGCCCTGCGGCGCGGCCTCGGCCACGTCGACGGCCAGACCGAAGCCCTCCTCCACATCACCCACGCCCGCGCCTACGCAGCCACAGCCGAGAGCCCGTCGGCCGCACGAGCCCTCCTCGCCGCCGAAGACGCCCTCCTACGGGACGACGGCCCCCAGCCCAGCTACTCCCGCGTCAGCGGCCCCGCTGCCGGCACCGTGGCCAGCCATACCGCCCGCACCCTGACCGACCTCGCCGACCACATCGGCACAGAGCAACAGCACCGCGACGCTCTCACCCGCTGGGACCCCGAGAAGTACAAGCGCGTCCACGCCCTCACCCACGCCGACCTCGGCGACAGCCTCGCCGCCCAAGCCCGCGCCGACGAGGCCGTCGCCGCCTGGACCCAGGCCCTGCTGCTCATGGAAGGCATGACCTCCGACCGCACCCGGAAGGCGATCACCTCGACCCGCTCCACGCTCGCGGTCTACCAGTGCCGCCGCGTCCCTGGCGCCGCCGATCTCGCCCGCCGCGCCCGCGAGGCCCTCGCCTAGCATGCCCAACAACCCGCTCGACGAAGGGAACCCCGTGACCCAGCAGACCGACGACCAGCCGAAGGCCCTCAAGCCGGCGCTCGAATCGATGACCCTGCTGGTCGCGGCCGTCATCGTCCACGACAAGGCCACCAACCGCGTCGTCCTCCTCCAGCGCAGCGAGAACGCCAAGTTCGCCCAAGGCCTATGGGACCTCCCCGTCGGCAAGTGCGAACCGGGCGAGCCCATCACCGAAACGGCTGTCCGCGAGCTCTACGAGGAGACCGGGCTCACGGTGAAGCCCGCGTCCCTCAAGGTCGCCCACATCATCCACGGCGCCTGGGGCGTCGAGGCCCCTAACGGCTTCCTCACGGTCGTCTTCGCCACCCACGAATGGACCGGCGAACCCGAGAACCGAGAACCCCGCAAGCACTCCCAGGTCCGCTGGATCGACGCCGACACCATCCCCGAGGACTTCGTCGAGACAACTGCCAGCGCCCTTCGCAGCTACCTCAACGGCGGGCCGCAGGTCTCACTTGACGGCTGGCAGTAGACGCGCGTCATAGATGTCGGGTAAGGCGTGACAGCACACGACGCAACTTGCCTACTGGTCAACGAAATCTGCCACTTCTGTCAGTGCTGTACGCCAGGATCTTTCCCGTGAACATTGACTGGGAGCGCGCAGCCGCGATTCAGCGGTCGGTGGTGGGCGGTGCACTCCTGGCCGCGATTGTGATGTCGGTCTACCGCGTCCTCGCGTGGATCGCCCGCCGGATCCAGCCATTGCAAGTGCGGTGGGCGGCCTGGAACGCCAGAGTTGCGGAAAAGGATCTCGCGCCGACAGTCGAGGCTCTCCAGCATCTTGGCCTGGCAAACATGCCGATCCAGGCGTTCCGTGAGTCAGGTCGGAAAACGGCGGGAAGCGTCAAACTTCGCTACTGGCTGCTGACTTTCCTGGTCGGTGCCGGTCTCGGAGACCTCCTGATGGCAGTGATCAAGACGATTGAGACACGGCAGGTGCAACCGAGCCTGCAACCATCAGCACTCATATTCGCCGCCGTGACCCTACCCCTCCTGATGTGGGCAGCCCGACGCAACAAGGTCATCGCGGGATACAGGTTGATGCTCTCGATCATGGCCGCCATCGAGGCGTGTGATGCTGTAACACGGTCAGACACGAGCGGCAGGCCCCAGGCCCTTCGGCATCTGGATGACACCTGCTCTACCGTGCGACGCTCAATTCTGCGCGTCCACCGGATCACGAGCAGTGTCGGCCGCGGGTCTCCCCGGCAGCGGAACGCAAAAGGCCACGCCTCCCTCGTAGTAGCCAAGCTTCAACTGGCCGAGGCACAAGTGGACGCCAAGGGCGATGGAGCACTCCGTAGCCTGGCCGCGCTTCTGGCGGGGATCGGAAACAGCTTCGCAGCGGGAAGGGTCTCCACTCTCCTTCCAGAGCAGCACCTGCGCGGCACCACACCAGTGGCCAATCGGGAAGGTCTTCGGCTGGTGTCTGTGATCGTCACTGCCGCTGGAGCGCTGTGTTTGGGTGTGCTTTTGGGGCTTCCAGCGGGTGTCGATGTCGTCTTGGCAGGCACTGCCGCCGTGCTGGCCTCGATGCTGGCGTACGGGCCCCGGGCCGCGGTGGCCAAGGCAGGCGAAATCATGGGCATCCTGCGGCAGTAGCGATGCCCCTCACCTCAGTCCGGTGGATCCACCTCACCAGACGGGGCTCGCCCCACTCCGCCCGCAATCGCCAAAGTCCTGGTCAACGCCTCACAATGAGCGGGGACGAGCCCGTACCCGTTCCCGGCTGGGCTCGTCCGCATGTGGCTCTGGTAAGCCTTACAGTCCACCCTCGGACATCCCGTGCACGGCCGGGATCGTGCCCAGCCGGCCCTTCTGGAAGTCCTCGAACGCCTGCTGGAGCTCCTCACGGGTGTTCATGACGAACGGACCGTAGTGGGCCATCGGCTCACGGATGGGCTGTCCACCGAGGAGGACCACCTCCAGGTCCGGCGTGTGGGAGTCCTGCTTCTCATCCGCGCGGACGGTCAGCGAGCCACCAGCTCCGAAGACTGCGGTCTGGCCCATGTGGATCGGACGGCGCTCGGCACCGACCGAGCCCTTGCCCGCCAGCACGTACGCCAGCCCGTTGAAGTCCTCCCGCCACGGCAGCGTGACCTCGGCGCCGGGCGCCACGGTCGCATGGATCATCGTGATCGGCGTGTGTGTGATGCCGGGACCGGCGTGCCCGTCCAGCTCGCCGGCGATCACACGCAGCAGCGAGCCGCCGTCGGGCGTGGTCAGCAGCTGGACGTTACCGCCTCGGATGTCCTGGTAGCGGGGAGCCATCATCTTGTCCTTGGCCGGGAGGTTCACCCACAGCTGGAGGCCGTGGAAGAGACCGCCGGACACGACCAGGTGCTCTGGCGGAGCCTCGATGTGCAGCAGGCCGGAGCCGGCCGTCATCCACTGGGTGTCACCGTTGGTGATGGTGCCGCCGCCACCGTTGGAGTCCTGGTGGTCGAAGATCCCGTCGATGATGTACGTGACGGTCTCGAAGCCGCGGTGCGGATGCCACGGGGTCCCTTTCGGCTCCCCAGGCTGATACTCCACCTCACCCATCTGGTCCATCATGATGAACGGGTCCAGGTACTGGTAGTTGATCCCCGCGAACGCCCGGCGCACGGGGAAACCCTCGCCCTCGAAGCCGCTCGGCGCGTCCGTCACGGCGAGCACGGGGCGAGCCGCAGCATCGGCCGACGCGACCACGCGCGACAGGGTCAGCGGGTTCTCGACGGTTACAGCAGGCATGGGTCCGACTCTCCTCTGAGTGGAAGTTTCCGCAGGTCAGCGAGCATCCGTCGGGGTGCGCCCCCAACTGGTAGAGTCCTTGGGCTCTCCGGGCGCGTACTCCACCTCGCCCATCTGGTCCATCATGATGAACGGGTCGAGGTACTGGTAGTTGATCCCGGCGAACGCGCGGCGCACCGGGAATCCCTCGCCCTCGAACCCACCGGGAGCGGAGACGACGGCCAGCACCTTGCGCGCGACGGCGGCCTGGGGCTCGGCCACTCGCGGAAGGGTCAACGGGTTCTCAACAGTCACTGCGGGCATGGTCAGGACCTCCTTCTGCGTCGAGTTTAGTTGAAACTCGAACTTTCTGCCACACCCGACAGAACATCGCCCCGGCCGGGTCCATTCCCGCCCGTCCGGACACACGCGTACGCCCGCACGACGGCAAGGGCGATCACGAGGAGGGGCGGGGGACTCCCCCGTGGGTCCCCCGCGACACCGATACTCCGGCCGCGGGGGACGGACCGCGATCCTTTCGGGCTGGGCCGAAGGGCGGGCCGAACGGCGGGCCGACGGGCGGGCCGAAAGGGTGCGGTCAGGAGCCGCTGTGGAGGAGGTCCACGCCCAGGCCGGTCACCGAGTGGAGGACCGCCCTGCCGTCGCGCTCCGTGGTGATCAGGCCGGCCGCCCGCAGGGTGCGGGTGTGCTCGGACACGGAGGGGAGGCTGATGTCGAGGTCCCGGGCCAGCTCACTGGTCGTGCGCTGCTGGACCAGGAGCTGGAGCACGGCCGCCCTGGTCCGGCCCAGCAGCGCGTCCAGCGCCCCCTGCGCCGGGCCGGGCCCGACCAGCGGCAGGGGGGTCAGCGCCGGGTAGAGCAGCACGCACCGCCCGTCCGGGCCGTCCGGGCCCTCGGCGAGCAGCGGCCGGCCCGTCCAGAACGGCGACGGCATCAGGAGCAGGCCGCGCCCGCCGAGGCGGACCTCGTAGTGCGGCGGCCCGTTCACCTCCAGCACCGTGCCCGACCAGGCGGCCAGCGGATGCGTCCCGGCCAGGCACGCCTTGATGCCGTGGGCGGCCAGCAGCCGGGTGCGCCAGGCCACGTCCGCCTGGAAGGACTGCCGGATCTGCGGCCACTGCGGGGCGACGACCACCTCGTACGCGGACCGCATCGCCGCGCCGAGCTGTTCCCACGCCTCACGGTCCTGGCCCCACAGGGCCCGCAGCCAGGACGCGGAGCCCGGGGCCCGGGTGGCCACGCGGTGCAGCTCGCCGGGGGTGAGCAGCGGGCCCGCGTCCCGTACGACGGCCAGCCCCTCCTCCAGAGTGCGCGCGTACGGCTCGAGGAACTGGGGGTTGTCGCCGTCCGGGCGCAGGAGGTCGAGCAGGGGGCGCACCCGGCCGGGCAGCTCCCGGCCGACACGGCTGCGCCAGCGGCCGAAAACCGCCTGCTCGTCGGTGCGCTGCCAGGCGACCAGCGCCATGCCCAGCTCCACCAGGGGCAGCGGCTCGCTCGCGAAGGTGACGTTGAGCAGGTCCTCCGCCGTGAAGTGCACCCGCAGCATCGCCCCGCCCCCCGTCAGGCTTCGGCCCGTACGGCTAGCCGTACATCCGGCGCATCGCGAAGTCGACCATCTGCTCGACCGCCTTCGCGTCGAAGACCATCCGGTGGTCACCCTCCATGTCGAGGACGAAGCCGTAGCCGGTCGGCAGCAGGTCGATGACCTCGGCGCCGGTGATCACGAAGTACTTGGACTCCTTGCCCGCGTACCGGCGCAGTTCCTTGAGCGTGGTGAACATGGGGATGACCGGCTGCTGCGTGTTGTGCAGCGCCAGGAATCCGGGGGTGTCGCCGCGCGGGCAGTAGACCTTCGAGCCGGCGAAGATCTGCTGGAAGTCCTCCGCGGAGAGGGACCCCGTGGTGAAGGCCCTGACCGCGTCCCCGAGGGACGGCGGGGACGGCTCCGGGTACAGCGGCGGCGCCTGCTGCGCGTAGCCCTGCGGGGGTTGCTGCGCATATTGCTGCTGCGCGCCCGGGTTCTGGTCGTAGCCGTACATGCGGCCCACCCTATCGAGCACCCGGCCGCATACCGGCCGGTACCGGCCAGTCCCCTCCGGAGACGGGCGCGGGGGCGCCCCGGGACCGCGCGGCGGGAGCTTGACCCTGGTCACAGTCGACAGCGAAGGGTTGCTCTTATTACCGACGGGTAGCATCATTACATTACCGATTGGTATGTACGAGGAACCTGTCTCCCCGAGCCTTAACGGAGCCGTCGCCATGGGGCACTACAAGTCGAATCTCCGCGACATCGAGTTCAACCTCTTCGAGGTACTCGGCCGCGACAAGCAGTACGGCACCGGTCCGTTCGAGGAGATGGACACCGAGACCGCCAAGAGCGTCCTGTCCGAGCTCACCCGCCTCGCCGAGAACGAGCTGGCCGCGTCCTTCGAGGACGCCGACCGCAACCCGCCGGTCTTCGACCCGGCCACCAACACCGCGCCCGTCCCGGCCTCCTTCAAGAAGAGCTACGAAGCCTTCATGGAGTCGGAGTACTGGCGGCTCGGCCTGCCCGAGGAGATCGGCGGCACCACCTCGCCCCGCTCCCTCATCTGGGCCTACGCGGAGCTGCTGCTCGGCTCGAACCCGGCCATCTGGATGTACTCCTCCGGCCCGGCGTTCGCCGGCATCCTCTTCGAAGAGGGCAACGCGGCGCAGAAGAAGGTCGCGCAGATCGCCGTCGAGAAGCGCTGGGGCTCCACCATGGTGCTCACCGAGCCGGACGCCGGCTCGGACGTGGGCGCCGGCCGCACCAAGGCGATCCAGCAGGACGACGGCTCCTGGCACATCGAGGGCGTGAAGCGCTTCATCACGTCCGGTGAGCACGACATGGAGGAGAACATCCTCCACTACGTCCTCGCGCGCCCCGAGGGCCACGGCCCGGGCACCAAGGGCCTGTCGCTCTTCCTCGTCCCGAAGTTCCACTTCGACTGGGAGACCGGCGAGCTGGGCGAGCGCAACGGCGTCTACGCCACGAACGTCGAGCACAAGATGGGCCTCAAGGCCTCCAACACGTGCGAGATGACCTTCGGCGACCAGCACCCCGCCAAGGGCTGGCTGATCGGCGACAAGCACGACGGCATCCGCCAGATGTTCATGATCATCGAGTTCGCCCGGATGATGGTCGGCACGAAGGCCATCGCCACCCTCTCCACCGGCTACCTCAACGCGCTGGAGTACGCCAAGGAGCGCGTGCAGGGTCCGGACCTCGCGAACTTCATGGACAAGAGCGCGCCCAAGGTCACCATCACGCACCACCCCGACGTGCGCCGCTCGCTCATGACGCAGAAGGCCTACGCCGAGGGCATGCGCGCCCTGGTCCTCTACACGGCCTCCGTGCAGGACGAGATCCAGGTCAAGCAGGCCGCCGGCGAGGACGCCTCCGCCGAGATCGGCCTCAACGACCTGCTCCTGCCGATCGTCAAGGGCTACGGCTCCGAGAAGTCCTACGAGCAGCTCGCGCAGTCCCTGCAGACCTTCGGCGGCTCCGGCTACCTGCAGGAGTACCCGATCGAGCAGTACATCCGCGACGCCAAGATCGACACCCTCTACGAGGGCACCACGGCCATCCAGGGCCAGGACTTCTTCTTCCGGAAGATCGTCCGCGACCAGGGCGCCTCGCTGAACATCCTCAGCGAGACGATGAAGAAGTTCCTGGCCGAGGCCGTCGGCGGCGACGAGCTGGCCGGCGCCCGCGACGCGCTCGCCAAGGCCGCCGTCGACCTGGAGGCCATCGTCGGCCAGATGATCGTCGACCTCACCGCCACCGGCGAGGACGTCAAGAACATCTACAAGGTCGGCCAGAACACCACCCGCCTGCTGATGGCCTCGGGTGACGTGGTCGTCGGTTACCTGCTGCTCAAGGGCGCCGCCGTGGCCGCCGAGAAGCTGGCGACCGCCGCCCCGAAGGACGTCCCGTTCTACACCGGCAAGATCGCCGCCGCGAAGTTCTTCGCGTCCCAGGTCCTGCCGAACGTCTCGGTCCAGCGTCAGCTGGCCGAGGTCGTCGACAACTCCCTCATGGAGCTCGACGAGGCCGCCTTCTAGGTCGCGACGCCCACCCGCCACACCAGCACGCCGTGTACGCACCAGCGGCCGGGACCTCCGCTCGGGGGCCCGGCCGCTGGTGCGTGGACGGGCACCTGCCACCGGCTCCTGGTGCCCTGTCCTGCGGCTTTCCCCCGATGTCAGTCGTTCATGGGACGCTCGTACACATGAGTCCACAGGATCAGCACGGCAGCAGGGGGTACTCCGTCCCCACCGGGCGGCCGTACGCCCTCAAGGAGCTGCAGGCGAGCCTGGGCAGCCTCGGCGACCACCTGCGCGAGCTGTACGACGGCGCGCACCCCGCCGAGTACGACACCATCGCCGACGCGCTGTATGTGGCCTTCCAGACCTCCGCCGGACTGGCCCCCGCCAAGAGCTACACCGGCTGCCCCGAGCACCCCAACGGCGCCCTCGACCCCGAGGCACCCGAAGGCTGGGGCCGCTGCCTCATCTGCAACGACCGCCGACGCCTCGGTCAGCGCCGGCACGGCGGCCCGGCCGCCGCGCCCGCGGGCGAGCAGCGCCGCCTGGGCTATCCCGTACCGGACCCCCCTTACACGCTCGAGCGGCTGCGCGGCTTCCTGCGCATCGTCGAGGACCAGCGGTTCCACCTGGGCCTGTCCTCGCCCGCCGAGGACTTCGTCCGCATCGCAGACGACCTCCACCGCGCCTTCATCGTCGCCCGCGAACTGTCCCGGCCCCGCAACGCCTCGGGGTGCTCCGAACATCCCGGCGCGCCGATCGACCCCGACGCTCCTCCCGGCGAGGCCTGTATGTTCTGCGCCGGACGCAGAAGACGCGCGCAGCGCTCCCCGCAGACCCCGGAGATGCTCCCGCGCATCCGCCGGGGCGAGCGCAGGCAGCTGCAGCGCCGATTCGAGCGTCCGCCGGGCTGAAACCGACGGGACCGCAGATCACCCGCCCTGCGGCCCCTGACCTCCGGCCATCCCTCGCAGTCCGGCCATGGCGAACACGACCGTCGTTAAGGTGAACCACATGAGCTCTCCCGCCCGCTTCGACCGCGGCCACACCGACGATCTGATGACCTTCCTGACGGCCAGTCCGTCGCCGTACCACGCTGTGGCGAACGCGGCGGAGCGGCTGGAGAAGGCGGGCTTCAGGCAGTTGTCGGAAACGGACGCCTGGGATGCGGGCACCGGGGGCAAGTTCGTGCTCCGCGGCGGTGCGCTCATCGCCTGGTTCGTTCCCGAGGGCGCGGCCTCGCACACCCCCTTCCGGATCGTCGGCGCGCACACCGACTCCCCGAACCTGCGGGTCAAGCCCCTGCCGGACACGGGCTCGCAGGGCTGGCGGCAGATCGCCGTCGAGATCTACGGCGGCACCCTGCTGAACACCTGGCTGGACCGCGACCTGGGCCTGGCCGGGCGGCTGACCCTGCGCGACGGCAGCGAGCGCCTGGTGAACATCGACCGCGCGCTGCTGCGCGTCCCCCAACTCGCCGTCCACCTGGACCGGTCGGTGAACAGCGACGGCCTCAAGCTCGACAAGCAGCGGCACATGCAGCCGATCTGGGGTCTGGGCGATGTCCAGGAGGGCGACCTGATCGCCTTCCTGGAGGAGGAAGAGGGCCTGGACCAGGGCTCGGTGGCCGGCTGGGACCTGATGGTCCACTCCATCGAGCCGCCCTCGTACCTGGGCCGCGACCGCGAGCTGGTCGCGGGTCCCCGCATGGACAACCTGCTGTCGGTGCACGCCGGCGTGGCGGCGCTGGCCGCGGTGTCCGCCGCCGACAAGCTCGACCACATCCCGGTGCTGGCCGCCTTCGACCACGAGGAGAACGGCTCGCAGTCCGACACGGGCGCGGACGGGCCGCTCCTGGGCAATGTGCTGGAACGTTCAGTCTTCGCCCGCGGGGGCTCCTACGAGGACCGCGCGCGGGCCTTCGCCGGCACCATCTGCCTGTCCTCGGACACCGGACACGCCGTGCACCCCAACTACGGCGAGCGACACGACCCGACGCACCACCCGCGCGCCAATGGCGGACCGATCCTGAAGGTCAACGTCAACCAGCGCTACGCCACCGACGGCAGCGGGCGCGCGGTGTTCGCCGCCGCGTGCGAGCGGGCCGGTGTGCCGTGGCAGACCTTCGTGTCCAACAATTCGATGCCGTGCGGCACGACGATCGGCCCGATCACCGCCGCCCGCCACGGGATTCAGACCGTCGACATCGGCGTCGCGATCCTCTCGATGCACAGTGCCCGCGAACTGTGCGGCGCGGACGACCCGTTCCTGCTGGCGAACGCCCTCGTGGCCTTCCTGGAGGGCTGAGACCGCTCCCGGTCCCGTACCGGCCGGCGCGATGCCGCGCCGGCGGTACGGCAAACGCCGGTCAGCCGTCCATCCCCGCGAGCACGAGCGGCAGCCGGGAGGCGCCGTCGGCGGTGATACGGACCGGCACGCCCCAGTCCTGCTGGTGGACGTGGCAGGCCGGGTACTCGTTGGCCGGGTCGTCGTCGCAGGACGCCGCCATCGCCGACACGTGCAGCACGCCCTCGGTGACGTCCGGGTTCAGCGTCAGCTCCCGGAACAGGTCGCTGCCGGCGCCCTCACCGGCCGCCAGCAGCTCGGGCGGGGTCGAGGAGACGAGCAGCCGGGTGGAGGGGCCGTAGCGGGTGTCGAGCTTCTGCCCGCTCGGGGCCTGGAAGACCACGTCGAGGCGGAGCGTGCCGGGGGCCACCTCGGTCGCGGCCCGCTGCGTGCGGTGGGCGACCGCGTCCACCCGTACCGCCTCCTCCGGGAGGCGCAGGCGGGTCAGCCGGTGCCGGGCCGACTCGACGACCACGATGTCCTCGCCCACCAGCACGGCGTCGCTGGGCTCGCGCAGATCGGTCGCCAGGGTCGAGACCTGCCCGGTGGCGGGGTCGTAGCGGCGCAGCGCGTGGTTGTACGTGTCGCACACCGCGACCGAGCCGTCGGGCAGGGCGGTCACCCCCAGCGGGTGCTGGAGCAGGGCCTGGGCCGCGTCGCCGTCCCGGTGGCCGAAGTCGAACAGCCCGGTGCCGACGGCTGACTTGATGACGTACCCCTCGTGGCCCTCACCCGCCGCCTCCACGTACCGCAGGGCGCTGGTCTCGGAGTCGGCGATCCACAGCCGGTCCCCGGCCGCGGCGAGGCCCGAGGGCTGCGCGAACCAGGCCTCGGCGGCGAGCCCGTCGAGCAGCCCCTCGTTGGTCGTACCGGCCGCGACCTCGACCGTCCCGGCCACCGGGTCCCAGGTCCACAGCTGGTGCACACCGGCCATGGCGATCCAGACCTGGCCCTGCCACCAGGCCACGTCCCACGGCGAGGACAGGTCCACCTCCAGCGCCGGCCCGGAGGTCGGCGCCCCCTGCCACCACTGCCGGCCGGTCCCGGCGACGGTCTCCACGTGCCCGGTGGCCGGGTCGTAGGTGCGCAGCGCGTGGTTGACGGAGTCGGCGACGACGACCTTGCCGTCGGGCAGCAGCGCGAGTCCCTGCGGCTCGCTGAAGCTGTCCCCGGCGAAGCCGCGCTCGCCGCTGCCGATACGGCGTACGACGCTCTCGCCGTCGGCGGCCAGCTCCACGAGCTGGTGCCGCGTGGAGTCGGACACCAGCAGGTTCCCGGACGGCAGCAGCAGCGCCTTCCCGGGGAACCGCAGGTCGCCGGCGACCGGCTCGGGCGCCACGTACGGCCCGTCGCCGCGCCGCAGCGTGCCCTTGGCCTCGTGCTCGGCCTCCAGCTCCTCGACCAGCCGGGCGATGGCGTGCGCGTGCCCCTCGCCGGCGTGCTGGGCCACGATGTACCCCTCGGGGTCGATCACGACGAGCGTGGGCCAGGCGCGTACGGCGTACTGCTTCCAGGTCGCCAGCTCGGGATCGTCCAGCACGGGGTGGTGCACCTGGTACCGCTCGACGGCATCGACCACGGCGGCGTGCTCGGCCTCGTGCACGAACTTCGGCGAGTGCACGCCGATGATCACGACGGTGTCGCGGTGCTTCTCCTCCAGCTCGCGCAGCTCGTCCAGGACGTGCAGGCAGTTGATGCAGCAGAAGGTCCAAAAATCGAGAATCAATGTGCGACCTCGGAAGTCGCCGAGCTTCAGGTCCTTCCCACCGGCGTTGATCCAGCCGCCCTTGCCGATCAGCTCGGGGGCACGGACTCGGGCACGTCGGGGCGCAGGGGTGGGCGCCGGGGCAGCATCGTTCATGTTTCAAGCTTGCCATCCGCTTGTGAAGGCGGGATCACGCCCGTACGAAGCGACTCAGGACACCCGCTCCACCACGGCGACTTCCGAGAACTCCCGGAGGAAGGTCATGTGACCGGTCCGGCCGGTGTGCTGTATGCACATGTCGGTGCACACGTCCGCGTTCCCAGTCGGCTCAGAGGTCCACCGGCATTCCGGGTTCAAGCACCACGCGGTTGCCGTGGTCTCGGCCGATGGGTGGCGGCGCATGACGTAGCTCACGTACCGCAGCACGGTTTTCACGCTCACGCTCACGTCGACTCCCGGGGGTGCGGGTGGTTCCGGAGCTCCACGTTGCAGTCGCTGACGACGGAACCGTCACCTTCGAGGCGGGCCTCCCGACGCTGCGCGGCCAGGGCGGCGCAGACCCCGCAGCCGGCCACCGGGCCGGGCTCCGGATCTGTTCGCAGCGGTAGCTCTACTGGGGGCCGCGCATAGGTGATGGGCTTCACGGCCCGCTCTCGTGTCGTCCGCATGGTGACCACGCCAGGAACGCCGAGGTCGCACTTCCCATGAGATTGCATGAGGTTGCACGGCTATTACCGCAGGGTCTGAATGACGCGCGTGATCAGTGCTCGGGCCTTCGCCCCGTATACCGCCATGTCGGCCAGCTCCCTGAACGTGTCCGCGTACGCGGCTACCTCGCTGGGCTGGGTCAGCGTGAGGTAGCCCGAGACCAACTCGACGTTGACCTGTGCGGTGCCGAAGATCCAGAACCCCTCCACCGGCATCCGCGATCGCTCGGTACACGTGGGGACCACGCCCAGGCTGACGCTGGGCAGCGAGCCGACCGTGAGGAGGTGGCGGAGCTGTTCCTCCTGTACCTCCGCCCCACCGAGCCCGTTCCGCAAGACCGATTCCTCAACCAGGAACGCGAACCGCCGATCACCCTTATAAAGCACGCGCTGACGCTCCATGCGGACGGCGACCGCATCGGCAACGTCGTCTACTTCGACCCGTCTGCGCTGGACCGCGCGCAAGACGGCTTCCGTGTAGCCGTAGGTCTGGATCAGGCCCGGAACGAACCACGAGGAGTACGCGCGGAAGCGGCGGGTTCGCTCGAAGAGCGGGAGACGGGCCTCCTGGGCCTGCTTGAGCCCGGCACGCTCCATGCGCCGCCACCCGACCCACATGCCTTCGGCGGTACGCAGCGAGGCCAACAGGTCTTCCGTCTGGTCTTCCGACCCGCACGCCTGGCACCACGCCCGGATGTCGTCAGCGGACGGGGGCGTGCGCGCGTTCATGATCCGTGACGACTTGGACGGATGCCAGGAGCACAGACGGGCGATGTCCCGTCCGGTGAGGCCGGCATCCCGGCACAGCTCAGCGAGTCGATTCGCCAGAGCCTGCCGGGCCTGCTGTGCGCTTGATGAGGGTGAGACGGCCATGGTGTTGACAGCTCAGCGCGGTCGGTACTCCTCATGCGGAACGGCCCGTTGCCAGGCTGCGTCGAAGGCGACGGCGCACAGCTTCACCCGCTCGGGCTCCTCCGCGTACTCCCGCCCGTCCTGGTCGAGCTGCCCGTTCCCGGTGAAGTGGTGGAACAGCGCCTGCGCGCTGTCGAACAGCCAGAAATCGGTACCCGGCAAGGCCAAGTCCGTCGTCCGCCGCCGTGGCAGCCACCGGACCAGTTCACCCGCCGCGATGTTCGTGAAGGTGCAGTCGTACTCGTACCGCACGTAGTCGCTGATCGGCTCCGACACGATCCGGAGCCGCCGGACCACAACCCCTCGGGCCGTCGCTTCGCTTACCGCGTCGTGCCAGCCGCCCCACCACGAAGACCGGTCAGCGCGGTCGAGGCGCTTCCCCTGCTGCCACGCGATGAACTCGGGGTCATCGAGCATGTAGCTGTCACGCAACTCAAGGTGCACCGCCGAGTGCTGCGCTCGTGCCAGTGCATGACGGGCGGGTGGCTGCACGGCCTGCCTCTCAGTTGTCGTCCGGGCGCGGGATGTACTTCAGCATCACCGCGGGCAGCCGGATGATCGTCTCGTGGTCCGGAACGTCCGTGGAGTGGCCCGGGATCGAACCGATCTCCTGGCACGTCTTCACCTCGTCCTCCGTCGCCTTGTACGACTGAATCAGAAGGTCGCCGGTCTCCTCGCGGAGCCAGATCGTCGGAGACTCGTCAGTCGGCGTGTTCGGGATGATGCCGAGGAACTTTAGGGTCATGGTCGCTCCCGCCGTCGAGTGGGTTGCACCAGCGTGCACGAGCCTCACCCCTGCGGCTGAGCCGCGCAAGAGGGCCTTCAGACAAGACGGATCGGGGCGCCGGCGAAGGGACGAGAGCACCCGCGCTCGCCGTCCCGATCACGGGTTCCAGTGCGGATGCTCGTGGTGTTGCCCTGCCCTCCGGGCGGCATCATGGGGCGTTCGGCGGGCCTTGCGGGGCGTTAACTCTGTCGCTCTCGCGCCTTCGGCGGTCGATATCCGCTGGTCAGGGCGATGATGGGCCCGAAAAACAGCGTCGCACCCAGCGTGCATATTCTGAGCTGGGGCCGGGGTCGGGATGGCGACCACAGCGCAACTTCGCGCCGCCCCTCCGATGGCCCCAGTGACGGAATGACGTTTTGTTCTATTCCATCTATAGAGACTCAGAACATTCTATTAAAGAGGTAATGGGCTTCGACCGTCATTCCGTCACTTCGTCACCCGTTGACTCCGCCCCAGCATCGTCTTTGATTGCCCAGACGATCCGGCAGCGCTCATCACCGTTGAACCTCACGCCCACCCTGCCTCGCCGGACTTCCACGCGATCGATTGCGAGGCCGAGACGGTCACGTCTTCCGGCCGCGTCATCGGCTTCCCAAGCTTCATGTAGCAGGCCCGCATCCAGAAGCGGAGAAATGTCCACGGAAGGAGTGGGCATCCGCAGTAGATCCGCGCGCAGCCCCTCGATCCGGGTACGAAGTCGTCCGGCGAGCCGGTTGTACCGGTCGATCGCGTCTGCGCCGGTGAACTCGCCACGGACGTACCTGGCCTCCTCCAGGTCCGCCAGACGCGCTCCCTCGTCCGCGATCTCCGCCCCAATCGCGTCCCGCTTCGCGAAAACCTCGGGGTCCTCCCTCTGTACCCAGCGATCGGCGATCACGGCGAGCAACGGGTCCTGGGGCTCCAGGGACGGCAGGCGTGAGAGGAACGCCCGGGTCACGTAGTCGTCGATGCTCTCCACCCGAGCCGAGACGCCGGAGCATCCTCGTCCCATGCGGTGGCTGGAGCACTGGTACGACGTGCCGGCCTTGCTCATCCGGGCCCCGCAGAGCCCACAACGCGCTATCCCGGTGAGCAGCGACTTCCCCTGCTTGTGACCGTGCCGCTTCCCCGCCAGAGGGAACGTGCGCGCTTCGAGCCGGCGGAGGATGAGCTCACGCTCCCCAACCGTGATGATCCCCTCACCGATGCTCACGGTTTCGAGGGTCTCCGGGTCCCGGTAGGGAGAGACCCGGTTCATGTACTTACGTGTCCCGTCGGGCTGCTCCTCGTACTCGGTCTGTGGCATGAGGCCTGCGAAGGCCGGTGAGCGAAGGAGCTGCATGACGCTGGATGAGTTCCACTCTCCTCCGCGGGCCGACTCCACCCCGTTCTCGTTCAGCAGTCGGGCGATGTGGACGAGAGCCTTCCCGGATAGTGCTTCGTCAGCGATCAGGCGGGCGTAGACGGCGGTCTCGGCGTCGTGGACGAGCTTCTTCGTCTCCGGGTCCACCAGGAGCCCGTAGGGCGGCTGTCCGCCGATCCACTGGCCCCGCTGGCGTAGGTACCGCTTGGCGTTACCGACGCGCATCCCAAGGTTTGCGGGACTCGTTGCGCGCCAGTTCCGCCAGCATCGCGATGGTGACCCGGGCGCTGTCGTTCTTCGTGTCGAGGCCGTCCACGACGGAGACCAACCGTCCGCCGACCCGGCCTATGTCGTCCAGCGCCTTGCTGACCTCGCCGATGCCCTTGCGGGACAGGCGGTCGAGTTTCCAGACGATCAGAACGCCCACGACGCCGGCCGTAGCGGCTGTGATCGCCGCATCGAACCCTTTGCGGCTGACGTTCTTGTAACCGGAACGTCCACGGTCGATGTGGACCTTGCGGACGGTCAGTCCGTTGCGCTCCGCCCACGCCCGGCAGTCCGCTTCCTGGCGGTCGATCGCGGTCTTGCCCTCCCGGTCCAGAGACAGGCGCAAGTACAGGTCAGCAGTGCTCGGGGGCACGGGCACGGCGGGGCGCGGGAGCGGGGGTGGGCTCCGGGGCAGCATCGTTCATCCTTCAAGCTTGCCATCCGGGTATGAACACCGGATCACGCGCATACGGCGGGCTGCCGGGCCCGGCCCGGTAGCGTGCCGGGTATGACAGCCAGTGCGCCGCCGAGCGGGCGGATATTCGATGCCGTGAGTGCCACCGCCGTGCGGAGCACCGAGGGGTTGCGGGAGCTCTATGAGAGTCCCGGCGAGATGGCGCGCCGGAAGGCCGTGGACCGGATCCACGAGGCCGCTCGGGCCGTCATCGGGCGCTCCTCGCTGGTGTTCGTCGCCAGTGCCGGTGCCGACGGGACCTGCGATGTCACGCCCCGGGGCGGGCCGCCCGGATTCGTGGCCGTGCTGGACGAGTTCACCCTCGCGCTGCCCGACGCCACCGGCAACAAGCGGCTCGACACCGCCCACAACATCGTGGAGACCGGCCGGGCCGGGCTGATCTTCGTCATCCCCGGGCGGGCCACCACCCTGCGGGTGAACGGGCGGGCCTGCGTGTCCGCCGATCCGCGGCTGCTGGAGCGGCTGACCTCCGTCGGCAAGCCCCCGCGCAGCGCGATCGTGCTGGAGGTCGAGGGGGCCTACCAGCACTGCCCCAAGGCCTTCCTGCGCAGCAACGCCTGGAAGCCGGAGCAGTGGCTCGCCGAGGACGCCGTCCCCAGTTCCGCCGAGATCACCCTCTCCCACCTGGATCTCCCCGGTCTGACGATCGAGGAGATCCGGCAGCAGGAGCGCGAGTCCCTGCTGTACCGCTACGAATAGGCGAACAGGGCGCTCAGCCGGGGCAGTCGGGCCGTTATCTCGTCGCTGTCGTCGAAGTCGAAGTCCCAGGACGGGTCCAGGGGCGGGTAGCTGATCGTGAAGGAGTCCGCGGGGAGCTCGAGGCCGGTGCCGGCCTCGTACGCCCGCCAGGCGATCGAGAGGGCGCCCTCGTCCTCCAGGTCCAGGCCCCGCACCGCCGCCTCGCGGACCGCGGGGTGTGCGGCCAGCGAGTCGGGGTCGGTCAGGGCCGCCTCGAAGGTCTCCCGCCCCTGGGTGAGGAGCCAGCCGCGGAAGTAGTCGAAGCCGTCGTCCGAGCAGCCCCCGTTGATCACGTAGGCCGCGGCCCAGAGCGGCGCCCGGTAGGACTCCGCCAGCAGGTCCCACAGCACCTGCTGGGAGGCGGCTATCTCCGCCTCCGGGTTGTCCGCGAGGAGCTGCACCGCGCGCGAGGCCACCTCCTGCGGATCCGCGTCCGCACGGGCCGTCTCGATCAGCTTCCAGAACGTCTGCTTGTCCATGGGGAAAGCCTGGCAGCCCGGTCTGACATCAGGCGGGGGTGCTGAGGAAGGTGTGGATGGATCTTGTGAGCGCGCCGACGAAGGCGTCCTGTACCGGCGCCGGGACGAGGTCCAGGGACAGGTACGGGTTCAGGTCCTCCAGCTCGACCAGGAGCAGCTCGCCGGACGGAGCCCGGCAGGCGTCCACGCGCTGGATGCCGTGGTCGAGGGTGTTCCAGTCGACGAAGGAGCGGGCGAAGGCCAGGTCCGCGTCGGTCGGGGTGTAGGGCGTCAGCTCCCAGCGGCGGGCCGGGTCGGGGGCGTGCAGCGCGTACTGGAAGGCGTCGTCGACGAAGTAGAAGGACACCTCGTACGTGAAGTCGATGCGCGGCTGGATCAGCACGGCCCCGGCCGGCCCGTCCGGTGTCGCGGTGAAGGTGAGGCCGATGGAGTCCGCGCCCTGCTTCGGCTTGACCGCGTACTGCGGCACCTGCGGCAGTTCCGCCAGCCGGGCGGGGTCGTCGATGGTCGGGATGACCGGGTATCCGGCGGCCGTCAGGTCGAGCAGGTACTGCTTGCCCGCCATGTCGGCGCGGCCGGTGAGCGGGTTGTAGACGCGGGCCCCGGCGGCGAGGGCGGCCGCACGGAAGGAGTCGTAGGCC
Organism: Streptomyces sp. NPDC097617; assembly: GCF_044761485.1. Lineage (NCBI taxonomy): Bacteria > Bacillati > Actinomycetota > Actinomycetes > Kitasatosporales > Streptomycetaceae > Streptomyces > Streptomyces sp. NPDC097617. The sequence continues at coordinate 100,457 of NZ_JBIWCL010000029.1, forward strand.
TCCTGGTAGTGCAGGACCGGGCCGCTGTTGCGGACGATCACCGCGTCGAAGCCGAGCGGCAGCAGGGCCTCCGCGTCCGCGGGATGGCACAGGGCCAGGTCGAACTCGGCGCGCAGCCGGGACGTGAGGAATATGTCCTCGTCGCAGTAGCGGCGGCCGCGTGCGGGGTACGCCAGGTCGGTCACGTAGAGCAGGGGCATGAGGGCAACCTATCGCGGGCACTGATCAGCGCATGAAATACCTCGTTCGGGACAAAATGCTGGCCATCGGGGACGACTACTGGATCGAGGACGAGGACGGCCGGCACGCCTTCCTCGTCGACGGGAAGGCGCTGCGCTTCCGGGACACGCTGGAGCTGAAGGATCCCGACGGGCAGATCCTGATCACCCTGCGGGGGAAGCTGTTCACGCTGCGGGACGCGATGACCCTGGAGCGGGACGAGCGCAGGCTCGCGGTGATCCGCAGGAAGCGGCTCTCGCTGCTGCGGGGCCACTTCCGCGTGACCCTGGCCGAGGGCACCGAGCTCGACGTCAGCGGGCGCATCCTGGAACGCGAGTTCAAGGTCGAGTACGACGGGGAGCTGCTCGCGCTGGTCTCGCGGCAGTGGTACCGGCTGCGCGAGACGTACGCGGTGGACGTGGTCCGGGAGGACGCGGACGCGGCGCTGCTGATCGCGGTCGCGGTGTGCGTGATCCGGATGGCGGAGAAGGAGCGGGAGGACGGGGTCAGTCCCGATGGTGCTCCCGGGCCGTGAGCTGGCCCTGCACATAGGCGTCGGTGTCCGGCGCGTACGGGCCTCCGTGGTCGAGCAGGAGGTCGGTGATGCGCTGCCACTCCGCGGCCTCGGCGCGCACGGACGCGTCGGCGGACTCGAGGTCGCCGGCGTCCGCCAGCACGGCCTCCAGGGCGGCCTGCGCCGTGTGGTGGGTCATGCCGGTGGCCCGGTCCCGGACGCGCTCCCGGGCCGCGACCTCCGCGGCGCCGGGCTCGTGCGGCTCCAGGGCGGCCTCCAGCGCGGCTTCTGCGTCCTGCGTCACGGCGTACGGCCTCCTCGTCGCGGATCCGGGCGGCCGGCGCCGCCCGCCCTCCTCGTCTGCCCCGCATCTGCCCACAGGCCCCGGCATCAACCGGGGCCGACCGGGGCGGACCAGAGGGCTGACCGGGGCGGACCAGAGGGCCGACCGGGCCCCGGGGGCCCCAGGGGCCCGTCAGCTCAGGCGGCGGTCCTTCAGGGCCGGGAACCGGGAGCGGGTCTCGGGGACCTTGGCCGGGTCCAGGTCCACGGTGAGGACCTCCTCGCCGGGGCCCGCCTCGGCCAGGACCTCGCCCCACGGGTCCACCACCAGGCTGTGCCCGGCCTGCTCCACGCCCGCGTGGGTGCCGGCCAGCCCGCACGCCAGGACGTAGGACTGGTCCTCCACGGCGCGCGCCCGGCTGAGCAGGGTCCAGTGGGAGCGGCGGCGGGCGGGCCAGCCCGCCGCGACGACCATCGTGGTGGCCCCGGCGTCGACCAGCCCGCGGAACAGCTCCGGGAAGCGCAGGTCGTAGCAGGTGGCGATGCCGAGGGTCTGCTCCGGCAGGGTCAGCGTGGTCAGGGAGTCCCCGGCCGACATCAGTACGGCCTCGCCCTGGTCGAAGCCGAAGCGGTGGATCTTCCGGTAGGTGGCGGCCAGCTCTCCCGCCGGGGAGAGGACGAGGGCGGTGTTGTAGAGGGAGCCGTCGCCCGCGCGCTCCACGACCGAGCCGGCGTGCAGCCAGACCCCGGCGTCGCGCGCCGCCCCGGACATGGCCTCGTAGGTCGGGCCGTCCAGTGGTTCGGCCTCGGTCTCGAACTGCTCGTAGGCGAAAGCGCCGACCGGCCACAGCTCCGGGAGGACCACGAGATCGGAGCCCGCCTGCTCCCGTACGAGCTCGGCGACGCGGGTACGTCGGGAAGACACCGACTCGCCCTCGTTCACTGCGATTTGGATCAGCGAGGCGCGCACACTACCACCGTCCTGGCGTTCAAGCCGTCAACTCGGGCCTACGATCGTCACACGAAAGCACTGCCGGGGTGCTCACCGGCAGCGTAGTTTTGGAAACTGAGTCCACAGCTTCTTAAAACGCGCCATTGAACAGCACCGCGAGGGGTCCCGTTGACCGTCCATCCGCATCCCGCCCTCCAGCCCTATGCCGACGCGTGGACGCACTCCATCGAGGCGATATCCGAGTTGGTCCTCCCGTTGGCGGAGGGCGAGTGGAACCGGGCGACGCCGTGTCCCGGCTGGTCCGTCCGTGACGTCGTGTCACACATCATCGGTATCGAGTGCGAGCAGCTCGGGGACCCGCGACCGATCCACACGGTGGCGCGGGACCTGCGGCACGTGGTGGACGAGTTCAGCCGGTACATGGAGGTGCAGGTCGACGTGCGGCGTCACCACACCGCTCCGGAGATGACCTCGGAGCTGGAGTACACGGTGATCCGGCGCTCCCGGCAGCTGCGCAACGAGAAGCGGGATCCGGCCACGATGGTGCGCGGGCCGCTCGGTGAACAGGTGACACTGGAGCAGGCGCTGCGGCTGCGGGCCTTCGACGTGTGGATCCACGAGCAGGACCTGCGGGCGGCGCTGGGGGTACCGGGGAACTGGGACTCGCCGGGCGCGCACGTGGCGCGGGACATGCTGCTGGCCGGGCTGGCGAAGGTGGTGGCCAAGCGGGCGGGCGCGCCGGCGAACTCGGCGGTGGTGATCGACGTGCACGGTCAGCTGGAGTTCATGCGGACGGTACGGGTCGACGCGGACGGCCGCGGGACCGTGGACAAGTCGCCCTCCCTGGGCCCGGCGGCGACCCTGACGCTGGACTGGGAGACGTACGTGCGCCTGGCGGCGGGCCGGGTGCGGGCGCACACGGTCGCGGACCGGGTGAAGGTGGAGGGCGACGCCGAGCTGGCGGACGCCATCCTCACGCAGTTCTCGGTGACTCCGTAGGTCCCCTCACCGGTCGTCGGCGGGAGCGAGGGCGGCGCCCGGCGCTCCCGCCCCGGTCAGGCCAGTGCGCGGCCCGGTTCCGTCGGGACGGTCGCGGGGGCCGCGGCGGGGCCCGGGATCGCGTCGCGGGCGCGTTCGCGTTCGCGTTCACGGGCCAGGGCGAACGGGCGCAGGCGCAGGATGCTGACGACGCCCACCGCTTCGAGGACGAAGACCGTGGAGAAGGCAATGCGGTAGTTGTCACCGGTGGCGTCCAGCAGGATGCCCACCGTCAGCAGGGTGGTCATGGAGGCGATGAAGCCGCCCATGTTCGTGATCCCGGAGGCGGTGCCCTGGCGCTCCGCCGGGTTGGCCGGGCGGGCGAAGTCGAAGCCGATCATCGACGCCGGTCCGCAGCCGCCCAGCACCAGGCACAGAGTGACCAGCAGCCACATCGGCGCCCGGTCGCCCGGGTACACGAGGACCGCCGCCCACAGCAGGGCCGTGAGGCCGACCGTGCCCAGGGCGAGCGGGATCCGCGCGGACTGCCGGCGCCCGACGATCTGGCCGTAAGCCAGCCCGAGCGCCATGTTCGAGGCGACGACCAGGGTGAGCAGTCCACCCGCCGTGGTCCGTGACAACCCCTGTGCCTCGACGAGGAAGGGCATGCCCCACAGCAGCAGGAACACCATCGCGGGGAACTGCGTGGTGAAGTGCACCCACAGGCCGAGCCGGGTGCCGGGTTCGGCCCAGGACTCCCGGATCTGACGCCGTACGAAGCCGCCGGTCCCACCGGCACCGCCGGTCCCACCGGCACCGCCGGACCCGCGTCGCGCCGGCGCCGGCCCGTACCCCTCCGGATGGTCCCGCAGGAACAGCACCAGCGGTACCAGGACCACCAGCCCCGCCACCGCGCTGCCCGCGAAGGCGGCGGTCCAGCCGACGCCGTGCAGCACGGGGGCGAGGACGAGGGTGGAGACGAGGTTGCCCGCCATGCCGACCAGCCCGGCCAGCTGCGCCATCAGCGGCCCGCGCCGGGCCGGGAACCACCGGGTGCCGAGCCGCAGGACCGAGATGAAGGTCATCGCGTCGCCGCAGCCCAGCAGCGCCCGCGCGGCGAGCGCCATCCCGTAGGAGGGCGAGAGCGCGAAGCCGAGCTGGCCGACGGTGAAGAGCACCGCGCCCAGGGTCAGCACCTTCTTGGTGCCGAGCCGGTCGACCATCAGGCCCACCGGGATCTGCATGCCCGCGTAGACGAGCAGTTGGAGGAGGGAGAAGGCGGCCAGCGCAGAGGCGTTCACGTGGAAGCGGTCGGCGGCGTCGAGCCCGGCCACGCCCAGGCTGGTACGGAAGATCACCGCCACGAAGTAGACGGCGACGCCGATGCTCCAGACGGCGACGGCCCTCCTGCCTCCCGGCGGGTCGGCGGGTATGTCGGCCCTGACGGGGGAGGCGCTCACCGGCTCGTTCACCGGCCCGCTCACCGGCCTGCTCATGGGACCGCTCACCGGCCCGGCCCGCGCACCAGGGCCTCGACCCGGCCGATGTGCCCGCGGACCGCCGCGGCCGCCTTCTCCTCGTCCCCGGCGCGCAGCGCGTCCAGGATCTCCGCGTGCTCGGCGAGCGTCCGGTCCAGCCGTTCCGGATGGGCGTGCAGCAGGGCCACGCCCATCCGCAGCTGCCGGTCCCGGAGCTGGTCGTAGAGCCGGCACAGGATCTGGTTGCCGGCGCTGCGCACGATCTCGGCGTGGAAGCCGCGGTCGGCGGCCATCATCGCGGCGAGGTCGCCGCCGGCGGCGTGCCGGCGCTGTTCGTCGAGCAGGACGGCGAGCCGGTCCAGCAGGCCCGGTGGGGCCGGCACGGACCTGCGTACGGTGAACTCCTCGACCAGCAGCCGGGTTTCGAGGACGTCGGTGATCTCCTGGGCGGAGACCTGGAGGACCAGGGCGCCCTTCTTCGGGTACAGCTTCAGCAGCCCCTCGGTCTCCAGCCGCAGCAGCGCCTCGCGGACGGGGGTGCGGGACACCCCGACGGCCGTGGCGAGTTCGCCCTCGGTCAGGAGGATGCCGCCTTCGTAGACGCGGTCGAGCACGCCCTGCTTGACGTGCTGGTAGACCCGCTCGGCGGCGGTCACGGTATGGGCGGGAGCAGGCATGCGCACAGGATAGATACAACAGAGGTGCCAGCCGATGACGGATCCAGGATGTGGACCACGGCCGCGGACAGCGACCGCCGACCGGGGGAGGGGGCACGAGCCGCGGCCCCTCCCGCTGCATCGAAGGATGTACCCCGCCTTCGTCCACCCGCAGGACGTACGGGGACCCGCGCGCCGGAAGGCTGGAGTCATGGCCGACACCCTGCTCGCCCCGGCAGCACAGAAGACCGCGAGGCTGCCCCTCCTGGACGTCCTGCGCGGCGCCGCGATCCTCGGCACCCTCATGACCAACGTCTGGATCTTCAGCTCGCCCGGTTCGGAGTGGGGGGTGCTCCAGGGCGGGCTGAAGCCGCCCGACCCGATCGCCGACCCCTCCGCCGCCCACATCGCGGAGAGCGTCTTCCGCTTCCTGGCCGACGGTAAGTTCCTGTCGCTGCTGACGGTCCTGTTCGGCGTGGGGCTGGCCATCCAGTTCGACTCCGCCGCCCGCCGCGGCGACCCCTGGCCCGGCCGCTACCCGCGCCGCGCCGCCTTCCTCCTCGTCGAGGGCACCGTGCACTTCGTGCTCGTCTTCGCCTGGGACGTACTGATGGGGTACGCGGTCACCGCCCTGCTCGTCGCGTGGCTGCTGGCCCGCTCCGAGAAGGTGCGGCGGCGGGCCATGTGGACGGCCGGCGGACTGCACCTGGCGCTGGTCTACCTGGTCACCCTCGACGCGCTGAGCCGCCCCGCGGGCGCCCCGAAGCATGCGGACCCGGCCGCCGTCGAGCTGTACGCCGGCGGCGGTTACCCGGCCCAGATCGCCTTCCGCCTGGAGCACTTCCTCGCCCTGCGCATCGAGCCGGTCTTCTCCTTCGGACTGCTCGTGTTCCTCTTCCTCCTCGGAGTGCGGCTGCACCGCGCCGGCGCCTTCACCGCCACCGCCGACGGCCGCCGCGTCAGGACCCGGATGGCCGCCTGGGGCCTGGGCCTCGGGCTGCCGCTGAACGCCGCGACCACCCTCGGCGGCTCCGACTTCTACGTACTGGGCCGCTACGGCGCCGCGCCGCTGCTCGCCCTCGGCTACATCGGCCTGATCGGCATCGCCCTCGACCGCGGGTGGATCCCGGCCGCCGCGCGCACCGCCCTCGGCTCCGTCGGCCGCACCGCCCTGTCCTGCTACGTCGCCCAGAACCTGCTCTGCATGCTGCTCTGCTACGGCATCGGGCTGGGCCTCGCCGAGCAGCTGGGCGGCAGCGGACCCTGGTGGGTGATGGGCCTGTGGGCCTGTGTGAGCCTGGCCCTGGCGGCCGGTTCGTGGCTGTGGCTGCGCCGCTTCGACCACGGCCCGCTGGAAGCCGTCCAGCGCACCGTGCTCAGGCCGCGCCGGTGACCGCCGCGACCTCCACGTCCAGTACGAACTCGTCGTACGGGGCCTCGTCCGGGTAGGGCGGCCGGACCTGCGCGAAGCGGATCCGGGCCCGGCTCCCGCCCGGCGGGCGGCCCCGTACGACGTAGGTCCGCTCCACCGGCGCCCCCGGCGGCGGGGCCGCGGCGGCGGCCGGGGCTTCCGGGGCCGCGGGGGCCTTGGGGGCGGCCTCCGCCACCGTCACCGCGTCCGCGTCCCCGGTGACCTGCCAGGTCCACACGTACCCGCGCGCCCCGCGCCCGGTGAGCCGCAGCTCGTACGCCTCACCGGGGACCAGCACGATGCTCCGTACCTCCACGCCCGCCCGGTCCTCTCAGACGGGGCCGATCACCGACCCCTCGTGCCAGCCCGCGCCGTCCCGCCAGTAGTGCTGGAGGCGGCGGTCGGTGCGCAGGACGATGACTTCCAGGTTGAACCCGAAACTGCCCTGGAGCATCCCGGTGACGGATGCGACGTCGTGCCCGAAGACCGCGCTGCGGCGCCAGGGCGACCCGCCGGCGTTCCCTCGCCACCAGTGCTCCACCCGGCCGCCGGCCACAGCCACGCACAGCTCGTAGTTCCCGGCGGTGTCCTCGTCGGCGGCACCGGACTGCCCCTCGATCAGGCAGGGCGCGGAGACGGCCGCCGTACCGCTGCCGAAGATCTCCCCCGCCCGCCAGGCGAAGCCGTTCGGATCGTCGCGCCACCACAGCTGCATGCGGCCGTCGGTGAGGGCGGCGACGAGGTCGAGGTGGCGGGCGCGGGTCTGGACGAGGGCGGCGCCGTAGTGGGCGATGCCGGAGGCGAAGCGGCCGCCGTCGTTCCAGGTCCAGGGGGCTCCGTTGAGGCGCCACCAGTGGCCCAGCCGGCCGTCGGCGGTCCGTACCACCACCTCGAAGTTGCCCGGCTTGCCGTAGTCGCTCTGGATGAATGCCGGGGTCGAACCGACCGCCGCGTCGCCCGGGCCGAAGGCGCCGCCGTCACGCCAGACGCCCGCGGACTGCTCGTAGTACCAGTGGCGCAGCCGGCCGCCGGTGGTCACGTGCAGGGACTCCATGTTGCGGTTGTAGGTGCTCCCGGTGAAGGCGGGCTGTCCGGCGGCGTCGCCGGCGAAGGTGCCCGCGCGGGCCCAGGCGAACGGGGCGTCGCCCTCGCGCCACCAGTGCTGGAGCCGGCCGTCGGCGGTGGTGGCGAGGAGCTCGAAATTGCGGTGGGCGCGGCCGTTGCCGCTCTCGTAGACGTTGCCGGTGTGCAGGCGGCGCTTGGTCCACGGGTCGATGTTGGTGCCGCGCAGGCCGCACTTGGCCCAGTGGTCGATGTTGACCTCGCCGTAGGCGATCCGGCCGTAGCCGCCGACGTGGTAGCCCGTCCCCCAGGAGTTCTTGAACAGCCAGCAGCCGGCCGCGTCGTCGTAGCCGACGATCAACACGCAGTGCCCGCCCGCGAGATGGTCGCTGGTGCGGTGGTACACCCCGGAGCCGAGCCCGAAGAAATCGTCGTACACGTCGAAGCAGGCGGTCAGCGGGCCGACCGTGTCCAGCCAGACCTTCTGCTGCTCCACGTCGCCGAGGCGGACGTAGTCGGTGATCCGGACGGTCCTGCCCGACCGGTCCCAACTGGGCGTGTACTCGGCGCGCCAGGCCTCGCGGCGGGCGGCCGGCAGACCCGCGGGCGGGGTGCTGTACGGCCAGCAGTCCGGGTCGGCGAGCCCGCCGTTCGCCCTGATCCAGTCCAGGGCGGTCTCCGGATTGCTGCCCTGCCCGCAGGTGAAGCGCAGACCGTCGTGCACGTCCCCCTCGGAGCGCTCCGCCCATACGTCGTGTTCGATACGGGCCATGGACTCCACGAGGCCCGCGGCGCCGAAGGCCCAGCAGGAGCCGCACGGGTTCTGGTCCTTCACCTTGGTGATCCACGGCAGGCCCCAGCGGCTGCGCCAGTCCACGGCCGCGGGCCGGGCTCCGGCCGCCGGCCCCCGCACCCCGGGCAGCAGCCCGTGCGCGGCCCGGCGCCGGGTCAGATGCGGATTGCCGCTGGCGTGGCCGATGATCCCCGCCAGATCGATCACCCCCGCGTCCGCGGCGGGCGTCAGATTCGCCCCGGGCTCCAGACCGAGCGAAGGCCGCGGCACGGGCTCCTCGTCGGCGAGATGCTCCAGGACCGACCAGCGTGCCCCCCGTGCGACGAGCTGCGCACGCAACTCCCCCACCGACTGAACAGAATCCTCCGGCATAGCGGCCCCCCAGCTGCAACCGTTCGGTTCGAGACCCGGGAGCGTCCCGTGGGCGCAGAGGGGCGTCAAGGGGGTCCGCACGGTCGCGGGGGGGCCCCCCGGGGCGGGCCCCCCCCCCCCCCCCCGGCCGCGCCCCCCCCCCCCCCCCCCCCCCCCCCCCCCCCCCCCGCCCCCCCCCCCCCCCCCCCCGCGGGGGGGGGGGGGGGGGGGGGGGGGGGGCCCCCCCCCCCTCGGCTACGCCCCCCAGACCGCACCCGACGCCCTCACCTACGCCGGCCCCCACGA
>NZ_JBIWCL010000030.1:0-103790 GCF_044761485.1 Streptomyces sp. NPDC097617
CCTGCGGAAACGATGGTTCGACGACTGCTGGCCCGGATCGACGGCGACGCACTGGACCTGGCGGTCGGCCGCTGGCTCGCCGACCGCCGCAACCGCACAACGCCCGCAACGCGGACCGCCCGCTCGCCCTGCTCGGGCTCAAGTAATCATAAAACGGACGCCCATTGACTTCGCCGAAGCCCTGGCCCGACGCATGACCAGAAGTCAGCTGCACGACCCGAACGGGGCAGGCAGCTGCCGGACGACTCCAACCGGGCCGGCCGAGTCAGGCCGCTGGGCCAGGTCTTCCCGCAGGTGTTCGATCTCCAGATGCTGGGCGGCGATGCGGGACAGCGCCAGCTGCTTGAACGCGGTGAGCTTCTCGATCTCGGCGTCCCGGTCCTCGACTCGCTGCTTCAGCTCGGCGTTGATGACCTTCAGACGCTCGATCTGGGCCGCCCTCGGGTCGGGCAGCGTTCCGGCGTCCTGCAGGGCTTTCAGGCGCCGTTCGAACTCCTCCGCGAGGTGCTGGTAGGGGCCGGGCCGGGCGGTACCGTCGCGGTCCTTCTTGGCATAGAACGCGGTGCGGGTGACGCTGGCCTCGATGGCCAGGGTCTTGAGGTCGCACCGGCCGCCGGGCGGCACCTCGCCGCGCAGGAGCCGGTCCATGGCCGCCCGGATAGCTTCCTCGTTGCGGACCCGGGTCTCCTCGGTGATCCGTCCCATGTCAGGCCGCCGTTCCGAACGCGCTGTCGATCTCGGACAGGACCCGCAGGTCGCGTTCCAGCTCGCCCTTCAGCCGGTCCTTCTCGCTCTTCTGGCCGCGGCCGATGGTGGCGATGAACACCTTCTTGGTCTCGGCGCTGGAAGCCCACACCGACCGGTGGCAGGGGTGGTGGGTTGCCTGCGGGCACCGCGAGGAGTCGCACATCCCGGCCAGGGGCTTCTTCGCGCCCGGGGTGCCGGCCAGCTTCAGGCACAGGGCCTTGGACGGGTCGACGAACCAGCAGTAGTTCGCCGTCGCCAAGTGCAGGGTCGCCGCCCGCCTGGACAGCAGGTTGACCACCTCCTGATCGCCAACCTTGACGTTCACCGTGGAACCCGCCATCTCCTCAAGCCGGCCGTCGACGTGGGTGAAGAACTCCACCAGCTCCCGAGCGCCGGGCCCGGCCGGCATGATCCCCTGCTGGAAATCGCGGAACACCGCCAGTGTGAGATCCTTGTTGCGGCCCTGTTCCTCCTCGGCCATCTCCGCGAGGAACTTGCCCTGGGCCCCGCCGGGCAGAGCCGCATAACCCTCGGTCGTGGCCACCGACACATGCTTGAGATGGATCTTGGCGGCGAGCAACCCGCCCGGCCGGTGGGCCAGTTCAACGGCCAGGGTCCTTCGCAGTATACGCAGGTTCACCAGGTTCTCGGGGATCGGCGCCAGGCCCAGCCGCCGTCCCTCGGGGCCGTTGGCCCAGTCGCGGAAGTTCTTGAAGCGGACCTTGAAGGCGACGCGCCCGTACAAGTGGCTCTGGCCGTGGTCCTCGCCGAGCAGGGCCGCGGACATGACCGCCGCGTCGTGGGGCTCCTGAACGGTGACCCACTCCTCGCGCCTGCCGCCTCGCGGCTGACCCTTGATCAGGCGACTCGCCAGGGTGTAGCGCACCCGGCCGGGTCCGGTCTCGAAGGGGGGAAGCGCGCAGTCGACGGGCAGTTCCATCAGCTCACTCGCCCTCATGCCCGTGACCCCCGCGATCACCAGCAGGCAGGCGGTGCGGACCTTCTCGATGAGGAAGTCCATATCCTGGGCGCGGGTGAGCGGAAGGGTCCACGGGACCTCGCCGGCCCCGTCGGCACGCTGCACCAGGCCGGCGTCCACACCCCAGCCGGCCTGGATGCCCACGGTGGCCAGGGTCTGCTCGACCAGCCTGCGTAGCGGTTTGATGTAGTTGGGGCGGAACATCCGGATGCCTGCCTCCTTGGCAATGGCGTTCAGGTTGACCCGCAGCAGCGGGTCGCTGGCCGACCAGCCGCGGGCCAGGCGGGTGTTGATTCGGAATTCCGGCAGGACCTCCAGGGGGGTGCCGCAGGAGATGTGTTCGTTCAGGACACCGGTCAGGCGCTGGTGCCAGTTGTGGGCATTGCCGGTGGCGTGCACGTCCTTGGCCATGGAGCGCGGCGGCAGGGCGAGGAGTTGGGGGCCCAGAGTCTCGATGACGTACAGGGCGGCGGCCAGGATCGGCTTCAGGACGCTCTGGTTCAGCGTCGGGGTCTTGTTCTTCTTGGTGACGACCTTGCCGACGATGCTGTGGGCGCTCCTGGCGTTCCACGGGATGAACCCGGGGCGGTAGGCGTCGGCGGTGAACAGCTCAGTGTAGAAGGCAGGTTCCATGATGGCCTGGACGGCGTCGGTCCGGGTTCCGTCGCTGCTGGGGCGCACGACGACGCCGTCCTCGTCCCGGATGTCCTGGCACCGCTGGTAGTAGGAGTCGCAGTGCTGCTGGGTCACCCCCTGGAGGGAGGAGACCAGGTGCTCGTCCAGCCAGTTCAGCCAGCTGGTCAGGCCCAGGAGCCGCTGGTAGCAGGTCATCAGGCCCAGTGGTGTGCGGAAGGCGTGGGCGAGTTCGCGCACGCCATCGTGCCAGGGGGCGAGGCGGGCGAAGAAGAACTCCTTGGCTGTCAGCCGCCAGCGAGGGTTGCGGATGCCGGTGAAGTCCAGGCGCTTGGCGTAGTCGGGGTGCTGCTGGGACAGGCCCTCGACGTCGATGAAGTACCAGATGTCGTCGTCGAAGAGGCTTCGCCGGGACAGCTTGGGCAGCGGGAGCCTGGCGGCTTCGCAGACGTCGGCGCCCGTGAAGGGGCTGGTCCGCTCGCCGGTCCAGGGGGAGATGCGCTGGGCCGTGGTGGTCACCGCACGGTCCTTTCTTCCGCTCGCAGCGGCAGTTCGTCGTCGGTGTCGCCGACCTGGGCGGCGGCCTCGGCCAGGGCCTCGGGGCTGAAATGGACGCCGGGGGTGAGGATGGCGTCCAGGCGCTGGGAGTAGAAGCCGAACAGGGGCATGAACTCGGCCGCGGGCATCTGCTGCCACATCGCGGAGAAGAACGCCCGCAGCCGCAGCAGGTTCGGCAGGTGCCGGGGGGTGAACAGGGCCAGCGGGCAGGCCAGGCACACCCAGGGCCGGGCAGGGCAGGGCTTGCCCTTGGGGCCGTGCAGGCCCGACAGCTGATCGCCGCACGAGGCGCTGAACACGTCCCGCTGCCCGCCAACGAGTTCGGCCAGCACCTCGTCGATCAGCTCCAGCGCGGCCACTTGCGCGGGGTAGTCGCGCACCAGCGCGGCCACCGACTCCTGCGTCAGCACCATCGGCGGCTGTGCACGCCGCATCATGTCCATCTGTGCGTCGGCGATGACGTCGTTGACCATCTCGCGCTGGGCATTGGTGCCCAGGGTGAGGTAGTTGTCACCCTCGATCGCCGGACTGCGGTTCGGGTCGAGGGTGGAGCGACGGCTGCCCTTCCAGTGGCGCCGCTCGCGCATCGCGCCATGGGTGGTGCGGATCCGGTGGCGATGCAGCCACAGCTCGCCGCCCTTGTCGTCGAGTAGTCCGGCCCTGCGGACCCAGAACTTGAGGAGTCCCGGGTCCTCCGGGTTCGTGATCCAGCCCTTGGCAATGTCCGAGTAGCGCACCCAGAGCTCGTCCTTGAGGTGGTCGGGCGCGAAGCGCCGGCCCGGTGCGGAGTGCTCCAGCCACTGCTGCAGCAGACGACTGGCGCGGGGGGACAGGACCAGGTTCTCCGGCGCGGTGCGGCCCTTGACGTAGTCGAGCAGGATCGTCGAATCGCCGGCCCGGTCCACATCGCTCAGCCCCAGGTCCGCCAGGCCGTCCGGCACGATCCCGGTGTAGATGCCCAGCAGCAGTCGGTAGGCGATCACCGTTGAGGTATTCGGGAACACCACGGCGGTGTCCCTGGCGATGGCGTACGGGAACTGCTTCTCTCGCAGGCCGGACGGGTGGTCCGGGCGCCACCTGACGACGGGAGCGGCCTTGGCCGGGCCCCAATTGGCCATCGCCCAGCGGACGTTGTCCACGCCCCAGCCGCCCGCGTGCGGGTCCTGGCCCCGCTCCCCCGCCGCCATCGCCGCTTTGAACTGCTGGAAGTCCCGCTTGACGACCTGCTTGCACGCCTCGGTCAGCCGGGCCCACTCGCCCTCGATGTAGGGCGAGAGCGGGGTGCGGTCGCGCTGGTGCGCAATGGTGTAGCTCCGGCCGTCGACCAGGGCCCGCACATCCGGTTTCAACAGGCCGTGGGCATCGTCCCAGCGCCGCAGCATCGCCCGCGTCTCGTACTCGTTGACCGGATGCCCGGCGCCCAGCCAGAACTGGGAGAGCCGTCCGCGAGTCAGGGCTGCGGCGGAGCCGTAGAACCCGGCCTCCGCCAGCTTGTTACACATGTGCCGGATCGCCGTCGTGTACCCCTGGACGCTGCCCATGGCGTCCAGGTCGCCGTGCGGCTTGACGAGATCCGCCAGGCCCAGGAGCAGATCCCCTGCCAGCTTGATGTTTGGGGAGTTGCTGATGCGCACGGTGCACGAGGTGCCATCGGTGAACCGCGCGAAGATGGTGGGAGGATCGTCGTGGATCACGCTCGCGGGCATCAGGCGAACACCTCGTCCAATCGTCGGCGAACTCCCCGTCCGCCTCGCTATCCGACGCCGCGTCCAGCAGCCCGGCCTCCAAGCCGCTCCGCTGATAGAGCTCGCGGAAGATACGGGTCGTATCAAGCCGGTGCAGGTACTTTTCCGTGGTGATCGAACTCTCGTGTCCCAACAGGTCGCGCAGGACCATGATCGGTTCGGTCGTGCGCAGGTACAGCCCGAGCGCCGCGTTCTCGTCGGTGTCCTTCACCAGCCGGGCCGCCTGCTCGTAGTAGCCCCTGACCAGGCGTTTCATGGTTGCCATGGCCATCGTGTGGCGAAGCCGGTGGGGCCAAACATGCGGGAACCGGGGCTCGTAGCGCTCCCGCAGGCGGTCCGCCGCGCGTTCGAACACCTTGGACCACTCGGTGAACGGCCGGCCCGGACCCCACACCGACAGCAGCATCGAGCCGCCGTCCGGGCCGACCAGGCGCCGACGGTGCGAAGGCTTCATCGACGCCCATGTGGTGCGGACACCGTTGACCCGGCCGCCGACCGCGTCGGCCTCCGTCACAATCAGTGGCTCGCCCCAGCGGGCTGGCGGCATCCAGGTCGAATCCCGTACCGCCAGCGCGCGCTCAAACTCCAGATAGTTATGCACTTCCGCCAGTGCGTCGTAACTCACCCACGACTCACGGAACTTGCTGCCTTTGGCGATCCCCTCCGGGACCGGCAGTACCACCGGGACCTCACTGCGAACGCGGGGCAGCGCTGGGATCTCGACGGCAAGCATGTAGGAGAACTCCTGCAGGCGCAGCCCCGACGACAGCACAAACCTGCCCACCGACGCGTTCCGGGCAATCTCCCGGCCCCGGTAGCCCGACTCCTGCCTGCCGTCGGGCTCCAGCCGCTCCAGCCCCTTCGTGAACAGGTCGGCGAAGTCCTCCTGCAGGTACTTGACCGTCACGTGCTCCTTGGCCTGACGCCGCCTGGCCTGGTTGACCCTGATCTTGACCGACTGGTCCTTGAACAGGTGCTGGGCCTCCTTGTAGGTGAACGGCACTGCGGTCGCGTAGCCCTCTCTGACCGCCCAGTCGTAGAAGCCGCTCAGGATCGTCATGGTCTGGTTCCAAGTCGACGCCGCGAAAAGGGCTTTCACCGGACCGGACGAGCGGTGGACCGCGTAGGTGCCGAGTACCTGCTTCAGGCGGACTCTGGTGTCGAACAGGCACACGCCGTGCAGCGCGGCGAACTCCTTCCACTCACGCACCGCGCGGATGTAGGTCGGCCAGGAGTTGGCCGCCGGGACCCCTGACGTAGGCAGCCCGCACGCCCACCGGTTCACCGCGACGGTCTCCCTGGCGCCGCGGGCATCCTCGAGGAGCAGGTCATCATCGAACAGAAGTGGCATCCCCTCAGGGATCGCCGGCTTGAACTCAAGCCCCCTGGATTCCCACCCCGAGGGTGAATAGAACGCTTGTTCCATGCGCGAGAGCCTACCTAACCGACACGCTGCTACCAAGCACACAAACCCCCGCCAGGGCCCGCCCTTGATGCTCTATCCGACACTGCAAGTAAGTCGAAACAACCGACGACATGGGCCTCGGCAAGACCGTCCTGATGGACCACATAGCGGCAGAGACCGAGCGGGTGCTGGGCCCCGAACACCCCGACACCCTCACCGCCCGGGGCAACCTCGCGGGCGCGTACGGACAGGCGGGCCGTATTGACGACGCCATCACCAGCGAAACACAGAACGTGAAGGATCTTGAGCGGGTGCTGGGCCCCGAACACCCCGACACCCTCACCGCCCGCGCCAACCTCGCTGCCTCCTACCAGCGGGCCGGCCGCGTCGCCGAAGCCGTCGTGCTCCTGGCGCAGGTGGTGTCCGACCGGCAGCGGGTGCTGGGCCCCAGGCATCCGGCTACCGTCAGCGCCCAGGGCGGTCTCGAGATCATGAACGCGTTCGTGAGGGGAAGGGGCCGGGTCACGAACGGGCCCTGACCGTGGATGGCAGGGCGGGAGCCTCAGCACCTCTGACGGCCCCCGCTCGATCAGCCCGCAGTGCACGTGAGCCCGTGATGGCCGTTTGGACGTGGGCAGCTCATGTCCGTAGCGCTGGTGCATCCGGAAGGTGGACTCCCGGACGTCGAGCGTGGCCTGGAGCGGGGACGGGGACGGGGACGGGGAAGGGGACACGGTCAGCACGGGACAGGCCGCGTGCGCGAGGAGGTAGCGGGCCGCCGAAGGGCGGAGCAGTCGGCAGAGCGGTCCGCACGGACCCGAGCCCACCACGAGCAGGTGGTCCGGGTCACGCCGGCCGCCACTCGCACCGCAACCGACTGCACTCCTACCCGGCAAGGAGCAACGAGGCAGTGGCCGAGGGCCCGTTCCTCGCTCCGTGGGCCGACGGACTGCAGACTCGCCTCACCCCCGTCCTCGACGCAGAGCGTCGGGCCGTCGCGGCACTCGTCCAGCCGGCCCGTCCACCGGACGCCGCTGCCGTACGCATCCTGCCCACGCCCCGCCGGCGCCCCGTGGCAGCTGATGGCCGTCAAGGCACCCGCCCCGCCCAGCGAGCCCGGAACGCGACCCCCTCACCCTGGGGGAGGCACCAGTCATCGCCACCTACCAGGTGGCCTTGATGAACCCGAAGGGGGAACGAGCCTCCGGCCACAGCCTCGGTGACGCAGCGGGCTCGGGAGAACTCGCGGGATGTCGCACGAACCTGCGGTGCCGTCGGTACGGCCGAAGGGTCTGAACCAGTACCGGGAATCAGGCCGCGGCGAGCTCCTGCTCGCGGTCCGGCGTCGTGAGCTTGGGCTTCTTGTTCGGCAGCGAGAGCCGGAAGACCTTGTGCCATGCGGAGTACACCTGCTTGGGCAGCGGCCCGGTGACGTAACTCAGCTCGTACTTCTCGAACAAGGCGCGCACCTTCACCGCGACCTCGGCGTACCGGTTGCTCGGCAGGTCCGGGAACAGGTGGTGCTCGATCTGGTGCGACAGGTTTCCGGTCATGAAGTGCATGGCCTTGCTGCCGCTGATGTTCGCCGAGCCCATCATCTGGCGGAGGTACCACTGGCCGCGCGTCTCGCCCTTGATCGACCGGCGCTCGAAGACCTGCACGCCCTCGGGGAAGTGCCCGCACATGATGACCGAGTGGGTCCAGATGTTGCGGACCAGGTTCGCGGTGAACGTGGCGGCGAGCGTGGTGAGGAACGACGGGCCCGACAGGAGCGGGTGGATCACGTAGTCCTTGAGCACCTGCTTGCGGATCTTGCGGCCCACGGCCCTGGCCCGCGCGCGGAACTCCGGGTTCTTGCGGCGGCGCTTGTGCAGGTTCTTGCCGAGTTCCAGGTCGTAGGCGGCGATGCCGTACTCGAAGAAGCAGGCGTTGATGAAGTTCCACAGCGGCTGGCCGAGGTGGAACGGGTGCCACTTCTGGTCCTCGTCGACGCGCATGATGCCGTAGCCGAGGTCGTTGTCCTTGCCGATCACGTTGGTGTACGTGTGGTGCAGCTCGTTGTGCGAGTGCTTCCACTGCTCGGCCGGCGAGACGTGGTCCCAGTCCCAGGTGGTGGAGTGGATCTTCGGGTCCCGCATCCAGTCCCACTGGCCGTGCAGGATGTTGTGGCCGATCTCCATGTTGTCCATGATCTTCGCCACGGACAGGCCGGCGGTGCCGATCAGCCACGCGGGCGGGAAGATCGAGAACAGCAGGACGCCCCTGCTGACCAGCTCGAGTTTGCGCTGCGCCGAGATGACCTTGCGGATGTAGGCGGCGTCCTTCTCGCCGCGGTCGGCGATCACCTCGTCGCGGATCGCGTCCAGCTCGCGGCCGAGCTCCTCGATCTGCTCCGCGGTCAGGTGGGCGGTGGGGTCGATGGCGGTCAAGGTGCTCCTACCGTTCGATGTCGCAGGGGCCCGCCGCGGCGGACACACAGGTCTGGATGAGGACGCCCGGCTCGGCCTCGGTGATCTCGCCGGTGCGCAGGTCGCGGACGGCACCCGCCGTGAGCGGTGTGACGCAGCCAAAGCAGATGCCCATGCGGCACCCGGACGGCATGAGCACGCCGGCCTCCTCGCCGACTTCCAGCAACGGCGTGGCGCCGTCCGCGTCGACGGTCTTGCCGGTGGCGGCGAACGTGACCTCGCCACCGTCGCCGGCGACGACGATGCTGGGGCGGAAGCGTTCGGTGTGCAGGCGCTCCGGGACGCCGTGCTCGGTCCAGTGGTCCTCGGCGGCGTCGAGCAGGCCCGCGGGCCCGCACGCCCAGGTCTCGCGCTCGGCCCAGTCGGGGACGAGTTCGCCGAGACGGGCGATGTCGAGCAGGCCGTCCGTGTCGGTGTGCAGCTCGGTGAGACGCAGCTTCTTGTACGCGACCAGGTCGTGCAGGTCGCCCCGGAAGATCACGTCGTGCGGCTGTGGCGCGGAGTGGACCATGACGGCGTCGTCGAACTCGGTGTCGCGCAGCATGCCCATCACCGGCGTGATGCCGCTGCCGGCCGTCAGGTAGAGCACCTTGGCGGGCTTGGCCTCCGGCAGCACGAAGTCACCGGTCGCCTGGTCGAGCTGGATCAGCGTGCCCGGTTGCACCCGGTGGACCAGGTGATTGCTGACCTTGCCGTCCGGGATCGCCTTCACGGTGATCGTGATCCGGCCGTCCCTGCGGTGTGTCGGCGAGGTGACCGAGTAGGCACGCCACAGGCGCACCCCGTCGACGTCGACCCCGATCCTTACGTACTGACCGGCTGTGTGGCCGCGCCAGCCCCGTCCCGGCCTGATCACGATGGTCGCGGCGTCACCCGTCTCGGGGTGCACGGCCTCGATGCGCCCCCGCAGGTCGCCTCCCGCACGCAGCGGGCTGACCAGGTCGAGGTAGTCCGACGGCAGCAGCGGCGTCGTGACCATCTCCAGCAGTTTCCATGCCCTACTGCGGAGGGCTGCACTCGTCATGACCCCAGCTTGATGTGCTTCAGGGGGTAAAGTCCTGTCCGCAGGACGTGAATCTGATCGGTTGAATTGTTCGCAGGGAACAAAGACGTGAGCCATGCAATGCGGAGGGCCAGCGAACTGGTCCTGGACGAGACGACGGTCACCGCGCTTCGGGCCGCGCTGAGGACCACCGCCGACGAGGTCGTCCAGGCGATCATCGACGAGGTCCCGCCCTACGCCAACGCCCTTTCGGGCCGGATGGGCGCCACCATCCGCCGAGCCGTCCGCACCGCCCTGGGCCTCTACCTCGACCTCGCGAGCGGGAACGCCACGGGCGGCGACGCCGGCGAAGCGGCCTACGAGCTGGGCCGCGGCGAGGTCCGCGACGGCCGTTCCATGGACGCCCTGCTCAGCGCCTACCGGGTCGGCGCCCGCGTGGCCTGGCGAGGCCTGGCCGCAGGTGCCGTACCCGCAGGTCTGCCCGCCGCCCAGGTCGCCAAGTTCGCCGAGCTGACCTTCGCCTACATCGACGAGCTCTCCGCCGCGAGTGCCGCGGGCCACGCCGACGAACTGGCCGCGCGGGGCCGGGCCCACGAGCGTCACCTGGAACAACTGGCCCGCGACCTCCTCTCCGGCGCGAGCCCGGACGCGCTCCTTGCCGCTGCCGGGCGGGCCGGGTGGCAGCCGCCGGTTTCGCTGACCGCAGTCCTGCTGCCCGCCGCCCAGGCCCGGCCGGCCTACCGCGCGCTCGACCCGGGCACCCTTGTCCTCGACGATCTGCCGGACGCCTCCGGCGTCCTGCTCGTCCCCGATGCCGACCGAGCGCATCTCCTGAGGAAGCTGTCCGACCGCACCGCCGTGGTCGGCCCGGCCCGGCCGTGGACGCGTGCGGCCGCCTCGTACGCACGAGCCGTACGCGCGCGCTCCCTCTCCTGCGACATCCGCGACACCGAGGAGCACCTGCCCGAGCTGGTGCTGAGCGCCGACGCGGACGCGTTCGCCGACCTGCGCGCCCGCGCCCTCGCACCGCTCTGGACCTTGCCGGCCACGACCGCGCGGCGGCTCGAGGAGACGTTGCGGGCGTGGCTGCTGCACCAGGGCAGGCGGGACGAGGTGGCGGCGGCGTTGTTCGTCCATCCCCAGACCGTCCGGTACCGGATGTCGCAGCTGCGGGAGCTGTTTCCGGATCTCGGGTCGCCGCACCGGGTTCTCGAACTGACGCTGGCGGTCGGTCTCCGGGTGGGATGACGTGTTCTTCGACCGTCCACGACCGCGTCCTCGAACGGTCCACCTGGCCCAGTTCCGGGCGATCCCCCGCGGCCGGCTCACCCGGCCGCTCCCCCGCTGGCCGCCCCCTACTCTGCGGACTGCGACGAACTGGGCGCCGTATCGTCACGCCGGACCGTAATCGGCAGATGAGCGAGTGCCTGTCCCTCGCCGGTCGGGGGCAGCAGGACGATGCTCAGCTCGGCCGCGACCACCTCGTCCTCAGCCCCTCCGGGTGGCAGGTCCAGGAGCAGGTGGTAGTCGCGTGACTCACTGTCGCGAACGTCGATGGGGTACTCGCTGGTTCCCGGGCCGGCCATGAGTCCGTGGCCGGTGAGATCCTCCACGGACGGTGTCACCTGCTTCACGAAGCCCACCTGGCCGCCGTTCGGCACCGCGATCCGCAGGGCAAGGTTGCGGACGTGGGCCTGCCGGGTCCCGGCGATGAGCGAGGTGAGTTCCCGGGCGAGGTCCGATGTGGGCGACGAGGGAGCCATGGCGATGTCCATGCTGCCGGGCAGCGCCGTGGTGATGGACCTGAGCTGGGCCACCTCCCAGTCAGGGCCCACGCCCCGGGCATGGCAGGAGAAGCGGCCGGCGCACGAGGCGAGCGCGGAGGCCAGCTCTTCGGGGCCCTCTGCCTCGGCTTTCAGGTCCGTCAGCAGGATCGCCGTGCGCGCGGCGCCGGAGTGGGCGGCCATCAGTCGGTCGGCGAGCCGCAGCCACCGGCCGAAGGCGGCCGCCCCGATCGGTTCCAGCCGGGCCAGCGCGGCGTGCGCCTCGGCCTTGGTCGTCGCGTTCGCCCGGACGAGCCGCATGGTGTCGGGGTAGAGCATCCGGGCGTACTCCGAGCCCGCCACAACGGCGAAGGAGACGCTTTCGTCCAGGCTGTCCACGGCCGCACCGACCGCGTCCTTGACCGCATGGAATTTCATATCGGAAAGCTCGCCGGACAGCCCGAGCAGGAAGACCAGGGCCCGCGGCGCCGCGGCCATCAGCTCGTCGGGGGCCGCGCCCGCGGCCGCCACTGTCGCGAGCACATGGACCTGGGACGCCTCGGGGCCGAGGAACTCGTTGTAGAACGGCTCGATCGTGAACCCGGATATGGCCGGGGCCGGGGCTGGGGCTGGGCGTCCGGTGTACGCGTACCGGGGGTCCCGTACAGGGGAGTCCGAGGACCCGGAGAACGCCTGATGCCCGGGGACCACCTTGCCGGACGTCCCTGGAGAAAGGCTTCTGAGCCGGTCTGCGACAGCCCCCGCGTAGGCGGGGCGGTCATCGGGACTCTTGGCGAGCAGAACCGATACGAACCGGTCGACATCCTCGGAAACACCTGGCCGCAATGAGGCCAGGCGCGGGGGCTCCGTGTGGATGTGGTCCATCATCACGACACGGAAGTCACCCTCGCGCGCGAACGGCGGCCTTCCAGTGAGGAGCGCGAACAGCACGCAGCCCAAGGCGTAGATGTCGGCCCGCCCGTCGACCCGCTGCCCCAGACACTGCTCCGGGGCCATGTAGTCGGGCGTGCCCATGAGGCTGCCCTCCCGGGTGAGGCCGGAGTCCGCCTGCACGAATCCAGCGATCCCGAAGTCGCAGACCTTCACCCGGCCGCCGGAGACCAGCATGAGATTGGCGGGCTTGATGTCGCGGTGGACGATGTCCGCCTGATGCGCGTACGAGAGTGCGTCGGCGGCTTGCGCGGCCAGATCCACCGCCTGCTGCGCGGGCAGCCCGCCCGGCTTCTCCAGGAGCAACTCGCCCAGGCTCCGCCCGTCGAGCAGCTCCATGACCAGGTGAAGCCGCCCGTCCTGGGCACCGCTGTCGAAGACCTGAGTGATACCCGGGTGCCCCAGCCGCGCGGTGACCTGGGCCTCTCGGTGGAAACGGTCCACGACGTGGCCGTCGGCGAGATGCGGGGCGAGGAACTTGATCGCGACCCGGCGATGCAGACGGAGATCATGGGCACGCCAGACCTCGCCCATCCCGCCTCGGCCGAGCAGTGCCTCCAGCCGGAACCGGCCCCCGATGTACATCCCCGCAAAGATCACGGCCCCCCGCATTTCCGCGCGGTCCCATGGGCACCCGCCATCGGCCCGGATTCCCGCCCAGCATGCCACCCGGCCATCGGCAGCCGCCGCGCCTACTGCGGATCAGCGGGCGATCGAGATCGCGAAAGGTGTGAATCCGGTGGACCGGATGACGTGCGGTACGAACAGGATCGCGGCTTCCGTGGCTCGGGCGGTCCGGATTCCGCCGAGGTCAGTGATCCACTCCTTCCGCCAGCCGAGGTCGGTGAGCAGGTCGTGGACGGTCTGCTTGGCCTGCGGGTCCTCGCCGGAGAGGAACGCGGTCGGCGCCTCGGTGAGCGTGGCCGGCGCAGTCATCACCGGAAAGAGCATCGTGTTGAGCGTCTTGACGACATGCGTTTCGGGGAGTGCTTCCTGGAGCTGTTCGGCGAGGCTGGAGCCGGGGTAGAGCAGGTCGGCGGGCAGTCCGTCCGGGCCGTCGGTGGTGGCGTTGGAGACATCGATGAGGATCTTGCCCCGCAGTTCCTCGCGCAGGGCGGTGAGGCGTTCCAGGGAGCCGGCGCCCGGGGTGGCGTTGATGACGATCCGGGCCGTGCGGGCGGCGTCGGCGGCGGCGCCCTTCGTGCGGTCCGCCGCGGTGACCTGATGCCCTGCTCGGGTGAGGGCGGCGGCCAGGTTGCCGCCGACGCGGCCGTTCCCGAGTACTGCGATCTCGTTCATGTCGCTTCGTTCCTCTTGTTGTTCTTCTGGTTCTGGTACGGGGTCAGCGGGAGAGCGTCGATGCGGCTTCGGTGTGGACGCCGGGTGCGGCGGCCAGGAAGCTGTTGCTCTGCGGGGTCCAGCGGCGGCCCTCGGCGTCGGAGATCCGTCCGCCGGCCTCCTGGACGAGCAGCGCCCCCGGGAGCAGGTCCGCTCGGGCCCCGGCGAACTGCCAGAAGACGTCGGTCCTGCCTGCGGCCACGTTGACCAGGTGCAAGGTCGCGGGCACGGCGGTGCGGACGACGAGTGCGTCGAAGAGCATCGCGGTGATCGAGGAGCCGACGCGCCGCACGACCTCCTCGTCTTCGTCCGGGCGGGCCTGGCTGGTGGCGACGATGCTCAGGCCGAGGTCCGTGGTGGGGGCGACGTGCAGGGGTCGGCCGTCGAGGTGGGCGCCCGCTCCGGTGAGCGCGGTGTAGGTCTCGCCGGTCAACGGGAGGTGGACCACGGTGAGTACGGGCTGGTTCTCGCGCACGAGGGTGGCGGTGACCGCCCATTCCGGCAGGGCGTGCAGGTGGTTGACGTTGCCTTCGGCCGGATCCACGACCCACCATTCGCCGGGCGGGAGCGCCCCTCCGTCGAGTTCGTCCTCCACCCAGCCGGCATCCGGACGCAGCTGTGTGAGTCGGGGGCGCAGGATGTCGAGGGCCGTGTCGTCGTTGGCGGCGAGCGCGTCCATCAGCTCCTCACGGGTCTCGTACCGGACCACCTCGCCGAAGCGCTCGCGCAGCGCCGAACCGGCGGTACGCACGGCGAGCACGGTCTGGGCGAGCAGGTCGGCGTCGGAGGCGGCGACTGCGGTGGTCTGAAGCGTTTCGGACATGGTGGAACTCCCGTCTGAGCAAGGGGATGAGGTCGTGGGGCGGAGTCCGCGCTCTGTTGCGCCCGCTCTCGAAGATTAGGAGAGGGGCTGATTAACCTCAAGTGCATGTAAAGCACGACTGAGATGATTCTCATGCAACTGGATTTGCACTTGCTCGCCGCGCTCGACGCGTTGCTCGAGGAGGGCAGCGTGGCCGGGGCAGCCGCCCGCCTGCACGTCACCGCCCCCGCGATGAGCCGGAGCCCGGGCCGGATCCGGCGCACGACCGGGGACCAGATCCTGGTGCGCACCGGCCGCACCATGACGCCGACGCCGTATGCGATCGCCGTCCGGGCACAGGTGCACGAGCTGTTGCACCAGGTCCAGGGGGTGTTGGCACCGAGCCGCGAACTCGATCTGGCAACACTGGAACGCACCTTCACACTTCGCTGGCACGACTCCCTGGTCGCCATGAGCGGCCCCGCACTGCTCGCGGCCGTACGCACACGGGCGCCGGGCGTGCGTCTGCGCTTCGTCGCGGAATCGAGCACCGACACCCCCGAGTTGCGGCGCGGCCAGGTCGACCTCGAGGCGAACGCCAACCGTCCCAGCGCACCGGACATCCGTGCCGAGAACGTGGGCGAGACCCCCCTTGACATCGCCGTGCGGCCGGAGCGCCCCCGCACCCGTGTCAGGGCCGTCACCGCGCAGCAGTACGCCGCCGCCGAACACGTCACCGTCTCGCGACGCGGAAACCTCAGCAACCCCCTCGACGACGCCCTCGCCCGCCTCGGCCTCACCCGCCGCGTGGTGGCGACCGTGCCCACGGAAGCAGCCGCGCCGGCGTTCGCGCGCGACTGCGATCTGGTGATCAGCGTCCCCGAAGCCACCACGCGCACCGCGGTGACCGACCTCGGCCTGGTCGTGCTCCCCCTGCCGCTGCAACTACCGTCGGCACCGATATGCCTGTCGTGGCATCAGCGCTACGACACCGACCACGCGCACGCCTGGCTGCGCGGACTGGCACGAACCGCGTTGACCAGGCGCGGAGAGTCGTAGCCGACGCCGACCCGCTGCTCCACCCCTGCATTCCCGCGACCATCCTGATACCCCACCGCCGACCGTGGCGCGGACCCGTGCCAGACCGCCCTTGCGGGCGAGAAGGTGGAGCCTGAACCTCAGCAGTGGCCGGGACTACCTCGAACTCACCGCAGAAGCCGGCAACCGGCCCACCCGCCTGCGGGCGTCGGCCGACAGCGCCGAGCGCGGCTTCCGACTGGGACTCCCGGTCAGGCTTCCGGGGCGGTCAGGACGGCATGGGCCGCCAGCCGGAGATTCCTGATCATCGGATTCGGGTCGCCCTTGCGGCTGACCAGGACGACCTGGCTGGGGGGAGCGCCCTCGATCGGGACGGTGACGAGGTCGGGACGCAGTGAGCTACGCCGATCGCCGACCGGTAGCACGGCGATCGCCCTTCCACTCGCGACGAGTTCGAGCTTGTCCTCGTAGCTCTCGATCGGCGGCACGCCGGCCCCGAGGATCCGGTAGGAAGTCCAGTCCGCGGTCTCGAACGCGCACGGCGCCGCCTCCTCGCCGGCCAGTTCTTCCGCGGTCACCGACGCGCGGTCGGCCATGCGATGGCCACGCGGGACCACGAGCATCCGGGGCTCCTGATACAGCGGGGTGGTGATCACGTCGTCGGCGGCGAGCGGCAGCGGGGCCCGCGCGATCAGGGCGTCGACGCGCTTGTCGGACAGCGCCCCGACGTCGCGGCAGCTCAGGTACCGGGTGGTGATCTCGGCGTCCGGGTAGCGGCTGCGCAGTTCCCGTACGGCGGCAGTGATCACCAGGTCTTCGACGTAGCCGATGGCGATTCGTTCGGTCCGGGCTTGTTCACGCACGGCCAGCTCGGCCTGGCGGGCGGCCTGCAGCAGGGCTTGGGCCCGGGGGAGGAACTTCTGGCCGACCGGAGTGAGCAGGGCGCCCTGGGGTACGCGGTCCAGCAGTCGTGCGCCGAGATGCTTCTCGAGCCGTTGGATCTGGCGGCTCAGCGCCGGCTGGGCCACGTGCAAGTCGGCGGCGGCCCGGCCGAAGTGCTGGTGCGCCGCCACCACGGTGAAGTAGCGCACCAGCCGCAGTTCCAGGTCCTGTCCGAGATCGTTCACCCTTCCAGCGTACGCGTCATGCCGTTTCGGAATGATGAGGTTGCCGAACCGGTCTTGGACGGCCATGCCGTCCTGGGCTTTGACTGAAGGAGCAACGTTTCCCCGAGAAAGCGACAGACGCGATGAAGGCTATCCAGTTCCACGAAGCCGGCGGCCCCGAAGTTCTGCAGTATGACGAGGTGCCGGTTCCCGAGATCGGCCCCGGCGAGGTGCTCGTCCGGGTGCACGCGGCGGGCATCAACCCGCCGGACTGGTACCTGCGTGAGGGGATGAAGGTCATGCCGGCCGAGATGAGGCCGGCGCTGGAGTTCCCCCTGATCCCCGGAACGGACATGTCGGGCGTGGTCCAGGCGGTCGCTCCCGACGTGCTGGGGTTCGCCGTTGGTGACGAGGTCTTCGGCATGCTGCGGTTCCCCGGATTCGACGGCCGGACGTACGCCGAGTACGTGGCCGCGCCGGCCTCGGACCTGGCTCACAAGCCGGCCGCTATCGACCACGTACAGGCGGCCGGGGCGCCGATGGCCGTGCTCACGGCCTGGCAGTACCTGATTGACCTCGGCCACAACGTGCCGTCTGCTTTCACCGGCCAGGTGCACCAGCCGGTGCCGATCACGCCAGGGATGACCGTGCTGGTCAACGGGGCCGCCGGTGGAGTGGGCCACTTCGCGGTACAGCTGGCGAAATGGAAGGGGGCACATGTCATCGCGGTGGCCTCGGGCCGGCACGAGCAGTTCCTGCGCAAGCTCGGCGCCGACGAGTTCATCGACTACACCACGACGCAGGCCGCGGACGTGGTCAGCGGCGTCGACCTGGTGATCGACACCGTCGGTGGCCCGGACAGCTCACGCTTCCTGACCGTGCTCAAGCGCGGAGGCACCATGCTTCCGGTGTTCTTCGCCCAGTACGACCCGGAAGAGACGGCGCGTCTGGACATCACGGTCTCGAACATCCAGGTACGTTCCAACGGCCCCCAGCTCGCCGAGATCGGGCGCCTGTTCGACGAGGGCAAGCTCCAGGTCGGGTTGGACAGCACCTACCCGCTGCCCGAGGCGGGCAGCGCACACAAGCGGGCCACGCAGGGCCACATCCAAGGCAAGATCGTGCTGACGGTGATCTCGTGATAGCCGGACTCCAGCAGACGGTGGCGAACTACGCCCACGCCCTGGAAGAGCTGAGTGTGCCCCAGCTGGAAGCGATCCTGACCGAAGACACCACCTGGACCTTCACGATGCCAGGTCATCTCGACCGGGGTCCACACGTTGGCACTGCCGCCGGTCGCCGGGGTCCGATCATGGAGAGCAGGTAGGCGGCGAGTCCCGCCACCTGTGCCGCGGCCTGTGAGGTGCCGACGACCGTTGTGTTCGCCCCATGGTCTGATCCTGCCCGGCAGCCGCATCGGCTTCCTCATCGCGGGTGGCTCCAGCCCGCCCGGTCGTGCCGCGGCGTGTTCCGTGGGGTGCGATGTATCCAGTCGATCGGGGTTCTCGGTAGCTTGATCACCTACCGCGGGGAGTGACCATGCGCCCGACTGGTCGGCGCGCGGGATTCCGGCGGAGAGTAGTGAGGCTGCGATGAGTGAACCGACAAAGCCGGAGGTCGAAGTTCCGGCGGGTGAGCCTCCGCAGGAGCTGACCATCCGGGACATCGCCGTCGGGGACGGGGCCGAGGCGAAGCCGGGCAGGGTGGTGCGGGTTCACTACGTCGGGGTCACCTTCGCGTCCGGAGCGGAGTTCGACGCCTCCTGGGACCGGGGCGAGCCGTTCAAGTTCGCCGTGGGTGGCGGCAGGGTCATCAAGGGCTGGGACCGGGGGCTCAGGGGGATGAAGGTCGGCGGTCGGCGCGAGATCATCATTCCCCCGCGGCTCGGTTACGGCAAGCAGTCCCCCTCGCCGCTGATCCCGGCGGGTTCCACTCTCGTCTTCGTGGTGGACCTGCTCTCCGTGGTCTGAGGGAACCCCCTGCTCGGCCCAAGCGGGAACGCGCTGGTGCAGCTGTACCCTTCAGGCGAACAGCGTGCGCACCTCGGAAGGAACCCCGCGTGACCGTGAGAACGAACAGCGACCCCGTCCCGTCCGTGTGGGCACGTCCCAAGGCGGCGCCGCGCCAGCCCGCGCTGAGCCGGGCCGTGATCGTCCGCGAGGCGATCGCGATGCTGGACGAGACCGGCACCGAGGCGCTGAGCATGCGCAAGCTCGGCGCCCGGCTGAACGCCGGCGCCACCTCGTTCTACCGGCACGTCGCCAACAAGGACGAGCTGATGGAGCTGGCGGTGGACGAGGCCCTGGGAGAGGTCATCCTGCCGCGGGGCGACGGTCCGCACTGGCGGGCGGAGGTCTCCGCGTGCGCCGCGTCCTTCCGCGTCACGGCCCTGCGGCATCCCTGGCTCTGCGCGGAACTGGGCCGGGCGGGCCTGGCCTACCTGGGGCCCAACCTCTCCGCCATCTCCGAGCGGCTGGCCGCCCTCTTCGCCTTCACCGGTCTTCCCGACCCCCGTGGCGCGATCGACGCCGTGTTCTCCTACGCGATCGGGATGAGCACGACCGAGTCCGCCTGGCTGACCACCGTGGCCCGCTCGGGACAGACCGAGGCCGAGTTCACGGCCCGCCTCGTGCCCGCCGCATCCGACACCGATGCCCATTCCGCCACCGACGCCGACGCCGACGCCGACGCCGATGCCGACGCCGATGCCGACGCCGATGCCGACGCCGATGCCGACGCCGATGCCGAGCAACTCGCCGTGGCCGCGGTCGAGTTCCGCGACAGGAAGTTCGCCAACGGCCTCGACATCGTCCTCGACGGCCTCGCCACCCGGCTCACCCGCTGATCGAGGGGTCGGGCGGGTGCCTGGAGGGGTCGTCCTCCAGGCACCCTCACCCGGCTTCGTCGTGCCGCACCCGGGTCAGGTCGGGAGCCACGACCGCCAGGTGGTCTCGTTCTCCTTCACCCAGCGGCCCGCCGCCTCCTGGGGGGAGAGCTTCTGGTCCGCGATCATCAGGGCGACGTCGTTCTGCATGTCGGTCGTCCAGCGGAACTTCTTGAGGAAGGCGGCAGCGTCGCCTCCGCCGTCCGCAAAGCGGGCGTTGAGGAACTTCTGCAGCGGGGTGTGCGGGTAGGCGCAGGCCACCTTCTCCGGGTCGGCGTCGCAGCCCTCCTTGTACTCGGGCAGCTTCACCTCCGTCATCGGGACCTTTTCGAAGAGCCACTGCGGCTTGTACCAGTAGCTCAGGAAGGGCTTCTGCTCCTTGGCGAACTGCTTGATCTGGGTGATCTGCGCCGCCTCGGAGCCCGAGAAGACGACCTGGAAGTCGAGGTCCAGGTTGTTCACGAGCGCCTTGTCGTTCGTGACGTAGGACGGTGAGCCGTCCAGGAGCTGACCCTTGCCGCCGCTCTCCGGGGTACGGAGCTGGTCGGCGTACTTGTTCAGGTTCTTCCAGTCGGTGACGTCCGGGTGCTCCTCGGCAAAGTACGTCGGCACGAACCAGCCGATGTGGCCGGTCACCCCGAGGTCGCCGCCCCGTTCGATGGTTCCCTTGTCCTCGATGTACCGCTTCTCCTGCTCCGGGTGGCCCCAGTCCTCCAGGATGGCGTCCACCCGGCCCTGGCTGAGCGCGTCCCAGGCGGGGACCTCGTCGATCTGGACGGTGTCCACCCGGTAGCCGAGCTCGTGCTCCAGCAGGTACTGGGCGACGGCCACGTTGGCCTGTGCGCCCACCCACGACTGCACGGACAGCGTCACCGTGCGGGAGCCCTTCGCGTCGGCGTACGGGGAGGCCTGGCGGGTCATGTCGGCGGCGCCGCAGCCCGTGAGGGCCGTCAGGGCGACGGCGACGGTGGCCGCGAGTGCGGCGGAGCGTGTGCGAGCCATGTCAGGCCCCCTTTCCGGCGAGATCGCGGCGCTGTGTCGGCTGGGTGACACGGTCGAGCATCAGGCCGAGGCAGACGATCGCCGCGCCGGCGACCAGGCCGGTCGCCAGATCGCCCTGGGCGAGGCCGAAGACCGCGTCGTAGCCGAGCGCACCGCCGCCCACGAGGCCGCCGATGACGACCACGGCGAGGACCAGTACCACGCCCTGATTGACGGCCAGCAGCAGCGCGGGCCGGGCCAGCGGCAGTTGGACCTGGAACAGCTGCTGACGCCCGGTCGCGCCCAGCGAGCGCGCCGCCTCCAGCGCGGACGGATCCACGGCGCGTACGCCCTGGGCCGTGATCCGCACCACCGCGGGCAGCGCGTAGACGACGGCGGCCGCGGCCGCCGGGGCGCGGCCCACACCGAACAGGGCGACCACCGGGATCAGGTACACGAACTGCGGCATCGTCTGGAAGACGTCGAGGACCGGACGCAGGGCGCGGCCCAGGCGGGTGCTACGGGCCGCGGCGACACCGAGGGCGAAGCCGATCAGCAGGGTCACGGCGACGGCTGCCAGGACCTGGGACAGCGTGTCGAGCGCCGGGTCCCAGACGCCGAGGACGCCGATCGCGGCCATCGCGAGGACGGCGGTCGCGGCGGTGCGCCAGGTGCCGATGAGCAGGGCGAGGGCGCCGACGGCCAGCAGGACCGCCCACCAGGGCAGCCATTGCAGGCCGTCGCGCAGGGGGCCGAGGACCCAGGTGGTGAAGTGGCCCGCCCAGTCGGCGGTGCCACCGACGAGCGGTACGCCGGAGTAGAGGTGAGCGGTCATCCAGTCGACGGCCCCATTGACGGGCTCGGCGATGTCCAGCGTCCACCCGGCGGGCCACGACAGCCGGTCGGCGAGGCGGCCCGTGACGGCGACCGCGGCGGTCAGCAGGGCGACGACGGCCCAGTCGAGCCGACGCCGGGGGGCCGGAGCCGCGCCGATCCGCTCTCCGGCGGCGGCGGTGACCCGGTCCAGGACGATGGCGAGCAGCACGATCGGGATGCCGGCGGAGAGCGCGGCGCCGACGTCGACGGAGGCCAGCGCCTGGTAGACGCGGTCGCCGAGGCCGCCCGCGCCGATGACGGACGCGATCACGGCCATGCCCAGCGCCATCATGATCGACTGATTGACGCCGAGCAGCAGTTCCTTGCGAGCCAGGGGCAGCCGGGCCGTCAGCAGCCGCTGCCGGCCGGTGGCCCCGAGGGAGGTGGCGGCCTCCACGACGCCGGCGTCCGCGTCACGCAGGCCGAGCGCGGTGAGGCGGGCCATGGGCGGAGCCGCGTAGACGACGGTCGCGAGGACGGCCGCGGGAACGCCGATGCCGAAGACGAGGACGACGGGGAGCAGGTACGCGAAGGCGGGCAGCACCTGCATGGTGTCCAGCACCGGCCGCAGGATCCGGTGCATCCGGTCCGACAGGCCGGCGGCGAGGCCGAGGAGGCCTCCGAGCAGCACGGACGCGGCGACGGCGACCACCATCAGGGCGAGCGTCTGCATGGTGGGGACCCACATGCCGAGGAGTCCGCACACGGCGAAGGCGGCGACGGAGGTCATTGCGAGCCGGACTCCCGCGACGCGCCAGGCCAGCAGCCCGGCGGCGGCGGTGACGCCGGCCCAGCCGAGGGCGAGCAGCACCAGGTACACGGCGCGGACGGACACGACCACGATGTTGCTGACGTGTCCGAGGAAGTAGAGGAACAGCGGGTGGCTGTCGCGGTTGTCGATGATCCAGTCGCTGGTGCGGTCGAGCGGGCCCGACAGGTCGACGGCGAGCGAGGCCGGCCATCCGCCGCCGCCCAGGAGCAGGGCGCCGAGGACGAGGGCGAGTGCGGTGCAGACCCCGATCAGCCGACCGCGGTGGCGCGCGAGGGCGCGCAGCACACCGGGTCCCGCGTCGGGGGAGGTCGTGGTGGTCCCGGCGGGCGCGTTGGGCGTGGGCGCCTTGGTGGGCGTGGGGTCCGGGGGAACAGGGGTGACGGTGGCGGTCATCGGCCCCACCGCCCGGCGTCGGTGCCGGTCATGCCGCACGGCGGCGGCCAGGTCGTATGGTCGTACATCAGGCCACCGCCTTCCCCGTAGCGGCCGGGACCCCGGCGACGACACCGAGCAGCCCCGCGTGGTCGACCACGCCGAGGCACCGGCCGTTCTCGACGACCCGCGCGTTCTCGCCCGTCCGGGCGACGGCCTCGATGGCCTCGTGGACGGTGGCGCTCGGGGCGAGTGCCGGGCCGGTGGCGTCGGACTCGGCGGCGAGAGCGGGGCGCATCGCCGAGCGGACGGTGAGCACCTGCTCGCGCGGCACGTCCCGGACGAAGTCCCTGACGTAGTCGTCGGCGGGGGCTCCGACGATCTCCTCCGGTGTGCCGAGCTGCACGATCCGGCCGTCGCGCATCAGCGCGATGCGGTCGCCGAGCTTCAGCGCCTCGTTCAGGTCGTGGGTGATGAAGACCATCGTGCGTCCCTCCTCCCGGTGCAGGCGTACGACCTCTTCCTGCATGTCCCGGCGGATGAGCGGGTCCAGTGCGCTGAACGGCTCGTCGAACAGCAGGACTTCGGGGTCCACGGCGAGCGCGCGGGCCAGGCCGACGCGCTGCTGCTGGCCGCCGGACAACTGGCTCGGCCGACGGTGCTCCATGCCGTCCAGGCCGACCTTCGCCACGAACTCGGCCGCGCGGTCACGCCGTTCGGTGCGGCCGACGCCCTGGATCTCCAGGCCGTAGGCGATGTTGTCGAGCACCGTCCGGTGCGGCAGCAGACCGAAGTGCTGGAAGACCATCGCGGCCCGGTGCCGGCGCAGTTCGCGGAGCCGGCCGGTGTCCATGGACAGGACGTCCTCACCGTCGATGGAGATCGTGCCCGAGGTCGGTTCGATGAGCCGGGTGAGGCAGCGTACGAGGGTCGACTTGCCCGAGCCCGACAGGCCCATGACGACGAAGACCTCACCCTTGCGGACGTCGAAGGAGACGTCGCGGACGGCTGCGGTGCAGCCGGTGCGCTCGCGCAGCTCGGTGGTGTCGAGGGCGGCGAGTTCCTTGTCGGCGGGCACGCGGTCGGCCTTCGGACCGAAGACCTTCCACAGGTCGCGTACGGAGAAGACGGCCTCAGCGGATGTCTGCGGCGGGGGCGTGGCGTGCGGCGTCGCGGTATTCGGGGTCGCGGTGTTCGCGGTCGCGGTGTTCGGGATGTTCATCGGGTCGTACCTCCCAGCAGGTCGGCGCATTTCTCGCCGACCATGAGCACGCCGATCATGGGATTGACGGCGGTCATGGTGGGGAAAACGGACGCGTCGGCGATCCGGATGCCGGACAGGCCCCGGATCGTGAGATCGGGTGCGACGACGGCGAGATCATCGTCGGCGGCCCCCATCCGGCAGGTGCCGGCCGGGTGGTAGACGGTGTGGGCGACCTGGCGGGCGTACGCGCTGAGCTCCTCGTCGGAGGTGACCTCGGGCCCGGGGCACACCTCGCGCTTGAGCCATCCGGCCAGCGGCTCGCTCGCCGCGATCCGGCGGGCGATGCGGATCCCGTCGACGAGGGTCCGGCCGTCGTAGTCGTCCTCGTCGGTGAAGTACCGGAAGTCGAGCGCGGGCTTGACCTCGGGGTCGGCACTCGTCAGGTAGAGCCGGCCGCGGCTGCGCGGCTTGGGGATGTTGGGGGTCATCGACACGCCGTGCGCGGGCCGTTCGTACCCCAGGCGCTCCGGATTGTCGGTGAAGGGGATCTGGTAGAAGTGGAACATCAGGTCCGGGCCCTCCGACGCCGGGTCCCGGCGGACGAACAAGCCGGCGTCGGAGTCCATCGCGGAGTTCTCCGGGATCGGACCGTGCGTCTCCCACACGATCACCGACTCGGGGTGGTCGAGCAGGTTCTCGCCGACGCCCGGCAGGTCGTGCACGACGGGGATGCCGAGCTTCTCCAGGTCGGCGCGCGGCCCGATGCCCGAGTGCAGCAGCAGGCGCGGGGTGTCCACGGCCCCGGCGCACACCAGAACCTCGCGCCGGGCGCGTACGACGTGCTCCGCGCCCTCCTTGGTACGGATGTGCACGCCCGTGGCGCGGGTGCCCTCCAGCTCCAGCCGGAACGCCCAGGTCTCCAGGGCTATGTGGAGGTTCGGCCGGTCCAGGAACGGGTGCAGGTAGGCGACCGAGGCGGACGACCGCTTGTTGGTCTCCGGGTGGTAGGCGAGGTCGAAGAACCCCGCACCCTCGTGGAAGGGGGCCTTGTTGAAGCCCTCGACGCGCGGCACGCCGAGCGCGGTCTGCGCCGCGTCGACGAAGTCCCGGGCGATCGCGTTCCGGTCGGCCTCGCCGACGGGGACGACGTTGTTGCGCAGCCGGGCGAAGTAGGGGTCCATGGCTGCCGCGTCCCACCCCTCGGCGCCGGCCTGCGCCCACTCGTCCCAGTCGGAGGGAAGCGGCTTGAACGCGATGAGGGTGTTGTGCGAGGAGCAGCCGCCCAGCACCCGCGCACGGCTGTGGCGGATGTGCGAGTTGCCGCGGGACTGCTCGGTGGTGGGGTAGTCGTAGTCCAGTTCGCCGCCGAGCAGGCCCATCCAGCGGCGCAGGGTGAGGACGTCGTCGCGGCCGACGTCGCTGGGGCCGCCCTCGATGACGGCGACGGTGACGTCCGGGTCCTCGGTCAGCCGGGAGGCGATGACGGAACCGGCGGTGCCGCCGCCGACGACGACGTAGTCGTACACGTGCTGGTCGTTCATGCCCGGTCCTCCGCCCTCGTGCCCGCGAACCAGCGCACGGGGCGCGGAACGAGGTTCTGGTAGATGTGCTTGGCCTCGCGGTACTCGGCGAGGCCGCCGGGGCCCAGTTCGCGGCCGATGCCGGACTTCCCGAAGCCGCCCCATTCCGCCTGCGGCAGGTAGGGGTGGAAGTCGTTGATCCAGACGGTGCCGTGGCGCATCAGGGCGGCGACCCGGCGGGCACGGCTCGCGTCGGAGGTCCACACCGCTCCGGCGAGGCCGTACTCCGTGTCGTTGGCGAGGGCGACGGCCTCCTCCTCGGTGCGGAAGGTCTCGACGGTGAGGACGGGGCCGAAGACCTCCTCGCGGACGACGCGCATGCCGCGGTGGCACCGGTCGAGGACCGTGGGCCGGAAGAAGTAGCCCGGACCGGCCGGCTTCTCGCCGCCCGCGCGCAGCTGCGCGCCCTCGGCGAGGGCGGAGGCCACGTACGCCTCGGTCCTGGCGAGCTGGGCGGCGGAGACGAGCGGGCCGCACTCGACGCCCTCGTCGGTGCCGCGTCCCAGCCGGATCAGTTCGGCCCGGCGGGCGAGCTCGGCGACGAAACGATCGCGCAGCGGCTCCTCGATGATGAGGCGGGAGCCGGCCGAGCAGACCTGCCCGCTGTGGATGAAGGCGGCGTTGAGTGCCTGGTCGACGGCGGTGTCGAACCCCTCGGGCGTCGAGCACGCGTCGGCGAACACGACGTTGGGGTTCTTGCCGCCCAGTTCCAGGGCAACCTTCTTCACGCTCTCGACGGCCGCCCTGGCGACCTTCGTACCGCTGACGAGGCCGCCCGTGAACGAGACGAGGTCGACGTCGGGGTGCTCGGCGAGCCGGGCGCCCACCGTGTCGCCGGGACCGGTGACGATGTTGGCCGCACCGAGCGGGAGTCCGGCCTCCAACAGCAACTCGATCAGGACGACGGTGGTCAGCGGGGTGATCTCGCTGGGTTTGATCACGAGGGTGTTGCCGGCCGCGAGGGCGGGCGCGATCTTCCAGCTGGCCTGGAGCAGCGGGTAGTTCCACGGCGTGATCAGGGCGCAGACCCCGACCGGCTCGTGCACGACGACGCTGTGGATCTCGTCCGAACCGGCGTCGACGATCCGCCCGCCGTCCTCCTTCTCCACGAGGTCGGCGAAGTAGAGGAAGGCGTCGCGGACGCAGTCGACGTCGACACGGCCCTCTTCGAGGGTCTTGCCCGCGTCCTGGCTCTCCAGGGCGCCGATCCGCTCGCGGCCCTGCTCCAGCAGGTCGGCGACCCGTCGCAGCAGGGCGGCCCGCTCGGCGACCGGGGTACGCGGCCAGGCGCCGTCGTCGAACGCGGCGCGTGCGGCGGCGACGGCGTCGTCGGTGTCCTGCACGCCGCCCTCCGCCACGACCGCGAACGGGGTCGCGTCGACGGGGTCGATGATCTCGCGCGTGGCCCCGGACAGGGCTGCGCGCCACTCTCCGCCCACGTGAATGGTCTGCTGTGCTGGCGTCACGTTCCGTATTGCCTTTCGTCCCTTTGAGTCCCCCTGTCGGTTACACCGACTTGATCCGGCCGCCTGCCCCGACTCCCGAGATCCATGCGCAATACATTGCAGAGAGTGGCCTGGTTCACTCGCCAAGGCAGGCTAAATATGGGCATAAGGCATAGCTCGAGCTCAGCACATGGGCACGGCGCACAGAACGGGAACGCGGGCCGACGGGCAGCGCCCGCACACGGCCGTTTCAGGCCGGAACCGCGACCGTCATAGATCGTCACACAGAGCGACGACTGCGACGTCTTCGCGGGCGGCGTCCAGGAACGTCCCGGCCGCCCGCACACCGCTCGTCCCCCTGCTCGGGAAGCGCCCGACAGGCGGGCTATAAAGTGAGGTAGACCTCACTACATGCCCCGCAAGGAGACTTCATGCCCCTGGAGAACGCCTTCGCCGCATACGGGCTGCCCGGCGAGCCGGGGTCCGAGGAGTTCTGGGCGGCGGCGGCCGGTGCGCCCGGGGCGGTGCCTGCCGAGGGCGGCGGTTGGGGGGTCCTGTTCCTGTGGCGCGGCCGCGCGGCCGACCTCACCTTCGAGAGCTGGTCGGACGATGTTCCGCTGCGCCGCTGGCGCGACACGGACTGCTGGTACGCCGAGGTGCCGATGCCCGCGCGGTTGCGGGTGACGTACCAGTTCCGTACGGACGGCAGCGCGTACGCCGACCCCCTCAACCCGGTCGGCGCGGGCGGTGACCGGTCCATCGCCGCCACCCCGGACGCCCCGGACCAGCCGCACTGGCCGCCGGTCGGCGCCGACGACGTGCTGCCGGTACCGCGGACCCGGCTCCGCTGGGCGAGCGAGCGGCTCGGCGGGCGCCGGACCGTACGGGTCCACCCGGCGGGCGGCGGCGGTCCGGTGGTGCTGCTGCTCGACGGGGACGACTGGCTGTACCTGCACCCCGCCATGACCGCCTTCGACTCCGCCGTCGCCGTTGGCGAAATGCCCCCCGTCACCCTGGTGTTCCTGCCGACCCGGGACCGGGAGGCCGAGTTCGGGTGCCGGCCGGAGCTGTGGCAGGCGGTCCGGGACGAACTGCTGCCGCTGGTTGCGCAATCCGGTGTTCCGGCGGACGTGGACCGGCTGGTCGTCGCCGGGCAGAGCCTCGGCGGGCTGAGCGCGGTGTACGCGGCGCTGGAGTTCCCGGATCTGGTGTCGCGCGTCGCCTGCCAGTCGGGGTCGCTGTGGTGGACACCCGGGGCCGTGAAGTCGGCGGACCCGCTGGGCGGCCCGGTCGGCGGCGCGATCGCCGCCCGGCTGCGGGAGCACGGAGATCTGTCGGGTCTGCGGATCGCCTTCGATGCGGGCGAGCACGAGACGCGGATGCTGCCCCACTGCGAGCGGGTCGAGACCCTGGCCGAGCGGGCGGGCGCGACCGTACGGGTCTCCCGCTCGGCATCGGCCCACGACCGCGCGGGCTGGCGCCAGGCCCTCCTCCGCGACGTCGCCTGGGCGCTCGCCTAGGGGCGTGGGCCCGGGGTGAGCCCCGGGCCCCCTTCGCCCCCTCGCCCCCTCGTCGCTCCTCGCTTCACCGGGCCACCGCCAGGCAGTACTCCTCGTCGCCGGCCAGGAGGTTGCGGTGGGTGTCCTCGGCGGTGATCACGCCGTCGTCCAGGACCAGAACGCGGTCGGCGGCGTCCAGCAGGGCCGGGCTGCTGGTGATCACGACGGTGGTTCGGCCCCGGCGCAGCTCGGCGATGTTGCGTGCGATGAGCTGCTCGGTGACCGCGTCCACGGCCGTGGTCGGATCGTGCAGGACGAGGATGTCGGTGTCGGCGGCCAGGGCACGCGCCAGGGAGAGCCGCTGGCGCTGTCCTCCGGAGAGGTTCGCGCCGCGGTCGCGGACTTCGTGGTCGAGCCCCTCTCGGTGGAGGGCGACGACATCGGTCAGCATGGACGCCTCGACGGCCGCGTCGACGGACCGGCTGGTGCCCGACGGATCGATGTTCGTACGGAGGGTGCCCGCGAAGATCTCGCCGTCGTACGGGTTCACGAGCATGTGCCCGCGCACCGCCTCGATCGACAGCGCGGCCAGTTCCTCCCCGCTGACCCGCACCGCTCCCTCGTACTCGTGCGGCGCCACCTTCACGGCCAGGATCGCGGCGAGGTCGGCCGCCGCGCGCGGCCGGTAGACGGCGATCGCCGCGAACTCGCCGGCCGGAACCTGGAACTTCAGGTCGCGCAGGGCCCCGTACCGGACGCAGTCGATCTCCAGGTCCCCACCGGCCGCCGGGCACTCGGGGCCCGGCGTGGCCCTCGGTGGCGCGGTCAGCACCAGGGCCATCCGCTCGGCCGAGGCGCGCGCCATCATCACGTACTTGGGCATGTCCGAGAACAGCTTCAGCGGCTCCATGATGAACTGCGCGAGTCCTACCGCCATGACGAGCTCCCCCACAGTGATCCGGCCCTCGAAGGCCAGCCATCCCGCCGTCAGGGTCACGCCGGCGGCGAGCGCCGCGTTGAGGGCCGTCGCGGTGCCCGTGTACACGCCGTTCACCCCGGCCACGGTGATCGCCTGGTGCTTGGCCTCGGTGCTGACCTTCCGGTAGGACCCGAAGGCCGCGTGGTTGCCGCCGAAGCCGTGCAGCGGGCGCAGGCCGGTGATCAGGTCGGCCACCTTGGCGCCGGCCCGGGCCACCCGGGCCTGCTGTTCGCGGGTGCTGGAGCCGATCCGCTTGGACATCACGCTCAGGATGGACAGGATCAGGGCGGTACCCACGATCACCAGCAGGCCGAGCCGGATGTCGGCCAGCCCCAGGGCGACCGCCGCGACCAGCACGGCGACCAGGGAGCTGATCAGCAGGGGCACCACCTCGATGATGTCGGCCGTCTGGTCGGCGTCCTCGGTGGCGATGGTCAGCACCTCGCCGGACTTGAGGCCGGCGTCGCGGGCGACGGGCTGCAGTCCGCAGTCCGCGACCTTCACCCGCCAGCGGTGCGCCTCGGTCGTGTTGGCCTTCTGCAGGATGCGCATGCCGAACCGCCACGACAGCGACACGGTCGTGATGATCACGGCGAGTACGCCGATCGACAGGGCGAGCGCACCGGGGCTGCGGTCCTGCATCGTGTGCTCGACGATCAGGCCGAGCGCGATGGGGAAGGCGGTCTCACCGGCCTGGTACAGGCCCATGAGGACGGTGCCCCAGGTCATGGCGCCCATGTTGCGGCGCAGGGCCGTCTTGAGGATGTCGGACCCCGGTCGGGTCCGCTGCGCGTCAGGAGTCTTCATCGAGGTGGCGGGCAATCATTTCCGGGGTTCGCAGGGTGAACAGGTCGCGGACCGTGACCACAGGACCGTACTCCCGGCGGAGCAGGCCGATCAGCCGCACCGCCAGCATGGAGTGCCCTCCGAGGGACACGAAATCGCTCAAGGCGCTCACCTCGTCGTCGTCCAGGTCGAGTGCTTCGGCGAAGAACTCGCAGACCACGGTCTCGGTCTCGGTCTCCGGTCCGCGCTCCCCCGCCGTGGTCAGTGTGCCGAGCGGCCTGGCCTCCGGCAACGCCTTGGTGTCCGCCTTCCCGTTCACGGTCAGCGGGATGCGGTCGACCTGGGCGTAGTGCGTCGGGCGCAGGAAGTCCGGCAGTGCGGCGCCCACCTCGGTGGCGACGGCCGCGAGGTCGCCGCCGTCCGGGCCACCGAGTACGAGGTAGGCGGCGAGCCGGTACGCGCCGTCGACCTGCGGGTCGGGCTGCGCGACCGCGGCGACGAACCGGACCGCCGGGTGCGCCGCGAAGACGGCCTCGACCTCGCCCGGTTCGACGCGGTGTCCGCGGATCTTGACCTGCTGGTCGGTGCGGCCCAGGTACATCAGGTTCCCGTCGGGCCGCCGGGACACCAGGTCCCCGGTGCGGTACATGCGTGTGCCGGGTGCGCCGAACGGGCAGGCCACGAACCGGTCCGCGGTCTGGGCGCTCTGCCCGAGGTAGCCGCGCGCGATGCCGATGCCCGCCACGTACAGCTCGCCGGGCGCTCCGTCCGGCAGCGGCCGCAGCCACGGGTCCAGGACGTACACGTCCGTGTTGTCGATGGCCACGCCCACGACCGGGTCCTGGCATTCGAAGGTGCCGACGCCCAGGGTGTTGATGGTGTATTCGGTGGGTCCGTACAGGTTGTAGCCGACGGTGCCCTCGGTCTCGGCGAGCCGCTGCCACAGGGTCGGGGTGACGGCCTCGCCGCCCAGCAGCACCAGGGCCGGCCGCCGGGCGGGGTGGTCGAGCAGGCCCTCGGCCACCAGTTGCTGGGCGTAGGTCGGGGTCACGTTGATGACGTCGATCCCGTACTCCGTGCAGTACTCGACCAGTCGGGGGGCGTCGCGGCGCAGTTCCTCGTCGCAGATGTGCACTTCGTGGCCGTCGGCCAGCCAGAGCAGTTCCTCCCACGACATGTCGAAGGCGAACGACACGGTGTGCGCGATGCGCAGGACCCGGTGGTCGTGTTCGGCGAGCACCGGCTCGAAGATGCGGCGCTGGTGGTTGACGAGCATGTTGGTGAGCCCGGCGTACTCGGTCACCACGCCCTTGGGCCGCCCGGTGGATCCGGAGGTGTAGATCGTGTAGGCGGGGTGGCGCAGCCGGTCCGGGTCGTCCGGGTCGAAGGTCACGTACGGTTCGGCCGCTGGCAGGGGCCGGTCCAGCTCGATCAGCTCGCCGGTCAGCCGGGGCGCCACGGCTGCAACGGTGAGGGTCACGTCCGGGCGGGCGTCGGCCACGATGGCGGCGATCCGCTCGTCGGGGTGGTCCAGCTCCAGCGGGACGTAGGCGGCGCCCACGCGCAGTACGGCGAACAGCGCCACGACCCAGTCGAGGGAGCGGGGGATCGCGAGGGCCACCGTCCTCTCGGGTCCGATGCCTCGGGCGGCGAGCACGCCCGCCAGCTCCCGGCTGCGGTCCCGCAGCCGCCCGAAGGTCATGGTCCGGCCGTGCGCGACGAGCGCGACGCGCTGCGGGTCCCGGTCGGCCGCCCGGTCGAACCGGTCGACGACGGTGTCCGTGCCGATGTCCGTGCGGTCGGCGGGCTCGGGTGCCGGCCCCGGGCCCGGCAGCGCGCCCACCGGTCCGGTCCACGTGGTCAGGTCCCCGAGCACGGTCAGGTAGTCGTCGAGCAGGCGCCGGGCGGCCGGGGTGTCGTGGTCGCGGTACTCCAGCTTGACCGTGAGCCGCTCGCCCGGGGTGACGACCCAGGTGAACGGGTAGTGCGTGGAGTCGTCGGCCCGTACGGCCATGATCCCGTGCCGGGCGTTCATCTCGGCGAACGCGTCCATGTCCAGGAAGTTCTGGAGCACGAACAGGTTGTCGAAGAGGGTGTCGTGTCCGCCGGCCCGCTGGATCTCGCCGAGCCCGAGGTGCTCGTGCTCCATCGCCTCGACGCGGGCCGCCTGTACGGAGGTCAGGTAGTCCCGGACCGTGTCGTACGGCCGGGCCCGCGTCCACATCGGCACCGTGTTGAGCAGGACGCCGACGACCTCGGCGAGGCCCTCGCCCTCGCGGCCGGAGACGGTCACGCCGAAGACGGCGTCGGAGCGGCCCGTGTGTGCGCCGAGCAGCAGGCCGAAGGCACCGGTCAGTACCGAGTTCAGGGTGACGCCGTTGGTGCGGGCCAGCTCGCGCAGGCGCTCCGAGCCTTCGGCGGAGAGCGTGTGCACGAGTGTGCGGGGCAGGTCGTCGGCCAGGGTCGGCGCCGGTCCGGCGAGCAGCGTCGGGCCGGGGAGGCCGCTCAGGTGCCGCGCCCAGAAGCGTTCGGAGACGGCCGGGGCCTTGGCGTCGAGCGCCCGGGCGTAGTCCTCGAAGCCCGGCGTGGCCGGGGCCGGGGAGGTCAGCCGGCCCGCGACGGCGGCCTCGTAGGCGTCGAACAGATCCCGCAGCACGATCTCGCGGGACCAGCCGTCCCACAGCAGCAGGTGGTAGCTCAGCAGCAGGCCGTCCCGGCCGTCGGGCAGCCGCACCACGGTCAGGCGGATCAGCGGGGGCTCTCCCGGGTCGAATCCGGTGTCGCGGTCCCGGATGAGCAGGGCGTCGACCTCGGCGTCCGTCGCGAGGTCGATCGTACGGACGCCGACCCACCGGCCGGCGCCCAGGACCTGGACGGCCCTGCCCTCGTCGTCGGTGGTGAAGCCGGCCCCGACGACCGGGTGCCGGGCGATCACCCAGGCCATCGCCTCGGCGAGTGCGTCGGCGTCCAGGCGGCGGTCGAAGGTGAACCAGCTCTGCGCGACGTAGTGTCCGGCCGGGCCCGCCAGCTGCGCCTGGAAGAACAGGCCGCGCTGGAGCGGGGTGACCGGGGCGGTGCGCTCGGCCGTCGTGGCGGCGTCCGCGATGTGTTCCAGTGCGGCGCGCCAGTGCTCGGTGATCTCGTCGGGTACGCCCTCGGCGAGGGTGAAGACCGCGTGCAGGCTTCCGGTGGCGGCGTCCGTCCAGGCGTTGACCTCGACGGCGTAGGGGCTGCCCTGGTCGCCGCCGGTGACGGGGAGCGCCTGCGACTCACTGCCCCGGCCCAGGTAGTTGAACAGCACCTGCGGGCGGGCGGTCAGCAGGGGGGCCGTCTGCGGGTTGAGGTACCTGAGCCGGCCGTACGCGACGTGCGCGTGCTCGTCCGGCCGGCGTGCGGCGACCTCGCGCGCCGCCGCGACGGGGTCGGTGTGCGCCGTGAGGCGCACGGGGGCGATGGAGGTGAACCAGCCGACCGTACGGGTGTAGTCGTGGTGGGGCAGCGCCGGGACGCGGCCGTGCCGCTCCAGCTCGATCGCGAGATCGGTGGGCGCGGACTGGACACGGGTCAGCGCGGCGCGCAGGGCGCCGCACAGCAGCTCGGTGAGGCCGATGCCGAGTGCGGCGGGCGCGGTGCGCGTCACGTGGTCGCCGACCGCGGGCGGGAGCACGACCGCGGTCTCGCGCAGCCGCTGGACCGCGGGCAGCAGCGCGGGCGCCTGGAGGGTGGTGATCCAGTGCCCGAGGTCGTCGGTCTCGTGGGCGCCGGGGTCCGCCAGCGCCCGCGCGTACGCGGCGTAGGAGGTGGTGGGCGGCGCGAGCGCCGTCCCGCGCAGGGCGGCGGCGATGTCGTCCAGCAGGACCAGCCAGGACACGGCGTCGACGGCGAGGTGGTGCACGGTGACCACCAGGGTCCGGCTCGCCTCCAGCCAGGAGAAGGCGATGACGTCCCCGGCCTCGGGGTCGAGCCGTCCGGCGGCCTCGTTCGCCGCGGCCGTCGGGTCGGGCGCCTGGCTCCGTACGACGGTGACCGGGCGGGCGGGATCGGTGCGCAGGGCCCACACCCCGTGCGCGACGAGCAGCCGAAGCCGCAGGGCGGGGTGCGCGGCGACGACGGCGTGCGCGGCGCGCTCGACATCGGCGAACCCGGTGCCCTCGGCCGCGACCAGGGCCCTGGCCTGGGCGAAGCGGGCCAGGGATCCGCCGAGTTCGCGCCGGCGCAGGACGATCGGGGTCGGGGGCAGCGGGCCGTCCTCGGCGGGTACGAGGGCGGGTGCGACGGCGGCCGGCGCTGCGGCCCGCGGGGCGTTCACCGCCAACTGCTCGGCGAGTGCGCGCGGTGTCCTGAGCAGGAACACGTCCCGCGGGGCGATCGCGAGGCCCAGTGCCCGGGCGCGGTTGACGACCGTGATGGCGAGGATGCTGTCGCCGCCGGCCCGGAAGAAGTCGCTGTCGCCGTCCACGGCGACGCCGGGGAGGGTCTCGGTGAAGATGTCGACCAGCGCGGTGAGCGCGGAGCCGGTCGCGGCGACCGGCGGGGCGTGCGAAGCGGCCTGCTGGGCGAGGGCCTTGCGGTCCAGCTTGCCGTTGACGGTCAGCGGCAGGGCGTCGACCGGCAGGACCAGGCCGGGGACCATGTGGACGGGCAGCTTCGGGGCGAGCAGGCCGGCGAGGTCGGCGGGCACCCGGCCGACGACGTGCGCGACGAGGTGGTCCGCGCTGTCGGCCACGGTGACGGCCGCGTCGACCACACCGTCGAGTTCCCTGATCGCGGACTCCACCTCACCGAGCTCAACGCGGAAGCCCTTGAGCTGCACCTGGTCGTCGGCGCGTCCGGTGAACTCCAGCTCGCCGTCGAGCGTACGGCGGGCCAGGTCGCCCGTGTGGTACATGCGGGAGCCGTCGCCCGCGAACGGGTCCGCGACGAACCGGCCCGCGGTGAGGGCGGGCCGGCCCAGGTAGCCGAGGGAGACCTGGTCGCCGGCGACGTAGATGGCGCCCACCCGGCCCGGCGGGACGGGGCGCAGCCGGTCATCGAGCAGGTGGGTGACCAGGCCGGGGATCGGGCCGCCGATCGGGCTGACGTCGTCGCCGGGGCGGAAGTCCTTCTCGGTCAGGACCCGGTGGGTGACGTGCACCGTGGTCTCGGTGATGCCGTACATGTTGACCAGCTCGGGCGAGGCGGCGCCGTGCCGCTCCACCCAGGCGCGCAGCCGCCCGAGGTCCAGCGCCTCTCCCCCGAAGATGATCCGGCGCAGGGACGTGAGCGGCTCGTCGGCCTGCCCGTCGGCCTCGATGAACTGGTAGAAGGCCGACGGGGTCTGGTTGAGCACGGTCACCCGGCGCTCGCGCACCAGGCGGTGGAAGTCGACCGGGGAGCGGGTCAGCGCGTACTCGGGCACGAGCAGTTCACCGCCGTGCGCGAGGGCGCCCCACAGTTCCCACACGGCGAAGTCGAAGGAGTACGAGTGGAACTGGACCCATACGTCGTGCGGGCCGAAGTCCATGTCGGGTTGGGTGTTGGCGAGCAGGCTCACCACGCTGGAGTGCGGGACGACGACGCCCTTGGGCCTGCCGGTGGAGCCCGACGTGTAGATCACGTAGGCGGGATCGTGCGGGCCGGCGCAGGGCGCGGCGGCCCCGGGCGCGGCTGCCTCCCGTGCCTCCCGCGGCGCCGGCT
Organism: Streptomyces sp. NPDC097617; assembly: GCF_044761485.1. Lineage (NCBI taxonomy): Bacteria > Bacillati > Actinomycetota > Actinomycetes > Kitasatosporales > Streptomycetaceae > Streptomyces > Streptomyces sp. NPDC097617. Next base: position 35,591 of record NZ_JBIWCL010000030.1, read on the forward strand.
CCTCGCCCTGGACGAGCACGCGGGCCGGTACGCCCGCCCGGGCCAGCAGCCGTGTGAAGCGCTCCCGGTGCTCCCGGTCCACCAGGACGACGTGCGGGGCCGCGTCGGCCAGGACGTACTCCAGCCGCGCCTCCGGGTAGGCGAGGTCCAGCGGTACGTAGGCACCGCCCGCGGTGACGATCGCGACCAGGGCGACGACCTGTTCGAGGGAGCGCGGGACGGCGACGGCGACGCGTTCGCCCGGCCGGACGCCGGCCGCGCGCAGGGTGGCGGCCAGCTCGTCCTTCGCGGCGGCCAGTTCGCCGTAGGTCAGGGACCGGCCGCCGCCGTCCAGGGCGCACTGGGTGACGGCGGTGGCGGCCGGATCGCGGTGCGCGGCGGCGTCGAAGAGCGCGCCGAGGGTCGTCGGGGCGGTCCGCGCGGGCAGCCGTTCGCTCGTGGGCGCGAGGGCGTCGACGAGGGCGTCGGGGCGGGTCAGCAGGCCGTCGAGGGTGCGGGTGAAGGTGTGCAGGATCCGCCGGGCGGTCGCCTCGCGCAGCAGCGCGCCGTCGTAGATCAGGTTGAAGCGCGGGCGGCCGTCGAGTGCGCGCTCCACCACCAGGGTCAGCGGGTAGTGCGGGGCGCCCTCGTTGACGATGCCGGTGATGGCCGGCGTGTCCTCGGGCCGGGGCAGAGCTGCCACGTCGGTCGCCACGTCGAACACCACCAGGGTGTCGAAGAGGGGTCCGGCGCCGCTCAGCCGGCTGATGCGCGCCAGGGAGACGTGCTGGTGGGCCAGCACCGCGCTCTGGTGCTCGCGCACCGAGCCGAGCAGGTCGCGCGCGGTGGCGGTGGCGGCCCACCGGGCGCGTACGGGGATCGTGTTGATGAACAGGCCCACCATGTCCCCGATACCGGGCACGTCCGCGTCGCGCCCGGAGACCGTGGAGCCGAAGACGACGTCCCGGGCGTGCAGGAGACCGCCCAGGGTGGCCGCCCAGGCGCTGTGCACGGCCACGCTGAGCGGTACACCGGCGGACCGGGCGGCCTCGTCGATGTCCGCCTCGGGCGGGGCGGAGGTGTCGTCGAACCGGTCGGAGGGCGTGTGGCCCTCGGCGACCAGCGAGGGGCCGGGGAGCCCGGCGAGCTCCTCGCGCCACACCCGGTCGCTCTCGTCCTCGTCGCGTGCGGCGAGCCAGCGCACGTAGTCGGTGAAGCCGCCGAGGGGGTACACGGTCCCCGGCGCGTGGTACTCGGTGAGCAGCGCGCGCAGCATCGGCGGTACGGACCAGCCGTCGGCGATGATGTGGTGCACGGTCTGCACCAGGACGCTGCGGCCGGAGCCCGTGCGGATCAGCGTGTACCGCATCAGCGGACCGCTCGCCAGGTCGAAGCCGGCGCGGCGGTCCCGCTCGGCGTGCTCGCGGATCTCCTCGTCGGTGATGCCGGGGCGGTCCAGCGTGGTGAAGGGGGCCTCCACCCCGCTCTCCAGGACGGATACCACGCGGCCGTCGGCGAGGGCCACGAACCGCGCGGCCAGGTTGGGGAACAGGGTGAGCAGCCGGGTGGCCGCCGCGGCGAGGCGGACGGCGTCCACCTCCCCCTCCAGGGTGAGCAGTTGCTGTTCGACGTAGCTGCCCGCGGAGTCGTCGTCGAAGACCGAGTGGAAGTACAGGCCCTCCTGGAGCGGGGTCAGCGGCAGGACCTCGCGCAGCGCCGGGCCGTCCAGCTCGTCGACATCGGCCTGGGTGAGCGCGGACAGCGCGAAGTCGCTGGGAGAGTGGCCGCCCGTGTCGAGCACCGCCAGGGCGGCCAGGGCCTCCCGGAAGTAGCGGCCGATGGTCTCGACGTCCCCGTCGGTGAGCAGTCCGTCGGGCCAGGAGAGGGTGGTGACCAGCTCGTACGCGCCGCCGGACGGGGCGGGTTCGGCGATCGCGTTGAACTCCAGGACGCGGGGCAGCCGCATGCGCGGATCGCGCTTCTCGCCCAGCTGGCCGGTGGTCCGGGCGAGCTCCCAGTCCCCGGACGAGCCTGCGTCGAAACGGCCCAGGTAGTTGAACAGCACCTGCGGGGCCGGGGCGTCGAAGCCGGCGCCCGCCAGGTGGCGCAGGGCTCCGTAGGAGAGGCCGTTGCCCGGTACCCGGGCGAGGTCCTCCTTGACCGCCTTGAGCGCGGCCGCCAGGTACGCGGGGTCCGTGGGGTCGGTGGCCGCGCCGGGGTCGACGGTCACCGGGAACAGGGTGGTGAACCAGCCCACGGTCCGCGACAGTTCCGGCTCGAAGCCGGCGGAGTCCGCCAGGTGGCGGCCTTCGCGGCCGTGGCCCTCCAGCTCGATGTGGGCGAACGTCTGGTCCTGCCCGAGGTCGCGGCGCCACCGGGCGAGGGTGACGGCGAGCGCGGTGAGCAGCACGTCGTTGACGCCGGCGTGGAAGCGGGCGGGGATCTCGCCCAGCAGCGCGGCCGTGATGTCGGGGCCGACCGTGAGGGTCGTCGTCCGCTCCCGGGCGACGGTGTCGGCCTCGGCCAGGGCGCGCCGGCCGAGCGGCTCGTCCGGCCCCGGCAGGGGACGCCGGTAGTACCCGCGGTCCGCGTCGAAGTCCGCGCGCGCCAGCAGCTGCGTCCAGCGGCGCAGCGATGTCCCCACCGGCGGCAGGTCGATGGGTGCGCCCGAGACGAACCAGCGCCACGCCGTGGAGAGGTCCTCCATCAGGATCCGCCAGGACACGCCGTCGATGACCACGTGGTGGGCGACCAGGACCAGTTGGCGCGCCTCGCGGCGCCAGACGGCGCGCAGCATCACGCCGCCGGCCGGGTCCAGCGCGTCGGTGGCGAGGGCGACGCACTCGTCGAGCGGCCGGTCGCTCTCCTGCCAGGACGCCGCGGCCCGGTCGGCCTCAGGTATCTCGAAGCTCCAGCGCTCACCCCGCACCAGCTTGGCCCGCAGCATGTCGTGCCGCGCGACCACGGCGGTGAGGATCGCGTCGAGGGCTTCGGCCGTCAGGTTCGCCGGGGTGTTCAAGGCCAAGGACTGCACGAAACCGTCGACGGCGTCGGTGGTCTCGCCGAGCCACTGGACGATGGGCAGGCCCACGACGGCGCCGGTGGCGACGTCGCCGTGGTCCACGGCGGCCGCCTCGCGGTCCGCGACCGCCGCCAGGGCGCCCACGACGCTGTTGGTGAAGATCTGACGGGCCGTGACGTGGAGGCCCGCTTCGCGCAGGGCGCTCAGCAGGGAGATCGCCAGGATGCTGTCCCCGCCGAGCCGGAAGAAGTCCTGGTCGACGCCGACCGCTTCGCGCCGCAGCACCGCCGCGACGGCCGCGCACGCCAGGCGTTCGTTCTCGGTGACGGGCGGGGCGAGCACGCCCGATCCGGTGACGGGCTCGGGCAGCGCGCCGCGGTCCAGCTTGCCGTTCGCGGTGAGCGGGAACTCCTTCATCACGACGATGTGGGCGGGCACCATGTACTCCACCATGTGCCCGGTGGCCCATTGCCCGACCTCGTCCGCGCGCAGGTCCTCGCTCCCGGCGGCCGGGATCACGTACCCCACGAGGTAGGTGCCGCCCGCCGTGTTCTTCTTCGCGACGACGCAGGTGTGCCGTACCGCGGGGTGTTCGGCGAGTCCGACCTCGACGTCCTCGATCTCCAGCCGCATGCCGCGGATCTTGATCTGGTTGTCGGCGCGGCCGAGGAAGTCCAGCGACCCGTCCGGGGTGAAGCGGGCGAGGTCACCGGTCCGGTACAGCCGGGACCCGTCCGCGGCGAAGGGGTTGGCGACGAACCGGGAGGCCGTGAGGCCGGGCGCGCCCACGTACCCGCGCCCGAGCAGGAACCCGCCCACGTACAGCTCGCCGCCGGCCCCGACCGGGACCGGGCGCAGCTCGCCGTCCAGTACGTACAGCTGGGTGTTGGGGTTGGGCCTGCCGATCGAGGTCGACAGGCGTTCGGCCGCGCCGCGGTAGACGACGTGCGAGACGCCGATCGTCGTCTCGGCCGGGCCGTAGCCGTGGTACATGGGTATGTCGAGCCGGGTGCGGAAGCGTTCGTACAGCTCGGGGGTCAGTACCTCGCCGCCGCACCAGACGTGGCGCAGGCTGTCCAGGCGTCCGGAGTCGCCGGCGATCTCCAGCAGGACGTCCAGCATGGACGACACCAGGTAGGTGAAGGTGACCCGCTGCTCGGCGATCACGCTCAGCAGGTGGTGCGGGTCGCGTTCGCCGCCGGGCCGCAGGATAACCAGCCTGCCGCCGCACACCAGGGGCAGGAAGATCTCGTTGATGGAGATGTCGAACGACAGGGGCGCCTTGAAGAGCGAGGCGTCGTCGTGGCCGAAGCCCAGGATCTCGTCGACCTGCCACAACAGGCGCTCGCTGATGGCCTCGTGGCGGATCATCGCGCCCTTGGGCCGGCCGGTCGAACCGGACGTGAAGATCACATAGGCGAGGGCGTCGCCGGGGACGGCGATCGCGGGGCCCTCGCCGGGGTAGGCGGAGAACCGCCAGTCGCCGAGGTCGACGGGGACGGCTTCGGGTTCGTCCGGGGCGTGCTCCTGCGAGGCGGCCAGTTGCAGTACGACGCGGGCGTCGTCGATGACGACGGACCGGCGCGCGGCCGGCCACTGCGGGTCGAGCGGTACGAAGGCGGCTCCCGCCCGGAGCACGCCGAGCAGGCCGATGACCATGGCGGCGGAGCGGTCCAGCGAAACGGCGACGATCTGTTCGGCGCCGATTCCGCGTTCGAGCAGGTGGTGGGCGAGCTGGGCGGAGAGCTCGTCCGCCTGGCGGTAGGTGAGCGTGCGGTGCTCGTCGACGACGGCGACGGCGTCCGGCCGCAGGCGTGCCTGCTCGCGGAACATCTCCACGATGGCCGGGCGGACCCGGTCCGCACCGGTGTCGTTCCACCGGGCGAGGGTCGCGAGCCGCACCTCGACGCCGGAGGGGCCGATGGTGGAGACGGGCCGGTCCGGGAAGTCGGCCAGATCGTCCAGCGCGAGCTGCGCGTCGGCGGGGAGGACGTCCTCGGGAACGGCGATGCTCCGGCCGCCCGCCGGGTCCGTGCCGATCTCCCAGCCGGTCGGCCCGGCGCCGCCGCTGTCCACCCAGCCGAGGACGTCGGCGAACAGCGTGCCCGGGGTGAGTTCCAGGCCGTCGGGGCTGCGGCCCGTTGCCCAGTACGCCAGCCCGATGGCGCACGCCCGGGCGACGGTCGCGTCGCAGTAGTCGCCGGAGCGCCGGCGCACATCGGCCAGGCGGGTGGGAGAAAGCAGCACGGTTCGAGCGGTCGATTCCGTCATCGAAGGCTCAACGCCCTTTCCAGATCGATAAGTTGACTCAACCGAAAAATGGGCCGGCCGGCTGGCTGCCTTCCCGCCAGGCCCGCCACAGTCGTGCGTAGCGGCCGCCGAGGGCCACCAGTTCCTCGTGCGTCCCCTGTTCCACGACCAGCCCCGCGTCCAGCACGGCGATCCGGTCCGCCGCCATCGCCTGGGTCAGCCGGTGGGCCACGAACAGCGTGGTCCGGCCCGCGCAGGCGGCGAGCACGGCCCGTTCCAGCTCGGCCGCGCCCTCGCTGCCCGCCTCCGCCGTGGACTCGTCGAGCACCACCACCGGCGTCCGGCCCAGTACCAGCCGGGCGAGCGCGATGTGGGCGACCTTGGTGACGTCGAGGCGTTCGCCGCCCTCGCCGACCAGGGTGTGCAGCCCGTCGGGCAGGGCGTCGACCCATCCGTCGGCGCCGACCGTGCGCAGGGCGTCCGCCAGTTCGGCGTCGCTCGCCCCGGGCGCGGCGAGCCGCAGGTCCTCGGCGAGCGGGCCGGAGAACACGTGGGTCTCCTGCGTCAGGATGCTCACCAGGGCCCGCGCCCCGGCCTCGTCCAGACCGGCGAGGTCGGTGGACCCTATGCGGACCGACCCGGCCTGCGGGGTGCCGATGCCCGCGATCAGCGCCGCGAGGGTCGACTTGCCTGCGCCCGTCGCCCCGACCAGCGCGAGCGAACCGCCGGCCGGGATCGTGAGGTCGACGTCCCGTACGACCGGCTCCTCGGAGTCGGGATAGCGGAAGGTCAGCCCCCGCACCTCGACGGCCACCGGGTGCGGCGGGTCGACCGCCCGCGCCGCGGCCGGCGCGCCCACCAGCCGCTCCTCCGCGTCCTCCTCCAGCACGCCGACGAGACGGGTCAGGCTCGCGCCCGACTTCTGCGCCTCGTCGAAGGTGAACATGATGGACCCGAGCGGGGTGAAGAGGCGGTGGAAGAGCAGCGGGGACGCCGACACCTCACCGAGGCTGGCGGCGTCGGCCTCCAGCAGGGCGTACCCGACCACGATGATCAGGGTGAGCCCGATGAACTCGGCGCGGTTCTCGCGGCCGACGAAGCGGCCGAAGAGCCGGAACACCTCGATGCCGAGTTCACGTACCCGCCACGACTCCTGGGTGACCTTCTCGCGGACAGCCCCTTCGAGGCGGTACGCCCGGACCGTGTCGATCCCGTTCAGTCCGCTGATCAGGGCCTGCGCGCGGTCGGCCTGGGCCACCCGCTGTTTGCGGTAGAGGGGGGCTGAGCGGGGCAGGTACCAGCGCAGCGCGAGGCCGTACGCGGGCAGCGCGCAGGCCCCGGCCAGTCCGAGCCGCCAGTCGAGGCCGAACATGCCGATGGTGGCGATGGCGACCAGTACGCCCGCCGAGAACACGGTGGGGACGGCCGTTCTGATGCCCTTGGACAGGACGGCCACGTCGTCGCCGACCCGGGAGAGCACGTCTCCCCGGCCGACCTGCTCGATCCGGGCGCTCGGCATGCCCAGCACCGCCCGGACGGCGCCTTCGCGCAGCCGGGCGAGCAGGTCGGCACCGAGGCGCCCGATGAGGTACGTCGACAGCGCGGTGGCCGCCGCGCCGAGCAGCGCGGCGGCCACCATCAACACCCCGGTCGTGACCAGGATCGAGCGCGGTCCGCCCGCGACCACCCCGTCGACGACCCGGCCGAGCAGGAGCAGCGGCAGTACCTGGAGCGCCGCCCCCGCCACCGTGGTGAACACGGTCGCGAAGGTCAGCCACGGCACCTCGCGGCAGTGCGCCGCCACCCAGCGGGCGGCCTCGCGTCCCGTCGTCGTGCGCAGGGTCGACGGGACGGCGCGCGTGGCGGTGATGCTCACACCTGACCGACCGACTTGACGAGTTCGTCGATCGCGTACGGCAGCGAGAGCAGGGTGCCCTGGGACATGGCCGCGCCGACGGCCGGGCCCTCGCTGTCGAGGAGGTAGGACACCTTTCCGTTCTTGACCGCGTTCAGGTTCGTGAACAGCTGGAACTTCTTCAGCGCTTCCCGGTCCGCCTTGTCGGCGATGACGAAGATGCGGTCGACGTCGACGAGGTCCATGCGCTCGGGGGAGAGCGTGGTGTAGAACTTGCCGTCCGCGATCTTGTCGATCTCGGCCTGGCCCTTGTACCCGATGCCCGTCACCAGCCTGCCGCGCACGTCGGTGGTGGTGAACGGGGCCACGGAGTCCTTGTACCAGGAGAGCGGGACGGCGGTCTGGTTCGCGAACTCGGGGTGCGCCTTCTTGGCCGCGTCGAGCTTGTCCTGGATGCCCTTGACCAGCTCGGTGCCCTTGGACTCCTGTCCGAGCGCCTTGGCGATGTGGACGGCGTTGTCCTGCCAGGGAGCGCTGAACGGCTCTTTCTCGGCCTTGGTGCGGCCCACCGTCGGGGCGATCTTGGAGAGCTTCTCGTAGCCCGCCTGGTCGATCTCGGAGTACACCGCGATGATCAGGTCCGGCCGCAGGGCCGCGATCTTCTCGTAGTTCGGGCCGGCGTCGCCGTTGCTCATGATGACTTCGGGGCGGGTCTCGCCCCACTTGTCCTTCACCCAGGGCCACTGGGTGTTGATGTCGGGGGACGTGCCGGGCGGGTTCGGGTACTGGTCGACCATGCCGACCGGCTTGATGCCGAACGCCAGGATGGCCTGGTCGTCGGTGTACCCGACCGAGACGACCCGCTGGGGGGCCTTCTCGACCTTCGTGGATCCGAAGGCGTGCTCCACGGTGACCGGGAACGTGCCTGCGGCGGCCGGCGCGTTGTCGCTCTTCTTGTCCGCCTTGTCCGCCGAGTCGGAACCGCATCCGGCGAGGAGCCCCACGCCGAGGGCCGCGAAGGACAGTGCCGCCGCCGCCCTCCGCCAGGGCTTCATACGTGTTGTTGGCTGGAGAAGCATCCGAAATCCCTTGCTTTCGTGCCGTCCGTTGCGGTTCCGCCCGAGGGCAGCCAAACCTTATCGCGCTCAAGTGAGGCTAGCCTAGCCTTACTTGCGCCGTAACTTCGTTTGATCTATGAGACGCGCACGTGGGCGCGGCCTATGGGGACGATGAGGGGCCGGTCCCCCACCGGGTCGTCGATCACCTTGGCCCGCAGCCCGAACGCCTCGTACAACAGCTCGGCGGTGATCACGTCACGGGGATGGCCCTGCGCGAGGATCGAACCGGCTTTCATCACGATGAGGTTGTCGCTGTAGCGCGTGGCCAGATTGAGGTCGTGCAGCACCAGGACCACGGTGCAGCCCGACTCGTGCAGGTCGTCCACCAGGTCGAGCACGTCGATCGCGTGCGCCAGGTCCAGGTAGGTGGTGGGCTCGTCCAGCAGCAGCAAATCGGTCCCCTGGGCCAGCGTCATCGAGATCCATACGCGCTGGCGCTGCCCGCCGGACAGTGCGTCGACAGGGCGGTCGGCCAGGTCGGACACCCCCGTCATGGCCAGGGCCCGCGCCACCACGTCGGCGTCGTCCGAGGACCACTGCCGCAGCCAACTCTGGTGCGGATGGCGGCCCCTGGCGACGAGGTCGGCCACCGTGAGCCCTTCCGGCGCGACCGGCGCCTGCGGCAGCAGGCCGAGCTTCTTGGCCACCTCCCGGGTCCGGAGCCGGCCGATGTCCTCCCCGTCCAGTACGACCGTTCCGCTGGTCGGCCGCAGCAGCCTCGACAGGGTCCGCAGCAGTGTCGACTTCCCGCATCCGTTGGAGCCGATGATCGTGGTGATCACCCGCGGCGGGATCGTGACGTGGAGATCGTCGATGACGGCACGGCCGCCGTACCCGACCGTGATCCCTCTGGCGGCCAGCCGCGAGGTCCCCTCTCCCCCGGACTCGATCCCGGCGATCTGCTGTACGGCCACAGCTCCCCCTGAAGTAGGCATGTCTGAAGAGGTATCGAGGTATCGGGGCATCGACTAGCGGAGGTTGGCCCGCACCAGCAGGTGGATGAGGAAGGGACCGCCGATCACCGCGGTCACCACGCCCACCGGGAGGGTGATCGGCAGCGCCGTACGGGCGACCAGGTCCGCGCCGATCAGCAGGAGGGCTCCCACCATCCCGGAGGCCGCCATCGGCGGGGTCGGGCACTTCGCCAGACGCATCGCCACCTGCGGCGCCACCAGCGCGACGAACGGGACCGGGCCGGCCGCGCTGACCGCCACACCGGCCAGCAGGACCGCGCAGAGCAGCAGCACCGCCCGCACCCGCGCGTAGCGGACGCCGAGCCCCGCCGCCACGTCGTCACCGAGGTGCAGCGGCTTGAACTGGAAGGCCACGCCCGTCACGACCGCCATCAGGGCGAGGGTGCACCACAGCGCGACGCCCACGTCGCCCCAGGACCGGTTGTCGAGCGAGCCGACCAGCCACGCCTGGGCCCGGGCGACGTCCCTGATGTCGGCCGTGACCAGCAGCCAGGTCGTGACGGCCTCCATCACGGCGCTCACCGAGATGCCGATGAGGATGAGCCGGAAGCCGTCGATCCCTCGCCGCCACGCCAGGAAGTACACGAGGAGACCCGTGCCGAGGCCGCCCGCGAGCGCCGCCCCGGACAGACCCACGGAGTTGACGACCGCCGCGGCGGTGCCGCCGGACACGGTCACCAGGAACACCGCGACCGCGCCGGCGCCCCCAGTGATCCCCAGGATGTCCGGGCTGGCCAGCGGGTTGCGCGCGATGGACTGGGTGATCGCCCCGGACACCCCCAGCGCCACCCCCACGACCAGCCCGGCCAGGGCGCGCGGCATCCGCAGGTCCATGATCACGAACTTGTCGACCTGCTCGCCCCCGCCCAGGAGCGTGGTGATCACCTGGGACAGTCCGATCGGGAAGTCCCCGACGCCGATGGACAGGCAGAACACGAGGAAGGCGGCCGACGCCAGCAGCAGCGTCACGCACACGACCCACGGCCGCCACACGAACGAGACCGGGCCGAGCCGCACGCCCGGCGTCACCGGTGCCTTCACTTCGGTCCCCGTCATGCGCTCTTGAACTTTCCGCGCCACACCAGAGCCGCGAAGAAGGGGGCGCCGAGCAGGGCCACGACCACACCCGCGTCCAGCTCCCCCGGCCGCACCAGCAGCCGCCCCGCCATATCGCAGACCAGCAGCACGATGGCGCCGAGCAGACCCGCGTACGGCACCAGCCACCGGTAGTCCGGCCCGGTCAGGTACCGGGCCATGTGGGCCACCATCAGGCCGAGGAAGGCGATGGGGCCGCACGCCGCCGTCGCCGCTCCCGCCAGCAGGGTGATGGCGATGATGCCGACGGTGCGACTCAGTGCGATGTTCACCCCCAGCCCCCGTGCGACGTCGTCGCCGAGGTTGAGCAGGTTCAGGGCGGGCAGTGTGATCAGCGCCAGGACCAGCCCGACGGCGATGAACGCGACCACCGGCCGGATGACGTCGAATCCGACACCGGCCACGGAGCCCGCGTTCCAAAAGCGCAGGGCGTTCAGCGAGGCCTTGTCCGAGAGCGCCACCGCCGTCGTCATCGCGGCGAGGAACACGGTGACCCCTTGCCCGGCGAGTGCGAGGGTCAGCGGGTTGCCGGCCCCCCGGCCGATGCTCGCCAGCCCGAAGACGATGACACCGGCGACCGCGGCGCCCACGAAGGCGAACCAGACGTACTGGAAGGGGTTGGCGAAGCCGAAGAGCGCGATCACCAGCACCACACAGAACGAGGCGCCCGAGTTCACCCCCAGCAGGCCCGTGTCGGCGATCGGATTGCGCGTGTACCCCTGGATCAGCGCCCCGCCGACCCCCAGGGCCACGCCCGCCACGACCGCGAGCACCGTGCGGGGCACGCGTACGGTCCGCACGATGAGCCGTATCTCGGTGAGCCGCTGATCGGGATCCGGCGGGGCCGACAGCCCGCGCCACACCTCGCCGGGGGTCAGCGCCCGCGCGCCGACGGCCAAGGACACCACCATGGCGGCCAGGAGGACCAGTACCAGGATCACCGAACCGGCAACCCGCCGCCGACGGGCCTCTGTTACGCCCCTGGGCACGGGGCGTTCCACTGCGATCGGGCCCATGTTTCTCTACGTCGTCCCTTCGAGCCGCCGGGAGGGAAGCATGGTCAGCGGGCCGTAACTTAGGTAAAGCTAAGCTGATTCCATGCCGCACTGTCGATAGACAAATCGGGCAGTCGGGAGCGCGATCCCGCGAACGCGCCCCCATACGCGTGGCGTTGAATGCTTAGGTAAGCCTAGCCTTAGTTGCACTGTACACGTCGTTCCTCGCCCAGGGCGTGACAGCGGTGCGCCCCGGCCGCCGCCCCCGGTTTCCGGGGGCGGACGACCGGGGCGCACGCCCGGTCCTCGGGACGTCGAGCCGTCAGGTGTGCAGGCGGCTGTTGGGGCCGTCCTGGTCTCCGGCGCTCTCGTCGTTGAACCAGTAGTCCCCGGCCGCCAGGTACCGGAAGGAATGGGTGCTCCTGCTGGGCAGCTCGACCGTGACGGCGCGCTTGCCGTCCTTCCGGCGGGCCAGGGTGTGGACACCGGGCTGCCAGTCGTTGAAGTCGCCCACCACGCTGACCGGTCCCGGCGGGGTGTCGACGGGCAGGATGAAGGTGACCTCGGTGTGGTCCTTGCGCAGCGTGCGCTCCAGCATGGTGAGCTCCTGACAACGGCAGTGGGGGTGGTACGCCGCCCATCGTCGGCGGCGTACGCACCGGACGCACCCCGGCGCCGCCACTCCCGGCGCGGACCCACCACATCGAGTGACCCGCGGGCGCGCAATGTCACCCTGCGTGTCGGCGTCCTGCCCACGGACCCGCCGCCTCCGCACCTGTCAAGGCACGAATGACCGGGACTACGGTCCCGTCCCGCCCCCGGGCACCGTGGAAACCGACCTTCCCGCGCGCGAGCAGGAACGAAGCGCCGGTCGCCACGGGGAGGCCTCCGCGGACCGCCGGGCAGGGGCCTTCGCGACCCGTCGCCCTCACGACAAGGGAGACCTCCCATGACCGACATCGTCATCACCGGACTCGGCTGCCGCCTCCACGACCTCCACCACGGCACACCGCTTCCCCGCACCCGGACCGCTGATCCGCGCCGCCGCCTGTTCCTGGACGTCATCCGCACGGCCCCGGACGACGCGGGGCCCAGGTGGGCCAGGGCCCCCGGTACCGTCGGCCGGGACTTCGACCCCGGCGGGCCCGGCCTCGCCGTCGGCTCCGCCCGCCCCGGCCCGCCGGTCGCCCTGGACCGGGCCGTGGCGCGACTGAGCCGGTGCGGCTGCCTGATCGGCGTCCTCGTACGGCCGCTCGCCGACGCGCTCGCCACGGGCGACCCCGTCCACGCGCTGATCCGGCGCATCGGATCCACCGGCCCGGGTCCCGTCGCCGCCACCGCGGGCTTCCTGGAGACGCACGAGGGCCTTGCGCTGTGCTGCTTCGACGCCGGTTGGGTCCACTCGGGACACTCGCTGTCCGCGGCGGACATCGACATCGCGGGCCCGCGCCGCGCGGACGGCCCGCTGCCCTTTCCGTACTCCTGCGCTCCGCGCCGGGCCGCCGTCGGTGGGTTCGGGTACGGCGGGCCGGACGGCCGCGTACCGGCCGAGGACCGCGCCGCCCCGGTTCCTGCCCCCGTCCCCTCCATCCCCTCCTCCGGCGTCCCCTCCTTCGGTGGCTCCCCGGAACGCGGCGGGGCCGCCGGACCTCAGCTCGTCCTGCTCTCGGCCGGCGACCCCGGGCTGCTGGACGAGCACATCGGCGACGTTCTCGACGCACTCGACACGGCGGACCGCGCCCCGCTGGCGGCCGTGGCCCACACCCTCGGCTCCCGCCGGCCGCTGAGGGCCCGGCTCGCGATCGTGGCCGACGACACGGAGGAGTTCGTCCGGCGGCTGCGCCGCGCGCGCCGGCAGCTCACCGACGACGGCGAGCGGGGAGACCTCGGCGAGGGCGCCTTCGCCGCCGATGCCCCGGTGCCGGTCGAGCGACGCCGTCTCGCCTTCCTCTTCCCCGGCCGGGAAGGCGGGCGCCCGGACCTGCCGCGGCGGTTCTACGAGCGGTTCCCCGGCTTCCGCGCGACCGTCGACGGCCTCGCCGCCTCGGCCCACCAGGACAGCGGCCCCGACCTCGGCGACCCGCAGCTCGGTGCCGTCCAGATCGCCGCCACCCGGCTCCTCGCCGATCTCGGTGTCCGCCCCGACCTGGTCCTCGGTCACGGCGTCGGGGAGTTCGCGGCGGCCGCGGCGGCCGGCGCCCTCACCGCCGAGGACACCGTGCGCCTGCTGGTCCACCGGGGTGCGGGCCTCCGGGAGGCCGGGAGCGGGCTGCACGGCGGGATGCTCGCCGTACAGACCGACAAGGAGACCTGCCGCCGACTGCTGACCGGCATCAACGACGTGTGGCTCGCCTGTTTCAACCAGCCCCGGCAGGTCGTGGTCAGCGGTACGCCGCACGGACTCGCGGCCGTGCGGCAGGCCTGCGCCGGGGCGGGGGTCGTCACGGCGGCGCTCGATCTGTCCCACGCCTTCCACTCGCCGCGGCTCGCCGCCGCCGACGCGAGGATGCGCGCGGCCCTCTCCGACCACCCCGTCAGCAGGCCGGTCCTGCCGTTCGTGTCGTCCGTGAGCGCCGCCCTGTGCGCCGACCCCGAGCGGCTGCGCGCGCTGTGGGCCCGGCACGCGTCCGCGCCGGTCCGGTTCGACGATGCCGTCCGCACCGCCCACGACCGGGGGGCCCGCGTCTTCGTCCAGGTGACCGGCGGCAGCGCGCTGCTCACCGCCGTCCGGCGCACCCTCGTCGACCGCGGCGACGTGCGCGTCGTCCCCGTCACCGGGGCGGCCGCGGACGACGGCCGGAGCCTCGTCATCGCTCTCGCCCGCCTCGCGGTCCTGGGCGTGCCGGTCGACCCCCGCGCCCTGGTCCCCCAGGGGGAACGCCGACCGCTCGACCTGCCGGTGGCGGGCCTCGCCACCCGGCCCTGCCACGGGGTGCCGCACCGGCGCCCCGGGAGGACGGACGCAGGCGCCGCCTCCCGCCGGCCCGCGACACCCGAGGAGAGCGCCATGTACGAGTCGCCGCACCATCCGATGGACGAACTGATCCGGCTGGTGCAGCGGCAGACGGAGCTGCTCGCCCGCCTCGGCGAGGTCGGGTACGCCGCGGGGGACACGGCCGTCGTCGGCGGCCGGGAGCTCCTCTCCTTCTCCCGCTACGACTACCTGGGCCTGGCGACCCACCCGCTGGTGGCAGGGGCGGCCCGGGAGGCGACCGAGCGCCGCGCCACCTCGGTGCCCGCCGGCCGACCGCTCCACCCGGAACTCGAGAGCGCGCTCGCCGACCTGCTCGGATGCGAGGCCGCGAGCACTCTGGCCGACGGCCACGCCACCCCCGTCACCGCGATCGGGGGCCTCGTCGGGCCGGAGGACCTCGTCGTGCACGACGCCCTCGCCCACGAGGGCATCCTGCGGGGGTGCCGGCTCTCCGGCGCGACCCGGCGGCCGTTCGCCCACAACGACGCGGCGGCCCTCGACGCTCTGCTGACGCGGGTCCGCGGCCAGTACCGGCGGGCGCTCGTCGTCGTCGAGGGCGTCCACAGCATGGACGGTGACATCGCCGACCTGCCCGCCCTCGTCGAGGTCAAGCAGCGGCACGGCGCCCTGCTGATGGTCGACGAGGCGCACAGCATCGGGACGATCGGCCGGACGGGGCGCGGCGTCGGCGAGTACTTCGACGTCGACCGCACGGCCGTCGACCTCTGGTCGGGCACCCTGTCCAAGGCGCTGGCGGGCTACGGCGGCTATGTCGCGGGGAGCCGTTCCGTCGTGGAGGCCCTGCGCGGAGCCGCCCCCGGCTTCGTCCACGGCTCCGGGACGACCGCGGCCGGCACGGCGGCGGCGCTGAGCGCCCTGGGGGTGCTGCGTGCCGAGCCGGAGCGCGTGGCCCGTCTCGCGGACAACGCGGCGCTGTTCGTCCACCTGGCGCGCGAGGCGGGCGTCGACACCGCGGGCAGCCGCCATACGCCGGTCGTCCCGTGCGTCGTCGGGGACGCGCTGAAGACCCTGCGCCTCGCGGAGGCCCTGTTCCGGCAGGGCATCAGCGTCAACCCCGTCCTCCGTCCGGCCGTACCGGGGGAACCGGCCCGGCTGCGCTTCCTCATCACCTCCGACCACACGCCCGGCCGGATCAGGCGGGCCGTGGCCGTGCTGGCACGCGAGCTGCTGCTCCTGGACACGGCCCCGGCCGCGTGAGCCGCGCCGCGTGGACGCGGCCCCGCGCCCGTCCGCGCGGGGCCGCGTCCTGCGTTGGTGCTCCTTGCCCCGCTGGATCATCCTGGTCAGAGGAGCGCCTGGCCGTGCGGGTCCCCTTGGGACGGCGGCAGCGGAACGAGCGAGGGCGAGATGAGTGGCGATGGAGCAAGTTTCCACCTCTCCTGGTGAGCGGCCCGAGGAGACGGGCGCCTCCTTCGAGTCGGCCTACACGGCCTCGGCCACGATCAATGAGGAGGGCATCGTCACCGAGTGGAGCGAGGGAGCCACCCGTCTGCTCGGCTACGTGCCGTCCGAGGTCGTGGGCCTGCCCGCCGCCCACCGTCTCGCCGATGTCCTCAGTGACGCCGCGAGCCGGGTCCCGTCCGGGCAGGACCGGTGGAGCGGCACGGCGGCGCTGCGGCACCGGGACGGCCACCGGATGGAGGTGGCGCTGCTCGCGCACCGCTGGACGTCCAGCGGCGGCACCACCAAGTGGTTCGTGGTGTCGGCCGTCGGGGGCGCGTCCCGTCCGCCCTGGGAGGAGCCGCTGAAGGAATGGGCGTTCACCCAGTCCCCCTGCTTCCTGGCGATCTTCGATGCCGACCTGCGGCTGGTGCGGGCGAACTCCGGCATGGAGCGCACGCTCTCCCTCACCGAGGCTCAGATGCGCGGGCTGCGGCTGCCGGAGATCGCGCCGGATCCGGTGAGCGACGAGACCGAACGCAGGATGCGCCTGGTGCTGGACTCGGGTGAGCCGCAGTACATGGAGACCTTCGTCCATCCGACGGGTGGCGCCGCGGAGCACGGCTGGGCCACCTCGGTGGCGCCGTTGCGGGACCAGAACGGCCGGGTGCACGCCGTGTGCCTGGCCGCGCACGACCGGTCCGGGGTGGAGGGCGTCCACCACCAGATGCTGTTGACGGACGAGGTCGAGAGCGCCGCCGCGCCCATCGGGACCACCCTGGACAGTGTGCGCACCGCGCACGAACTGGCGGACGCCGCCGTCCCCCGGTTCGCCGACTTCGCGATCGTCGACCTGCTGGAACCCCTCCCGCGTGGCGACGAGCCGACCGCTGTCGCGGTGGACGGGCCGGTGACCGTGTGCCGCGCCGCGGCGCGGTCGGTGCTCGACGGAACCCCTGAGTCCAGGGTCGCCGTCGGGGACACCAGCAGCTATCCGGCGATGTCGCCGCCCGTCGAGGCGCTGGTCGCGGGTCGCGGCGCCGTGTACGGGGCGGCGGACCCGGCTCTTGCCCGATGGGCCGCGCAGGATCCTGAAGCCGCCTGGATCGGCGAGTACGGGGCCCACTCGATCATGGTGGTGCCGATGCGGGCCGGCGGGGGCACGCTCGGGGTGGCCGTCTTCAGCCGCCACCGGCGCAGTGAGCCCTTCCAGCCCGAGGACCTGCGGGTGGCCGGGGAGCTCACGGCCCGGGCGGCCGCCGGGATCCGCAACGCGTACCGGTCCGGCCGCGAGCACACCACCACCATGACGTTGCAGCGCAGCCTCCTCCCGCACACGCTGCCCGATCAGGCGGCGCTGGAGATCGCCTCCCGCTACCTGCCCGCCGCCGGTGAGGCCGGGGTGGGCGGCGACTGGTTCGACGTGATCCCGCTGTCCGGCGCCCGGGTGGCCCTGGTCGTGGGGGATGTCGTCGGCCACGGCATCCGGGCCACCGCCACCATGGGTCGGCTGCGCACCGCGGTACGCACCCTGGCCGACGTGGACCTGGGCCCCGACGAGCTGCTCACCCACCTCGACGACCTGGTCATCCACCTGTCCGCCGACGAGAGCGATCAGGAGGCGGGCGGGGAGGCGGCCGGGGGTATCGGCACCACCTGCCTCTACGTGGTCTACGACCCGGTCATCCGCCGGTGCACGGTGGCCCGGGCCGGGCACCCGCCGCCCGCCGTGGTCTCCCCGGAGGGCTCGGTGTACCTGCTCGACGTCCCGGCCGGTCCGCCCCTGGGCCTGGGCGGTCTGCCGTTCGAGACGATCGAGGTCGAGCTGCCCGAGGGGAGCATCCTCGCCCTGTACACCGACGGTTTGCTGCAGACTCGCGACCACGACATCGACGAGGCGCTGGACAGCATGTTCGCGGCCCTCGTGCGCCCGGCGGACACCTTGGACGCGGTCTGCGACCGGGTGCTGACGGCCATGCTGACGCACCGCCCGGACGACGATGTGGCCCTGCTCGTCGCCCGGACCCGGGGCCTGCACGCCGACCAGGTCGTCGTCTGGGACCTGCCCTCCGATCCCTCCGTGGTCTCCACGGCCCGGCGGCAGACCACCGACCAGCTGACGACCTGGGGGCTGGAGGAGGCCGCGTTCGTCACCGAGCTCCTGGTCAGCGAACTGGTCACCAATGCCATCCGGTACGGCCTGCCGCCCATCCAGCTGCGGTTGATCCACGAGAAGAACAGCACCCTGATCTGCGAAGTCTCCGACGCGAGCAGTACCGCCCCGCACATGCGGCGGGCCCGGACCTTCGACGAGGGCGGGCGGGGTCTGCTGCTGGTCGCCCAGCTCGCCCAGCGCTGGGGCACCCGGCATGCGGCCATCGGCAAGACCATCTGGGCCGAGCAGTCCCTGACCGGGTACTGAGAACGCGTACGGGGTGGGGCGGTATGCACTGAAACGTTCCCTGTGACGTGCCTGTGACAGTCGACGGACACCTCCATGAAGTCGCGCCTACAAGCTCTTTAACAGGGACAAACACCGACATTCGGTAATGAGTCCCCTGCTTCCGAGGACGTGAGCAGTGATGACCAGGCCGATCCGTCGGAGGAAATCATGAGTCTCACCCTCACCGCCCCGCAGACCGAAACCGCCGCCCCCACCCTCGCCCCGCGCGAGCAGGAGGCACTGCGACACATCGCCGCAGGCTGCACCTACCTGCAGACGGCTCGCCAGATGGGGCTCTCGAAGCACACGGTCGACGCCTACCTGCGCCGCATCCGCGCCAAGCTGAACATCAACACCACGGCCGAGATGACCCGACTGGCCATCTCCATGGGTCTGTGACGAAGGCAGGAAACGAAGCGTCCGTAGCGGGCGGGGCGGTCGACGGACCGCCGGGCAGTACGGGCACCACTGGCCGTACGAGCAGCACGAGCAGTACGAGCAGTACGAGCAGTACGGTCTACGGACCGTCGGCCGGGCCGTAGAAGACCGGCCGGGCCCAGACCGGGGGCTCCTTCGGAGGCACGGCATTCCCCGGAGCACCGGGGGTACGGGAATCCTCCCGCGCAGGCGGATCGGCGTTCAAGCCGATGCCGCCTCCCGTCGCGACACGCAGCGCGGCGACGAATTCGAGGCAGGACCCGTAGCGGTCCTCGGGGACCTTCGACAGGGCCTTGGTCAGCACATCGGCGGCCGCGGGAGCAATCCCCGGCCGCTTTTCCGTGAGCGGGGGCGGGGGGTCGTACTGGTGCGCCCACAGCAGCGCCGCGTCCTCCTCGCGCTGGAAGGGCGGCCCGCCGGCGAGGGTCTCGTAGACGACGCACGCCAGGCTGTAGAGGTCGCACCTGCCGTCCACCGGCCTGCCCGAGATCTGTTCCGGCGCCATGTAGTCGAGCGTGCCCACGAACTCCCCGTCCGTGGTGAAACCGGTGAGCGCCAGCGACTTCTTCGTCAGCCCGAAGTCCGTGAGGTAGATGTGCTCGGGGTGGTCGCTGTCGGTGCCTGCGGCGACCAGGATGTTTCCGGGCTTGACGTCCCGGTGCACCAGGTCGTGGTCATGGGCCGCGTCCAGCGCGGACGCCACCTGGGCGGCGATGCGCAGCGCGGTCGGAACGGGCAGGGGACCCTCCCGGTCCAGCAGCGCGCGCAGGTCCAGGCCGGAGACGTAGCGCATGGCGATGTAGAGGACGCCGTCGGTCTCACCGGCTTCGAAGATGGGCACGATGTGCGGGTGGTCGATCGACGCGGCCACCCGCGATTCATGGGTGAAGCGGCGCCGGAAGGTCTCGTCGCGCGCGCGTTCCGGGGCGATGAGCTTGAGCGCCACCGTACGGTCCAGGCGCAGGTCCTTCGCGCAGTAGACGACGGCCATGCCGCCGCGGCCGATCATGCGCTCCACCCGGTAGCCCGCGATCTGCTTCCCGATGAGGCCCGAGGCACGACCCGCGTACACGCTGAGGTTGGAAACCTCGCTCATCGGACGCCCCGCTCACCCGGCCGTGTGACGCCGCCGGACGCGGCGGGCCGCTCTTCCATACCTGGAAGTCTATCGAGCGGGCCACCCCTGCGCCCGATCCGACCGGTCCCGGCACATGAGTACGGTGGCCGACCCCGTCGGGGTCGGCCACCGTACTCATGCAATGCGGTCGATGGCGGTCAGTCGTCGTCGAAGCCGCCCGCCCCACCGGCTCCGCCGAAGCCGCCGGTGACCCCGCAGCCGAAGCCGAGGCAGAGGCCGCCCTCGCCGCCGGTGCCGCCCTTGCCGCCGTCACCGCCGGGCAGCGCGTTCCCGCCGGTGCCGCCCGTACCGCCGTTGGCGCTTCCCTTGCAGGAACCGGCGCAGATGCCGCCCTTGCCGCCGCTGCCGCCCTGGCCACCCGGGACACCGGTGGTGCCGGTGCCTCCCATGGCGCTGCCGTCGCACAGCCCGGCGCAGATGCCGCCCTTGCCGCCGGCGGTGCCGTTCACCGTTCCGGCGCAGTTGCCCGCACAGACCCGGTCACCGACGCGGACACTGCCCTTGTCCACCTTGATGCTCTTGAGCACCGCCCTGCCGTCGAACCGGCCGCCGCCCGGATGGGAATCGCCGGCGGCGAACGCGGGAGCCATCTGGCCGGTCGGCGCCGCAGGTGCCGCCGGTGCGGCGGTGGCGACCGGTGCCATGGCACCCGCACCGATCAGAGTCGCCGAGATGATGAGACCGAGACGGAACTTCGTGGACCGCATACGCATGAGATTCTCCCTTGCCTAGGAATTTCTTTCCGTGACGCGGCTGCGAACTCCCGCCTTCCGCGCGTATCGAGCGGCCCGATCCGTATCCGGCCGATTGTTCCCCGGGATTCGTGGGCGCCCCGGCCTTCTGCAGGCCGGGGCGCCGTGGTGGAGCGCCTGCGTTCTCGATCAGGAACGGACGTTGTCCGCCATCAGGGCGAACCAGTCACCGTCGACGTAGTAGTTCTTCCACTTGTCGATCTGCTCGTCCGAGATCTTGTACTTGTCGGCGACCTTCTTCGTGGTCTCCTCCTGGTCGTCGGACGCCAGCACGATGAGCACGATGCGTACCTTGTCCACCACCGTCAGGTCCGCCTTCGACTTGTCGGGCAGGTCCCCGAACTTGAGGCAGCCCACTCCGCCGGGCTGGCCGGGCTCGCCGGGCTGACCGGGCTCGCCGCCCCTGCCGCCCTTGCCGCCCTCTCCACCCTTGCCGCCGGCGCCGAAGCCGACACAGTGCTCGGGCTGGTCGGCCGGGGCCGAGGCGCTGATGTTCGTGGGGGTGTGGGACTGCGACGCCTGCGCGGCGCACGCCGTACCGGTGACGAGGGCCAGAGAGGCCGTGACCAGGATGATCGGACGCTGCCAGGACTTCGTGAACATGGCGAGGTTCTCCGTTTCCGCAAATACCGAGGTGGGGGGTGAAGGAGGGTGAGGAGGGGGTGGGGAGGGTGAAGGCCCGGAGGCCTCCACCCGTTGAGCCGGGTAGTGCGGTGAACGGTTTAGAAGAGGCTGCCGCCACCGGCGCCGCCGTCGCCACCGAGGCCACCGATCAGGCCACCGATGCCGCCGTCTCCGGCCTTGCCGCCGTTGCCTCCGTTGAAGAAGCTGAAGCCGCCGTTGCCGCCGTTGCCGCCCTTGCCGCCCTTGAAGAAGCCGTCGCCGCCCCCGCCACCGCTACCGGCGTTGCCGCCCTGCAGGATGCCGAAGCCGCCGTCGCCACCGTTGCCACCGGCGCCACCGACCCGGCCCTCGCCGCCACCGCCGCCGCCGCCACCGGCGCCACCGAGCAGGAGGCCGTCTCCACCGGTACCGCCGTTGCCGCCCTTGCCGCCGGTGCCCTTGACGCTGCCGCCACCGGAGCCACCGGAGCCGCCGCCGCCACCGACGAGGCCGCCGGTACCGCCCTTGCCACCGTCACCTCCGGCGCCTCCGGCGTTCGGGAGGACCGTAGCCACGTGGGAGGCCACGGGGGCCGCGGAGGCCATGGACGCCGGAAGCAGGACTCCACCAGTGACGACAGCTGCCGCGGCGGCCAGGGTCGCGATACGGAAGCCGCGGCGGGTGGAACGGACGCTGTTGGTGTTCATCTTGCGGTTCATGGCTTTCTCCTACCGATGAAGGGATATATGACCCGCCCGGATTTCCGGGACGGTGCGGATATTGAGGGGAGAAGAATCCTTGGGAGAGGATTTCCTTCTCTTCCGTCTGCCTCGTTTTGTTTCCGGTGAGGCCCGCACCACAAGTAAGCCCCGGGGGCCACACCCGGGTCATGTTCCGGAATCTCGGGACTTGACACCCTCATAAACACCGGCTAAAAGCGCCGCGCGGCGCCCCCGCGCGTCACCCGGTGGCGGTCATCGCCCGCAGCCGGTCCTCCAGGGCGCGGGCCTCCACGAGGCCGCGAGCTCGCGCAGGAGGACCACCGACTCCGTGGCGGCGGCCAGCGCCCCGGCGAGGTCGATCGCGGCCTCGGAGGCGGTGCGCAGGCACTCCTCCCACCGGGCCGGCTTCGACAGCGCCTCGCAGCGGAGCACCAGGACGTAGGCGAGCAGGGCGGCCGCGCCCGGGCCACCGGGTCCGCCGGGGCGCCCACGTAAGAGCAGCGCGGCTTCGTCGGCCGCTGCCAGGGCCTCCTCGTACCGGCCGGAGCCCACGAGCCGGCCGCACAGGTCGAAGGCCTCCTGGGCCGGGTCGGGTACCGCGTCGTATGTCGGTGTCTCGTCGGGCATGGCCGGCGCTCCTCGGTCGCGCGGACGGCCGGGGGGGGGATGGCCGGTCCGCCGTACGGAGACGGAAGCCGCCGCGCCGCCGGCCTGGCCCCCCGCGCCGAACGACCCCGTCAGCCTGCCCGCGCGCCCCTCCCCCGAACCGGGCACGGCTCGCTGCGGCGGGCCCGCACGCTCACGGGGTGTGTGCGCCGATGGAGGGCCGGCGGCCGGAAGCCCTCGACGATCAGCGGGCGCAGTCCGTCGGGCAGCAGCGCCTGCGCGTGCAGGAGCCGGTCCACGACACCCGACCGCCGGTGGGCGAACGCGCCTGCCGGGTCGGATTGCGCCCGCCGCCCGGCCCGGGAGCGGGCCGGGCGGCGGGGGTGGGTCAGCGGGGCTGGACGAACGTGCGGCCCTGACGGGCCCCGGCGGTACAGGAGCCCTTCTCCGCGGCGGTCATCTTGCGGGTCTTCACCACCACCGCGTTGCTCCTGCCGTCCGTGCCGTTCTTGGCCGGGCTGGTGATCGTGTCCTGGAAGAACCAGTAGTAGTGGTCCCACTTGGGGCTGTCGTAGTGGGTCTGCCAGGTGCCGGACACCTTCTGCATCACCTGGGCGCGCGAGATCCAGCCCACCTCGCCCGGCTTCACCGTCATATTGAGCGAGCTGCTCTCCGAACGGCTGCTCGACCAACTGTGGCTGTAACTCGCCGTTACGCTCAGGTCGACGATCCCGGCTATCTTGCCTCCCGCCGTGACGGAGACGCCCAGCGAGTCGGTGGAGCCCACCGTGTCGTCCCAGGTCATCGACTGGGTGGAGTCGGACGTGCTGCAGTTGAAGAGCGAGTTCGACACCTGGCGGAACTCACCCAGGTACGCCTCCCCGAGCTGCGGCGAGTTGAACGTGCACTTGCCTTCGCCCGAGGCGCAGTCCGCCAGGAGCGCCTGCCGTGTCGGCTGGTCGGAGGCGGCTGCCGGAAGGACGGTCGCCGCCGCGACGGCGCAGGCGGCCGCCGCCATGGTCAACGCGCGGGCGGTGTGGCGCCTGACGCGGTGTGTGGTCATCGTGGAACCTCTCACGGTGCTGGGGGGATCGGTGAACGGCCGTACCACGGGCGCGGATTCACTCGCCGCCCGCCGTACGTTCGATCACCGCCTGTTGCTCCTGAGATTCTCCCGACCGACCGGAGGGGTACGGTCCGATTGAGTCACCCCGCCGTCGGGCGCAGCACCGCGACCTCCGGGCCGAAGCCGACCACGAGCCGCCCGCCCGGTGCGGCCGCCAGAGCGCCCACCGCGAGCGGCAGGACGTACTCGTTCCCGGCTTCGCGCCCCGTGACGAGGTTCCAGCACCGCACGGCCTGTCCCTGGCCGATGGCCACGACCGGCGGGCCTCCCGCGGCGCCCCCGCCGGTGACGGCCATCGGGCCGTTCGGATCCGTGTGACCGGTCTCCACGGCGGCGCCGATCTGCCGCATGGTCTCCAGGTCCCACAGGCACACCGTTTTGTCCCGGCTCCGGCTGACCGCGGCGGGCCGACCGTCCACCAGCACGATGGCCACCGAGGTCACCCAGTCCGTGTGGCCGGTGAGGGGTTCGCCGATCTGCCGGCCGGTGCCGAGGTCCCACACCCGTACCGTCTTGTCCCAGCTGCCGGTGACCGCGACGGGCCGCCCCGCCGACTCCCCGGTCGCCACGGCGGTCACCCGGCCGGCGTGGCCGGTGAGCGGCTCGCCGACCGGTCGGCCGGTCGCGAGGTCCCAGACTGCGGCGGTGCGGTCGGAGCCGGCCGTGACGAGGACCGGCCGGCCGGCCAGGGTCGCGGTGGCCAGGGCCAGCACCCGGCCGTGATGGCTGGCCAGGGGCTCGCCGGGGTGCCCCCCGCCCGTGGGATCCAGCAGGTGCAGCGTGTCGCCCGGCCCGGCGGTGACGACCAGCGGCCGGCCGTCGACCACCGCCGTGGCCATGGCCGTCACCTGGCCCTCCAGGCCCGTCACGGGGGCCGTGACCTGCTGCCCGGTGGCCAGATCCCAGACGCGCAGGGCCTGGTCGGCTCCTGCCGTGACGGCGACCGGGCTCCCGGCGAGGACGGCCGTGGCGATCGCGCGGACCGTTGCGGTGTGCCCCGTGCGGGGCGGGCCGTCCCCGTGGACATGGGTGAGGTCCCAGGTCCGGAGGGTGTGGTCGGCGCCCGCGGTGACGGCAACCGGGCGCCCGTCCAGCACCGTGGTGGCCACGTCCTGGACCGTGCCGGTGTGACCGGTCAGGGGCGGGCCCACGGGCTTCCCGGTGGCGCGGTCGCGTGCGACCACCGTGCCGTCCCGCTCGACGGTGAGGGTGACCGGATCTCCGCTGTCGCCACCGACGGGGCCGGTGCCGGTGCCGCGGCCGCTGACGCTGTGCCACAGGTCCGCGGCCTGCTCCGGGCCGGGCGGGAGGACCGGGGCCGCCGCACCCGCACCGATGCTCCGCATCACGCGCATGCCGTTCACGCGCTGCCGGTCGTCCGTCAGGTCCCAGATGCGCAGGGCCCCGTCCGCCTCCGCTCCGATGGTGAGGGCGACGGTACGTCCGTCCAGCAGCGCGGTCTCCCGGGCCCGGCTGCGTACCAGGGCGCAGCTCTGGCGGGCGAGGGCCAGCGGGCCGATGAAGCGGGGGTCCTCGCCGTCCGAGCCGACGGCGACGAGGCGTCCGTGCACGACCGTCGCGGTCCGGACGCCGGTCAGGTCCGCGCCGTCGGCCACGGCCACGGCCGAGGGAGTCGTGACCGGCTCGCCGGTGCCCAGGTCCCACACGCGTACCGTCCGGTCCACGTCGATGTCGTCGACGGTGAGGACGACCCGGCGGCCCTCCAGCACCGCGAGGCCGGCCGCCGACGGGAAGGCGCCGACCCGGCCGCCCGTGGCCAGGTCCCACACGCCCAGGGTGCCGTCCGCCCCGAGGGTGAGCAGGACCGGGCGCCCGTCCAGGGCCGTGCTCTCCACCAGCCTGACGAACTCACCGGCCGCGCGGCCCGTGGCCAGGTCCCATACAAGGACCGAGTCGTCGCCGTGCAGCGTGAGGGCCACCGGCCTGCCGTCGGCCACGGCGGTCGCCACGGACAGGACCTCGGCCGTCATCGAGGACACCGGGTCGGTGCGACCGGTGACCGGAGCATGGAGCTGCCCGCCCGTCGCCAGGTCCCACAGACGCACGGTGTTGTCCCGGCTGCCCGAGACCACCACCGGTCTGCCGTCGACGATCGCCGTGGCCACCGACCGGACCGGGCCGGTGTGGCCGGTCAGGCAGCGCAGCCGCCGGTGGTCCGGCACGGGCCCGTCGGCCCACTGCACGGTCCACCGCTGGTCGGGCAGCGGAGCGTTCACGTCGTCGGGCGCACCCGCGAAGGTCTCAGACATACCGCCGAGGCTAGCCACCGGGTCTGACATCGCCGATCACTACCACACCGCACGCCGCCGGCCGGAGCGTGCGCACCACCACCATTTCGACGCCCGCGGGACGGCACTGCGGTGGGGGGCGCGGGCGGAGATTATGCGGGGCCACCGCCCATGTGCGGGTGGAGCGGATGGCGTTGAGTCGGAGCTGCCGATCGGCCGGCACGTCATCGACATCAGCCGCGCGACCGCGCGCTCGACCTTCGAGGAGGTGATCCGGATGAGCGACCTGGGGCTTCAGCACATGGAGGCCCGCACCACGCAGAGCGCTGCCGCCACCGTCAGTCCGACGAGCGGCAACAGCAACTGCCAGGGTTCTCCGCACGAGCCGCAGAACCCGGACTGACCCGCCGGTCCGTGCGAGGGCTCGGCGCGCCCCCGCACGGGCCGGCGGTTCCCGACGGCCGCAGCCCTCGGCGGTCCTCGGCGCCGTCCACCGGGGGGTGACCCGGGCGGCCCGACACCCGTCGGCCCGCCTCTCCCAGGCGCATGCCTATGGGCGGACCAGGTCGCGGGCGGCGGTGGCGAAGGCTGTCCGGTTCGGGTGGCCGGTCTTCTGCAGGAGGCTCGCCACATGCTTCTCGACGGTGCGCAGCGAGATGTGCAGCCGGCCGGCGATGTCCTTGTTGCTGATCCGTTCGGCGACCAGCCGGGCCACCTCGAACTCGCGGACGGTGATCCCGCACCGGCGCAGGTCCGGCGGGACCAGCTCGGTGCCCGTGCGCCGCTGCCGGACGGACGCGCCCATCCCGCGCAGCAGGGCCCGGGAGGCTCCGGCGACCGCCTGGAGGCCGGCGTCGTGGAAGTACTCCTCCGACTCGCGCAGCCACTCGACGGGCGTGCCCCAGCCGTCTTCGTACGCCGACTGCGCCACCAGGCGCAGGGACAGCCGGCGGGCCATGGGGAAGAGTTCGGCCGCCTCCAGTGCCTTGCCCGCCGTGGCCGTCGCCTCGTCGGGGCGGCCCTCGCGTCCGAGCAGCACCGCGTGCGCCAGGCCCGCGAACTGGTGGTTCCAGCGGGTGCCGCTGACGCTCGCCCGCGTGACCTCGGTGTGGTGGCGCCGGCCCATGCGTCGGTCGAGCACGCCGAGCAGCAGGACGATGCCGTGCTTGCCGAACCCGCCGATCGCGGGGTTCTCGGCGTCGTAGGCGAGGGCCTGCGCGAACTCCTGCCCGGCCGCCTCGGGCCGCTCCTCCAGCAGCGAGCAGAACGCCCGAGCCAGCCCGTACGACATCGCGCGCACGCCGGGCGCCGCGTCCAGCAGCGGGGCCAGCCGCTCCAGCGCCCCGCGCATCTCGGCGCGGCGGCCCTGGTGCGCGTACCGTACGGCCTCGGCGAGCCGCAGCATGGCCAGCGGGCGGCCCAGTCCCAGCCGTGAGGCGTCGGCCGCGGCCACGCGGATCCGGTCGCGGGCCTCGTCGAAGCGGCCGCGCCGGATGCGGTCCATCGCGAGGGCGAAGCCGGTTTCGTGGGCCAGTGGCAGCAGTCCCATGCGCAGGGCCTCCTGCCGGGCCTCCTCGATCCGGGTGGGCCGGCCGTCATGGCTCGCGGCGACGGTGGCCAGGTGGACGTCGGCGGCCATGCGCGGGACGGGTAACCCGCGTGCGAGGGCGATGGCGCGGGCGCGCCGGAACTGGGCCGCGGCCGTCGGCTCGTCCTGTTCCCGGGCCAGTTGGCCGAGCAGCAGCAGGGCCCGGCACGCCACGTCCGGCAGGTCGGCGCGCTGGGCGGCCTCCAGGGCGCGGTGGGCGTAGCGGGTGGCGGTGCGCAGCCGGTCGGGGGCGAGCCGGCTCAGTTCCACGTGCACGGCGCAGAGGTCCACGAGGGCGGCGTACTGGTCGGCGGGGTGGCTGCCGAGCAGTGCGCGGGCGATGTCGAGGTGCCACAGGGCCTCCGCGGGGCGGCCCGTCAGGGTGGCGAGGTCGCTCAGCCGGGCGTGCAGCCCGGCCCGCCGCTGGGCGGGTATGTCGTGCTCGCCGCCGTCGCCGCCGAGCGTGTCCAGGAGGGCGGCGGGCACGGGCAGCCGGTCGAAGCGCGCCGAGCAGGCGACGGCGTCGAGCAGCCGCTCCAGCACCGTGGCGTGCAGTTCGGGTGCGATGCCGGGCTCGACGAGCCGGTGGGCCCGGGTGAGCAGCTCCACCGCCCGGTCCGCGGTGCCCTCGCCCGTCGCCCGGCCGGCCGCCTCGCAGTACAGGCGGATGGCCTCCGGGGAGTCGCCGGCGCGCTCGTGCAGCTGGGCGGCGTGCTCGCACCAGGCTCCGGGCAGTCCGGGGTGGAGGTCGGCGAGCGCGCGCGCCGCACGCCGCAGGTGGGCGGCCCGCTCCCCCGGGCCGAGGTCGTCCAGCAGGGCTTCGGCCGCCAGCCGGTAGCGGAAGGTGTACCACTGCGTGCCCGGCCCCTCCGGGGTGATCAGGTACGAGGCGACCGCGGCCCGCAGCACCGCGGACAGCTCGGCGTGGTCGCGGCCGATCGCGCGCTCCAGCACGGGCAGTGCGAAGCGGCGGCCGAACAGGGCGGCCGTCCCGAGGAGTTCCGCGCCGAGCGGGCCGAGCCGCTCGGCCTGGCGTCGGACTGTGTCCGCGACGGTGGGCGGTACGGAGGGGGTCCGCGGGCCGTGGGGGGCGGGGCGGCCGCCGAGGTCGTGGACGAGTTCCTTGACGACGAAGGGGATTCCGGCGCTGCCGTCCAGCGCGCGGTGGAGGAGGTCGGGGCAGACCTCGGCCGGGGGGATGCGCAGCTCGGCCGCGATGAGCAGGTGGACGTCGGGGCGGCTGAGGGGGCCGAGTTCGAGCACGGCGGCGGCGCCCCGGCGGCGGGCCCGGGTGGTCAGCTCGGCCGCCTCGCAGGGGGCGCACCCGGTGACGAGGAGCAGGACGGCCGGCTGCTGCCCGATGTTGTCGAGGAGGTACTCGACGACCGCCAGGGTGCCGGGGTCGGCGTCGTGCAGGTCGTCGAGGACGAGCAGGCAGCCGCGGCGCTCTCCGACGATGTCGAGCAGGCGCAGCATGGTTTCGGCGACCACGAGGTGCGAGGCCGCGTCGGCGTCGGCGTCCCGGGCGCCGCCGAGCAGTCGGGCCAGGACCGGTCCGTAGCGGCCGAGTTCGTCCGGCTCGGGCAGCAGGCCGGCGCGGGCCAGCAGGAGCAGCGCCTCGACCAGTGGGCGGTAGGGGACGGGCGGGCCGACCGCGCTGGCCCGGCCCCGTACGGTGACCATGTTCGTTTCGGCGGCCATGGTGAGGGCCTCGGTGGCGAGCCGGCTCTTGCCGACTCCGGGCTCGCCGGTGACGAAGAGGGCCGCGCCGTTCCCGGACCGGGCGGCTGCCAGGGCGAGCATGATCTGCCCCATCTCGGTGCCGCGGCCGATGAGTTCGCCCCGTTTCGGGTGCCGGCTGCCGTTCGGGCCCGCGACGGTACAGTCCTCCGGCAGTGCCGGCCAGAAAATGGACACCGGCTCGTCCCCTTTCCGGCGGGCCCTCCGAGGCGCCGCCGGGGATGACGATAGGGAGACTGCCCCTGCCCCCTGTAGCCGTCCGTTTGGGGGGCTTGTGCGGGGGGTCAGCCCGCGTCGAGACTGTCCTCCCGTACCCGCCTGGCCAGGTCGAGCTTGGTGTAGGTGGGGCGGCCCGCCTGCTGGTACTTGGCCTTGACCCGGTCCAGGTAGTCCTTGGCGGTGTGCACCGTGATGCCGGCGCGCCGGGCGGCGGACTTCAGGGTGAGCCCGGAGGCGTAGTCGAGCAGGATCTGGCGTTCCCGGGGCGAGAGGCGGGGGCGTGCGGGGCTGTCGTCGTAGGCGCAGGCGAAGGCGAGCTCCGCGGAGAGGGCTCCCTGGCCCGATGCCAGGTCCTTGATGGCGGCGACCAGGGTCGGCAGGTCGTGGTCCTTGGTCAGGTAGCCGTCGGCGCCCGCCCGGATGGCCTCGAGGATCCGGCTGCGGTCCGGGACCGTGCTGATCATCAGGACGCGGCTCCCGGTGCGCAGCAGCCGGCGGATGTTGTCCGTGGGGGCGGAGCCGTCGCGCAGGAGGAGGTCGAGGAGGACGATGTCGGGCGGGGCGTAGCCGGACCGGCCGAATCCGTACGGGAGTTGGGCGTCGGGCGCGCCGAGGAGCTCCCCGACCGTGGCGGCGGTCGCCACGAGCCGCAGCTCCGGTACGCCGGCCAGCCAGGCGCGCAGTCCGTCGAGGAGCATGCGGTCGTCGTCGACCACCGAGACGGTGATCACCCGGGCCATCTCAGCTCCACCCGTACGCCCTCGCCGGGGGCGGTGTCCACGGTCGCCCGGCCCCCGACCTCCGCCATCCGGCCGTGGACCGAGCCGCGCAGGCCGAGGCCGGGCTCGCACCGCTCGGGGTCGAATCCGGGACCCCGGTCGACCACGGTGACGAGGGCTCCGCCGCCGGCGTCCGGGTCCCTGGTGGCGGTGAGGTAGGCGTGTCCGGTGCCCGCGTGGCGCCGTACGTTGTTCAGGGCCTCGCGCACGGCGTCGCCCAGGGCGGCGGCGACCGCGGGCGGCACCTTCGGCAGGTCGTGGTACTGGGCGGTGACCCGCAGCTGGAGGCTCTCGACGGAGCAGACCGCCTCCTCCAGGGCCGCGCCGATCTCCCGGTGGTGGACCTCTTCGGCGGTCTGCTGGATCAGCCTGCGCAGGTACGCGGCCTCGCGCGCGCAGCGCCGGCGCACCTCGGGGGCGTTGGCGTCGACGGAGCCGGACGCCAGGGTGGTCAGGGTGGCGAGGACGGTGTCGTGCAGGGCCCGGTGGTGTTCCAGGCGCTCGGCGTAGCGCGCCTTGTGGGCCTCCGCGGTCACGGCGCGGGAGGTGGCCTCGTCGAGGAGGCGCCCCTGGCGGAGCAGGTACCAGCGGAAGAGCCAGGTCATCACGGCGGAGGAGACGATCGAGTTGAGATGGCCGAGAATCACGGCGGGGCTCGCGCCGACCGCCTGGTAGCCGATGAAGTGGGTGACCACGAGGAGGGCGATCACGGTGAGGGCGTGCAGCCGTTCGAGGGAGATGGCGGCGACGGCGCTCGCCGACCCGCCGAGCAGCATGGCCCAGGCGATCGCGGGCGGCTCGCGCAGGCCGCCCCAGGCGCAGAGGGCCAGGGGCAGTACGCAGCCGGTGACCAGGACGTCCGCCCAGATGTGCCGCGGGTCGAACCAGCCGCGCCGCAGGGCGGCCCCGTAGGTGAGTGCGCTCAGCGCGAGGGCCGCGGCGAATCCCGCGTACTGCAGGGGCAGTTCCGAGCCGCGTCGGGCGACGGCGAGGGCGCCGACCGTCAGGTGGCTCGCCCGGTAGAGCAGGGTGGCCACGATCATGAAGGACTGGGCCCGTTGCAGGCCCGATCCGACCCCGTTCGTCCCCCGTAGTGCCCGCATGCGCCGTACTGGTAAGGACAGCAA
Source organism: Streptomyces sp. NPDC097617 (assembly GCF_044761485.1). Classification (NCBI taxonomy): domain Bacteria; kingdom Bacillati; phylum Actinomycetota; class Actinomycetes; order Kitasatosporales; family Streptomycetaceae; genus Streptomyces; species Streptomyces sp. NPDC097617. Next base: position 66,784 of record NZ_JBIWCL010000030.1, read on the forward strand.
CGCCAAGACCACACCTTCCCGTACCGCTTCGCCCGTGACATCCGCCATTTTGCCCTAGCAGGTGCACGTCAAATAGGCGCGTACCGGCCTGCTCACGGGCTTGGCCGACGTAGCACCACAGGTCGGCTTGAAAGGTGCTCCCGGCGACGGCACGGCGGCCGGCCGGCCGGTCGGTCGGTCGGGGGGGGCGGTCGGTCGGTCGGGGGGCGGTCGGTCGGGGGGTCAGTCCCGCGTGACCAGGCCGGTGACGATCGCCGCGGTACGCCGGTGCCAGGCGCTCGCGCCGCGGAGCATCGCGTGGCCGCCCGTGGGCATCGGGATGCCGGTGGCGTCGGCGCCCGCGAGCCGGGAGCGGCGGACGAACTCCCAGGAGCCGGCGGCCGAGGTGACCCGGTCCGCCTCGTCGTGCAGCAGGTAGAGCCTGCGGCCCGCGAGGTGGTCCACCGGCTCGTCCGGCGGGCACCAGGGGGCCAGGGCCACCACGCCGTGGACCAGGGGTGCGCCGGCCGCCCGCAGCGCCGCCCGGCCGCCCATCGAATGGCCGACGAGGACCACCGGCACGTCCCCGGCGATCCCGCGCAGCCGGTCGAGCGCCGTCTCGGCGTCCCGCGCGGCGTCGCAGCGGGGCCCGTTCCAGCCGCGGTGGCGGTAGCGCACCTCCGCCACCAGGACGCCGCGTCCTCGGGTGGCTCGGACGACGGCGGCGGCGAAGGGGCGCATCCGCAGCGCGGGCAGGTTCAGCCGGGGCGGGGGCTCCGGACCGTCCTCGCGCCCACCGTGCAGGAGCAGGACCGCGGCGGTGGGTGTCCCGGGGGCCGTGCGGACCACGAGCGCCGGACCCTCGCCCGCTCTCGCCGCGCCGCGCTCCGTTTCGGCCGTCACCGGGCCTCCCTGGGCGTGCGGCGCGGCGGGCGCGGGAAGAACCCGCTGGTGCGGGCCGCGTAGGCGGCGTACCCGGGCCGGTCCGCCATGTGCGCCTCCAGCAGTCTCTTGCCGCTGCCCCAGATCAGCAGCGCGCTCATCACCAGCGGTGAGACCAGCGTGAGTGCCGCAGTCTGCCAGGTGGCGCAGGCCAGCAGGTACAGACCCCACCAGACGAGGAAGTCGCCGAAGTAGTTGGGGTGGCGCGTCCAGCTCCACAGACCGCGGTCCATGATCGTCCCGCGGTGCCCGGGGCGTTCCTTGAAGCGGGCGAGCTGGAAGTCGCCGACCGCTTCGAAGAGCAGTCCGGCGGCCCACAGCAGCAGGCCCGCGGCGGCGAGCGGCCCGAGGGGCACGGGCACGTACGAGGCCGCCTGCACGGGCAGCGAGACGAGCCAGACCAGCGCGCCCTGGAGGAGGTAGACCTTGCGCAGGGCGTAGAGGCGGGGGCTGCCGGGCGCCCGGGCGAGCATCCGGGCGTAGCGCGGGTCCTCGCCGTGGCCCCGGCCGCGGGCGGCGATGTGGAGGGCGAGGCGCAGCCCCCACACGGCGGTCGCGGCGGCGACCGCGAGCCGTCGGCCGTCGTCGCCGTACCCCGCCGACAGCAGCCAGCTCGTGAGCGCCACCGCCGCGAAGGCGACTCCCCAGGCGATGTCGACGATCCGGTGCAGGCCCCGGACGGCGGCGACGGCGAAGGTCACCAGCATGACGGTGAGCGCGGCGCCGGCGGCGACGGCCAGGTTGAGGGACAGCGCGCCCCAGTCGAGGGTCATCGGGGCTCCCGCGGCCCGGGGTCCGCGGTGAGCAGCAGTTGGCGCACGTCCAGGTAGCGCGAGCGGAATCCGGCCTCGGAGTAGCCGAGGTAGAGCTCCCACATGCGGCGGAAGGTGCGGTCGAAGCCGAGGCCCTCGACGGCCTCGGCCCGGCGCTCGAACTCCTCGCGCCACAGCCTCAGCGTCTCCGCGTAGTGATCGCCGAAGCCGGTGTCCGACACGGTGCTCAGCCCTGCCGCGGCGCTCTCGCGGGCGATCGCCTCGCGGGAGGGGATGAGCCCGCCGGGAAAGACGTACTTGCTGATCCAGGTGTGTGTGCGGGCGGTACGGAGCATCCGCTCGTGCGGCATCGTGATGGCCTGGAGGGCGACGCGGCCGCCGGGGGCGAGCAGCCGGCGCAGGGCGGCGAAGTAGGCGGGCCAGTACTCGGCGCCGACCGCTTCGACCATCTCCACGCTGACGACGGCGTCGAAGGAGCCCTCGACCTGCCGGTAGTCGCGCAGTTCGACGGTGACCCGGTCGCCGAGGCCGGCCTCGGCGATGCGCTCCCGGGCCAGGTCTCGCTGCTCGGCGGACAGCGTCACGGTCAGCACCTGGGCGCCCCGGGAGGCGGCCCGGATCGCCAGCTCGCCCCAGCCTGTGCCGATCTCCAGCACCCGGGTGCCCGGTCCGACGTCCGCGAGGTCGAGGAGCCGGTCGATCTTGCGGTGCTGGGCGGCGGGGAAGGTCGCGGGCGAGGCGGGAAAGGCGGCGAAGACCGCCGCGGAGTAGCTCATGCTCCGGTCCAGGAACAGCGCGAACAGCTCGTTGGACAGGTCGTAGTGGCGGTGGATGTTCTCCCGCGCGCCCTCGGGGGTGTTGCGCTGCTGCTCGGGTCGCCTGCGCACCCATGCCTCGCGCAGCGCGCGCAGCGGCGCCGGCACCAGGTCGTCCACGTGGACGGCGAGTACGGTCAGGGCGCCGACCAGGTCGTCGCTGTCCCATTCCCCGGCCATGTACGACTCGCCGAAGCCGATCAGGCCGTCCGCGCCGATGCGGCGGTAGAAGGCCTCGGGGTCGTGGAGGACGAGGGTGGGCAGCGCTTCGGCCTGCCGGGGAACCCTGGGCACGGGCCGCTCCCCGTCCCCGTCCCCGCGCCGCACCCGGATCGGGAGCCGGGCGAGGGCGCGGCCGATGATCCGCTCGGCGACCGCGGTACGCAGGGCCGAGGCGCGCGGCAGCCGGGCCACGTCGGGCCAGCGGGCCGGGTCGACGGGTGCGAGCGCGTCCGTGGGGGCCGGGGAGAACGAGACGGTCACAGGGTGCCTTCCTGCGGGGGGTGAACGGGACGGGGGCGGACCGGGAGTCCGCGGAGGAAGAGGAGGATGCCGTGGAACCGGATGCCGGCGGATACCCGGGCCGTGGACCACGGATGGCGCAGGGCCGCGCCCAGCAGGGCGCGCGCGCCGGCCGGGCGGTGGCGGCCCCGTACGGTCGCGGTGAAGGGGCAGGTCCCGTCCTCGTGGCGCAGTTGCACGGTCAGGTCGAGGCGGTCGCCGGGGACGGGCAGCCGCATCCGGTAGAAGCCCTCGACCGCGAAGAACGGCGAGACGTAGAAGTCCTTGGGGACCTCGGCCAGTCCGTCGGAGCCGGGGCGCAGCAGGTAGCAGTGGCGCTCGCCGTAGGTGTTGTGGACCTCGGCGACGACGCAGACCGGGGTCCCGGCGCGGTCGTGGCACCAGTAGAGGGTGAGCGGGTTGAAGACATGGCCGAGGACCCGGGCGTGGGCGAGCATCAGGACGCGCCCGTCCGCGTTCTCCACCCCGTGCGCGGACAGCTGGGCCTGCAGGCCGGCGCGCAGTGTGGGGGCCCGGCCGCCGAAGTGGTCGCGGGCGTCGAAGCGGGCCAGCGGGCGCAGCACCCGGGGTATGCGGGGCGGGTCGTCGATGTCGATGAGCCACAGGTAGGTGCTCCGGCGGAAGGCGTGGCGGACCGGGGTGGTGCGGGCGTGGGACACCGTGCACTCGTAGAGGGCCGGTACGCGGGGCGGCGGCTGCCGCACCGAGGTGCCGTTCACCACGTCACCCCCAGGGCCTCGGCCGCGGCGACGCCGGAGCGGCAGCCGTCCTCGTGGAAGCCCCAGCCGTGGTAGGCGCCGGCGTAGGCGGTCACGGAGGTGTTCAGCCGGGGCAGTTCCTGCTGTGCGGCGACGGACTGCGGTGTGTAGACGGGGTGTTCGTAGACCATGCGGGCGATCACGTCGAAGGGGTCGACCCGGCCGCGGGGGTTGAGGGTGACGATGTGCGGGTCGGCGGTCGGCAGCTGCTGGAGCCGGTTCATGTCGTAGCTGACCTGGACGCTCTCGGGCCGGGCGGTGCAGGACGGGAGCCAGTAGTTCCACGAGGCGCGCGCGTGCGGGGAGCGGGGCAGCAGTGAGGTGTCACGGTGCAGCACGGTGGGGTTGCGGGAGTAGGTGAACGCCCCGAGGATCCGGACCTCGTCCTCGGTCGGGTCGGCGAGCAGGCGCAGCGCCTGGTCGGGGTGGACGGCGATGACCACCGCCGCGTACGGGGTCGAGTCGCCGTCGGGGGTGAGCACGCGGGCGTGGTCGGCGGCGCGCACGACGGCCCGGACCGGGGTCGAGGTGCGGACGGCGGTGAGGTTCTTGGCCGCCCTGGCCACGTAGCTCGCCGAACCGCCGGTGACGGTACGCCACTTCGGGGATCCCTTGACGGACAGCAGTCCGTGGTGGGCCAGGAAGCGGAAGAGGTAGCGGGCGGGGTACTCGAGAGCCGTGTCCGGGGCGCACGACCAGACGGCCGCGACGAGCGGGATGGCGAAGTGGCCGATGAAGTACGGGGAGAAGCGGTGCAGGTCCAGGAACTCCCCCAGGGTCTGCCCGCTGTCCTCCTGCGAGTCGAGCAGCCGCCGGGCGGCGCGGTGGAAGCGCGGCACGTCGGCGAGCATCCGCAGGTGGCGGCCGCGCAGCAGGTTGCCGCCGCCGAGCAGGCCGGCCGCGCCCCGGGCGCCCGCGTACTCCAGTCCGCAGCCGTCGCAGCGTACGGACATGCTCATCTCGGATTCCTGGGTGGTGACGCCCAGTTCGCCGAAGAGCCGCAGCAGATGCGGGTAGGTGTGCTCGTTGTGCACGATGAATCCGCTGTCCACGTGGACGGTGCCGGCGTCCCGGGTGGGTAGTTCATGGGTGTGGGCATGGCCGCCCAGGCGGTCGTCCGCCTCGTACAGCACCACGTCGTACGCGCGTTGCAGCACATGGGCGGCCGTCAAGCCCGCCACGCCCCCACCCACCACAGCGATTCTCCGCCGGTCCACGTCACTCAACCCCTCGCGCTCGCCTGCTCCGCACGGCCGGTGCCGGGCGTTTCACGGGTACTTCGGTGCCGGACGGCCCGCGGATGGGAATCTTGTTCCGGCGGCCTCGCGGTGCCGGTCGCTTCCGCCACCGCGACATCGCCCGCTCCGCCGGATCCGCCGCCGCCGGGTGCCTCGCCGCCGAGACAGTGGCGCATCCGGTGCAGCCCCCGGCGGGCGTGGCTCTTGACGGTGCCGAGCGGCAGTCCGGTGCGCTCGGCGATCTGGGTCTGGGTCAGGTCCGCGTAGAAGGCCATGGCCAGCACCTCCCGCTGTGCAGGAGGCAGTTTCGCCAGCTCGCCGGTGATGAGCAGCCGGTCCAGGGCGGTTTCGGGGCCGGGCACCGGCTCGCCCGCGGGAGGCAGGGCGGCGCCGGCCGCGGCGACCAGGTCGTGGCGCCGGGTACGGGCCGTGAGCGCGTCGGCGATCTTCCGCCGGGTGATCCCGACCAGCCAGCCGGGGAACGGTCCGCGCTCCGGCCGGTACCCGGCACGGCCCTGCCAGGCGGCCAGGAAGACCTGCTGGCTGATGTCCTCCGCCTCCCTGGAGTCGCCGAGAGTGCGGGCCGCCAGGGTGTGGACGAGCCGGCCCCAGCGGCGGTACGCGGCGCTCAGGCACCGCTCGTCGCCGCGTACGAAACCCTCGGCGACCTCGCGGTCCGGCAGCTGCTCCGCGGCTGCGGGCGACGGCCGGACGGTGACGCTCTGTGCGGTCATGGCGGCTGCTCCTCGGGCGGGGACCGGTGCCCGTCCAGATTCCGACCCGCAGGTGCATCGATTCCACTCGCATCGGTTGTGCGTCGCATGATGGATGCATGAACGAGTCCGCAGAGCGGCCCGCCGAGGCCGTGCACGGTGTCACCACCGGGGCCGTGGCACGCAGGCTGGGGGTCGCCCCCACGACACTGCGTTCCTGGGACCGGCGGTACGGGATCGGGCCCGCCGCCCGCGAGGACGGCAGGCACCGGCGGTGGACCCCCGGGGACATCGCCGTGCTGCAGGAGATGTGCCGGCTGACCGCGTCGGGGGTGCCCCCAGCCGAGGCGGCGCGCGCCGCCCGGACCGGGTCGGGAGCCACCGCGTCGGCCGTGCCCGCATCGGACCTGCCCGCGGCGCCGGCCCGTCAGCCGGGGTCGGGGAACGGCCTGCCGCTCGGGGACGTGCGCCAGGAGTGCCGGGGGCTGGGCCGGGCGGCCGTGCGCCTCGATTCACCGACCATGGACGAGATACTGGGCTCCCTGATCAGCGAGTACGGCCTGGTCACCACCTGGGAGGAGGTGATGGTGCCGACCCTGCACGCCGTGGGGCGCAAGTGGGAGACCTCCGGCGACCAGTACGTGGAGGTCGAGCACCTGCTGTCCTGGCACGTCTCGACGGCGCTGCGCCGCGTGAGCATCGGCGCGCTGTCCGGGTCCCGGGCGGCCGCTCCCCCGGTCCTGCTGGCGTGCGTTCCGGGCGAGCAGCACACGCTCCCGCTGGAGGCACTGGCCGCAGGTCTGGCCGAACTGGGCCTGCCTGCCCGGATGTTCGGGGCGGCCGTGCCGCCCGAGGCGCTCGTCCAGGCCGTCCGCCGGATCGGCCCGTCGGCGGTCGTGCTGTGGGCCCAGGCCCGCTCCACCGCGCACCACGCCCTGGCCCGGCACATCGGGGACACCGCGTGGGGGGTCAAGGGGGCCCGGGCCCGGACCACGGTCCTCCTGGCGGGCCCCGGCTGGGCGGGCCCCGCGCCGGCCCCGGGCATGCTGCGTCCCGGCGGCCTCCGGGAGGCCCTGGCCCTGCTACGCGGACTGTCCGAGACCGCGACGACGGCGGGGGCGGGAGCGGCGGCAGGAGCGGGAGCGGCGGCGGCCGAGGCCCCTCAGCCCTCCTGACCCGAGGCCCCTCAGCCCTGCTGACCGGCGCGGGCCCGCTCGACCACGTCGCGTATCGCCCGGGCGACGCGCTGCGGCTGTTCGACGGCGATGCCGTGGCCGCTGTCGGTGTCGGTGATGTGCCGGGCGTGCAGGTCCCCGGCCAGGCGCCGCTGGGCGGCCAGCCAGGCGGGCCAGGTCGATCCGCCGCCGACCGCGAGGTCCCACGGGTGGTCGGAGGTGAGCACGGCGGCGGGCAGGCCGTCCGGTGGGGCCGGGGCGGCGCGGATCTCCCGTACGGCGGCGGGGTAGTCGGGTACTTCGAGGCCCGTGCGGGGGTCCGTGGCCCGGATCTTGTCCATCCACGCCGACCACTGGGCCGGTGTCAGGGTGTCCTTCAGGAACGGGGAGGCGCCGTCCACGGTCACGATCCCGGCCGTCCGCGCCGGTTCGGTCCGGGCGAACAGCGAGGCGATCATCGCCCCCCAGGAGGCGCCGACCAGCACGTACGGCGGCCGCTCACCGGCCGCGGCGAGCGCCGCCCGCAGGTCCCGTACGCCCGCGGCCGCCGAGGTGGGCCCATCGACCGGCGTCGAGCGGTTCGGGGTGCCGTCGAGGCGGGTCGTGCCGGGGCGGTCGTAGGCGCACACCCGGGTGGACCGGGCGAGCGTCGGGAGCACCGCCGACGGGTCGGGCCTCAGGTCGGCCGCCGGACGTGCGGAGTCCGCGACATGCGTCCACTCGTCCGACGCGCCCCCGGTACCGGACACGAGCACGACCGTGGGGGACCCGGATCCACGGCAGTCCAGCAGCACGCGGCGACCGTCGCCGACGTCCACCAGGCGCGGGGAGTCCGTCCCGTCGTCCGAGGCCGCCACGGGTCCCGCCCCGGCGAGCAGCGCGCACGACGCGGCGAGGGCGGCGACGGCGGCGGACACACGACGGGCCCGGACCGTACCTCCTGCGAACACCCGTCCAGTCTGGCACCGGGCGCCACGCACCGACAGCCGGTCGTGTCACGGGGCGTCCTTGCCGCGGGCCTGCCGGAAGCGGGCCAGGCCCTCGGGGAGACCGACCAGGGGGTCCGGGTAGTCGTACCGGGCCCGTTCCAGACCGGGCAGCCGCCACGGCTCGTGGACCGAGGGGCCCTGCACATCGGCGAGTTCGGGCACCCAGCGCCGCACGTACGCGCCGTCGGGGTCGTAGCGCTTGCCCTGGATCACCGGGTTGAGCACCCGGTTGGGGCGGCTGTCGGTACCGGTCCCGGCGACCCACTGCCAGTTGAGCTGATTGTTGGCGACATCGCCGTCGACCAGCAGGTCGAGGAAGTGGCGGGCTCCGGCGCGCCAGTCGATGTAGAGCGTCTTGGTCAGGAGGGACGCGACGAGCAGCCGGCCCCGGCCCGGCATCCAGCCCTCGTGGGCGAGTTGCCGCATGGCCGCGTCCACGACGGGATAGCCGGTGCGGCCCTCCTTCCAGGCCAGCAGGTCGGCGTCGGCCGCCTTGCCGCGGCGCCAGCGGTCGGAGCGGGTCCGGTAGTCCTCGACCGCGGCGCCCGGGCGGGCGGCGAGAAGCTGGTACTGGAAATCGCGCCAGCACAGCTGCCGCACGAAGGCCTCGGCGCCCGGCCCGCCCCGGGCCCGCGCCCGGTGCACGGCCTCGGCCGCCGAGACCGCGCCGAAGTGGATGTACGGGGAGAGCCGTGAGGTGGCGTCGCCGGGGAGGTCGTCGTGCCCCTCCTCGTAGCCGTCGGCGGACTTCTCCAGCCAGTTCGCGAGCCGCCGCCGGCCCTCCGGCTCGCCCCCGGTGACCAGGCCCTCGGAGACCGACGCCACGGCTCCCCGGGAGGGCAGGGCCTCGGAGCGGATCGACCCGGGCACCCTGACCTCCCGCGGCGGCGCGAGCGGCTCGCGCAGCCGCTCCCCCGACCAGCGCCTGAAGTACGGGGTGAAGACGGCGAAGTGGTCGGATCCGCTCGGTGTCACGGCGCCGGCGGGCAGGGCGGTCACGACGCCGTCATGGACGTACAGGCGCCGTCCGTCGGCCTCCAGGGCGCTGCGCAGCCGCTGCTCGCGGCGCAGGGCGAAGGCGCTGCAGCCGGCCGCCATGTGCACCTCGTCGGCATCGGCCTCCCGTACGACGGCGCACACCTCGGCGACGGGGTCGCCCGAGCGCACCACGAGGCGGCCGCCGCGCTCGCGCAGCCCGGAGTCGAGACCGGCCAGGCAGTCCGCGAGGAAGGCGAGCCGGTTGGGCGCGGCGAAGCCCGCGCGGTCCACCGCGGGATCCCGGACGAAGAGCGGAACGGTCTCGTTGCCCGTGCCCAGCGCGGCGCGCAGCGGTGGGTGGTCGTGGACGCGGAGGTCCGAGGTGTACAGGACGACCGAGACGTTCATGGTGCTGCTCCTGGCATCGGGCCACCGGGCTCTCGACGTGCCGCGCGGTGGTCGCTGGGCTGGCCGTGCCCTGTCATTCGGCGCGTGCGGCCGCGGCGGATGCAGCCGGGAGGCGATCATCGCCGGCCTCCGCCGTGCGCGCGATGTTGCGGGCCATTCCACCGAAGACCGCGGCGTGGAACGGGGAGACGCTCCACCAGTAGAGGTGGCCGGCCAGGCCCCGCGGGTGGAAGAGCGCCCGCTGCCGGTAACGGGTCCGTCCCTTCTCGTCCCGCTCGGCGGACATCTCCAGCCAGGCGAGGCCGGGCAGCCGCATCTCGGCGCGGAGCCTGAGCAGCCGGCCGCGTTCGATCTCCTCGACCCGCCAGAAGTCCAGGGAGTCCCCGACGCGCAGGTGTGCGGCGTCCCGGCGGCCCCGGCGCAGTCCGACGCCGCCGACGAGCCGGTCGAGCCAGCCGCGGACGGCCCAGGCGAGCGGGAAGGAGTACCAGCCGTTCTCCCCGCCGATCCCCTCCACGACCTGCCACAGGGCCTGCGGCGATGCCTCGACGGTGCGTTCGCGCACGTCGGAGTAGAGGCTGCCGCCGGCCCAGCCCGGGTCGGTGGGCAGGGGGTCGCTCGGTGCGCCGGGCAGGGAGGCCGAGGACCAGCGGGTGAGGACCTGGGCGTCGCGGACCTTCTGGAGGGCGTAGGTGAGGGCCGTGTCGAAGTCGAGGGGGGTGCCGGGCGGGTCGGGCACCCAGGTGGCGATGTCGTGCTCGTCGCAGACGACCTCGTACTTGAGCGACTCCGCGAGGGGGCGCGCGATGGAGCGGGGCACCGGGGTGACCAGGCCGACCCAGTGGCTGGAGAGCCTCGGGGTGAGGACCGGCACGGGGAAGATCAGCCGCTGGGGCAGCCCGTCGACGCGGGCGTAGCGGCGCATCATGTCGAGGTAGGTGAGGACGTCCGGGCCGCCGATGTCGAAGGCGCGGCTGACGGTGGCGGGCATGCGGGCGCTGCCGACCAGGTAGCGCAGCACGTCGCGGACGGCGATGGGCTGGATGCGGGTGCGCACCCAGCTGGGGGTGACCATCACCGGCAGCCGCTCGGTGAGGTAGCGGAGCATCTCGAAGGAGGCCGAGCCGGAGCCGATGATCACGGCGGCGCGGAGCACCGTGGTGGGGACTCCGGAGTCCAGGAGGATGCGGCCGACCTCGGCGCGGGAGCGCAGATGGGGCGAGAGGTCCTCCTCCGGGACCTCGCGCGGGGTGAGTCCGCCCAGGTAGACGATGCGGCGGACGCCGGCGGCGCGGGCCTGCTCGGCGAAGTTCCGCGCGGCCTGCCGGTCGGTGCGCTCGAAGTCGCGACCGGTGCCGAGGGCGTGCACGAGGTAGTAGGCGACGTCGATGCCGTGCAGGGCGGGGGCCAGGGACTCGGCGTCGGTGACATCGCCGCGGACGATCTCCGCCTGCCCGGCCCAGGGGTGGTCGCGCAGTTTCCCGGGGGTGCGTGCCAGGCAGCGCACCCGGTGGCCCGCGGTGATGAGCTCGGGTACCAGCCGGCCGCCGATGTAGCCGGTGGCTCCGGTGACCAGGCAGCGCATGCCCGGGGCCATGCCCGGGGCCGAGGGTCCTTGTGCTTGCGTCATCGAGTCGCTCCGATCCGCCGTCGCGGGTGTTCCCCCGGAACTCTTCCGGGGACGCGGTCCGGCCGGATGCACGGACCGTCGCCCACCAGCTGATCGTGCGGGACCGCGGCTACTTCGGCATGAGGACCGTGTCGACGATGTAGACGGTGGCGTTGGCGGTGGGAACGTTGCCGCAGACGACCTTGGAGGAGTTGTTCACCATATAGTTCGCGCCCGACCCCATGGTGGTGACCATGCCCTTCTGGAGGGTCTGGAAGGAGCCGCTACCCAGCTGCTCCGGGGTGAGCCGCTCGCCCACCACGTGGTAGGTGAGGATCTTGGTCAGGGTCTCCTTGTCGGCCAGGACCTTGTCCAGGTCCGCCTTCGGGATCTTCGCGAACGCGTCGTTGGTCGGCGCGAACACCGTGATGTCCTGGGCGTTGTTCAGCGTGTCGACCAGGCCGGCCTTCTTCACGGCCGCGACCAGGGTGGACAGCGCCGGGTTGTTCGAGGCGGCGGTGGCCACCGGGTCCTGCGCCATCCCGGTGAAGGAGCCCGCTCCGGTCTTCGGGACCGAGGCGCACGCCGGGCCGAACGGGTCGCCCGCGGCCGCCCCGGTGTCGCCGACCGGCGTGGGGGAAGACACGGCATCGGGCGCGCCGGCACCCTCCGTGCTCGTACTCTCCTGCGAACAGGCGGACAGCGCCAGCGGAAGCAGTACCGCGGCGGTCACGGCGAGGGCGGCGCGACGAAAGGTGTGAATGCTCATGATCTCTCCAGAGTCTGCGGGGCTCACCCATCGGTGAAGCACGTCGTCTCTTCGGCGCCCGCGGTCATCCGGATGGCCCGCTCACCCGAACGGGTGCAGCCTCGAACAGGCCACCGAAGCGCTGCCGCCGACTGTCGAAAATCCGTGCCCGCCGAGACCCGTCCGGCAGGCCCGCGGCTCCGAATGAGCTGTGCAACCGAGAACTCCTGGAGGACCTCCCCGGTGAGAGAGAACGTGCGCATCGGCCGACACCCGTCGGCCGCTCCCGACCTGCCGGAGCTGATGGGCCGGGTGGCCCGCGGTGATCAGCAGGCCTTCACGGCCGTCTTCGAGGCCGTGTCCGGCCCCGTCCTCGGCCTCGTACGCAGTGTGCTGCGCGACCCGGCCCAGTCGGAGGAGGTCGCCCAGGAAGTCCTGGTCGAGCTCTGGCGGACCGCTGCCCGCTACCAGCCCGCGCGGGGTTCGGTGATGAACTGGGTCCTGACGCTCGCCCACCGCCGGGCCGTGGACCGGGTGCGTTCCGCGCAGGCCGCGTCCAACCGCGAGAAGCGGGCGGCGCTGCTGGAGCACACCACCGCCTACGACGAGGTGGTGGAGCAGGTGGAGAGCCGGCTGGAGCGCGAGCAGGTGCGGCGCTGCATGGGCGGCCTCACCGAGCTCCAGCGCCAGTCGGTCACTCTGGCGTACTACCGCGGCCTGACCTACCGGGAGGTCGCGGAATTGCTGTCCCTGCCGTTGGGTACCGTCAAGACACGGCTGCGCGACGGCCTCATCCGGCTCCGTGACTGCCTGGGGGTGGGCGTGTGAACTCCGTGGATCTGCACACGTTGACGGGCGCGTACGTGCTCGACGCGCTGGAGCCGGCCGAGCGGGACGCCGTGGAGCGTCATCTCGCCGACTGCATGTCCTGCGCGCAGGAGGTCCGGGAGCTCTCCGAGACCGTCACCCGCCTCGGGCTCGCCGTCGCGGCGCCGCCGAGCCCCGCGCTGCGGGACGAGGTGATGCGCCGGATCGCCACGGTGCGCCAGGAACCGCCCACTACGGTGAAGGCCTCCCGCGGCGGGCACGTACGGCCCCGCTGGCGGGCGCCGAACTGGGCTCTGGCCGCCTGTTTCGCGGCGGCCGTCGCGCTCGGCGGCGTGGCGGTGTCGCAGTACGAGCAGGCCCAGGAGGCCCGGGAGCAGGCGGTGCGGGCCCGTATCGCGAACGATGCCGTCGGCGCGGTCCTCGCGTCGGCCGACGCCCGGGTGTCCACCGCTCCCCTGCGGGGCGGCGCCGTGGGCACGGTGGTCGTCTCGGCCTCCCGCAACCAGGCCGTCTTCGCGGCCTCCGGCATGCCGGCGCCGCCCAGCGGGAAGGTGTACCAGCTCTGGTACAACGACGGCGGCGGCAGGATGCGTTCGGCCGGCCTGATGGACACCGGCACCCCGGCGGCGGCCACCCTGCTTCACGGCCCGGTGGACACGGCGTCGGGTATGGGCATCACCGTCGAACCGGCGGGCGGCTCGCCCCTGCCGACCTCGACTCCGGTGGCGCTGCTGACCTTCCCCACCGTCTGAGCCGGGCGGGGGGACGTCCGGAAGCGGCTGCGGTACTCCGTCGGTGTCGTGTCGAGCCTGCGGCGGAAGGCGCGGACGAGGGTGTCGGTCGTGTGGAAGCCGCAGACGGTCGCCACCCGTTCGAGGGTGTCGTCCGTGGACTCCAGCCGGTTGCGCGCCACTTCGACGCGGGCCGATTCGATGTAGGCGGCCGGGGTCATGCCCAGTTCCGTCTTGAAGATCCGGGTGAGCTGCCGCTCGCCGACATGCGCCTGCTCGGCGAGGTCGGCGACGGTCAGCTCCCCGGCGAGGTTCCGCGTGATGTAGTGGCGCAGGTCCTCGATGCGCCGCGTGGTCGAGACGGGTTCGAGCGGGACGCTGAACTGGCTCTGTCCACTGGGCCGTTTCAGGTACATCACCAGCTGGCGGGCGACGCGCAGCGCGACGGCCTCGCCGAAGTCGTCGGCGACGAGTGCGAGCGAGAGGTCGAGGCAGGCGCTGATTCCGGCGCCGGTCCACACCTCCTGGTCCCGGATGAAGATCGGGTCCGCGTCGACCTCGATCGAGGGGTGCTCCTCGGCGAGTTGCCGGGCGGTGGACCAGTGGGTGGTGGCGCGCCTGCCGTCCAGCAGCCCGGCGTCCGCGAGGATGTGCGCGCCCACGCAGACGGACGCGACGCGCCGGGCCGTCTCGGCGAGGGTCCGCACCCGGTCGACCACGACGGGGTCGGCGAGGGCGCGGACGCGGCCCCGGGCGTCGATCTCGACCGAGCCGGGCACCAGCAGGGTGTCGATGCTCCGGCCCGCCACCTCCCGGAAGGTGAGGTCGGGCAGGATCCGGACCCCGGCGGACGTGGTGACGGGGTCCATGGTCTCGGCGGCCAGGGCCACTCGGTAGCCCGTCGCGTCGCCCACCTCGCGGCTCAGCAGCGCGAACACCTCGGGCGGTCCGGTGACGTCCAGCAGGTCCACGCCGTCGAAGAGGACGACGACGATGAACCGTTCGACGGTGTTCACGGTGTCTGCGTACGGGTCCGGGTCCGGCTCTGCCATGGACCCACCGTATGTCGGTTTCTGCGGGTTGGATGACATTGCCGACATCCGGGGTGGGTCCTAGCGTGGTGAACACAGCCGCCGCTCCACGGCAGGCCCTCTCCACGAGACACCCCAGGAGGGAGGTTCCCGTCGGGGTGGAAGTCGAGGACGTAGATCCGGCCGGTGTGCCCGGTGAACTCGTGCAGCAGCCGCGCGTCGGCCGTCCGCCAGATCCGCACCGTGCCGCCCTGCCCGGGCCCGCCCCGGTCGGCGGTGGCGAAGAGGGTCCCGTCGGGGCTGAACCGGACGCGGTACACCGCCCCTTGGTGGCCGTCGATCTCCCGGACGCAGTACCCGGTGGCCATGTCCCAGATCCGCACCTTCGCGCTCGCGTCCCCGGTGAGCAGCAGGCCGTTCGGGCCGTGGACCGCGGTGTAGACGGGCGCGGTGTGGCCCGGCATCCGGTGCACGGGTTCGCCGGTGGCCACGTCCCAGACCGTGACCAGGCCCTCGCGGTCGCCCGTGGCGAGCAGCGTGCCGGCCGCATCGAAGGAGACCGGCCACACCCCGTCGGGGTGGACCCGCAGGTGGTGGCGGCACGCGCCGGTCACCGGGTCCCAGAGCCGCACCGCGCCGTCGGAGCCGCCGGTGGCGATGACTCCCGCCCGGAACTTCACGGCGTACACCCGCCCTTCGTGCCCCTGGAGGGTGCGCACCGCCCGGCCGTCGTCGGCGCCGCAGACCAGGATCGAGCCGTCCTCGCTGCCGACCGCGAGGAGTTCGCCGTCGGCGCTGTACGCGATGGGTTCGGGCAGCCGGCCGGTGCGCATGCCGAATCCGTAGGGGACTCCGACGGCGGAGGGCCGGAAACCGGCGTCCACCGGCATCCCCGGGGCGATCGCGGCGGTCCCCAGCTCGGGCGCCGACCGCACCTCGTCGTCCATCGTCACGTCGATGAGCGCGGCCCGGTGCCAGCGGCTGCCGGTCAGCAGGGCGCCCCGCAGGTCGGCCCGGGTCAGCCGGGCCCGGCTGAGGTTCGCGTCGGTGAGGTCGGCCCGGCTCAGGTCGGCCCGGTCCAGGCGGGCGCCGGTCAGCCGGGTGCCCCGCAGCAGTGCGCCGGAGAGGTTGGCGTCGATCAGCCGGGCGTCCGTCAGATCGGCGTCGGTGAGGTCGACCCCGGAGAAGTCGCGGTGCGAGAGGTCCTCACCGGCCAGCCGGGCGCCGCGCAGGTCGGCGTTGGCCGGCACCCGGAGCCGGTCGGAGATCCGGACGGCGTTGGCGCGGGCGGCCTCGCCGACCGCGCGCCCCGGTGCGTCGAGGACCTCTCGCACCCACCGGGCGCACCGCTCGTGGTCGGCGAGATCGCAGAAGAACTCGACGGCGAGCTGGCTGAGCGGGCGCGCGAGGAGCAGGGCGTGCTGTCCCCGGGCGAGCTGGCGGGCGGCCTCCCGCGCCACCAGCCATTCGATGACGGAGCCGTGGATGACTCGAAGACCCGGTGGGTCGCGCCCTCCTCGCCGTCCCGCACGGCGCTCGTGCGGACCGGCAGGTTGGCGACCCGGCCGTAGAGCACGCGGCTGCGCAGTTCCCAGCTGTGGGCATGCATCGGTGACGCGTCGGGCTCGGCCCGGTTGCCGCTCTCGAAGAGGTGGACGCATACGCCGCGCGGGCCCTCTCTCAGCAGCGGCAGGCAGAGGAATCCGAGCGGGTGACGGACGGCACGCAACTCCCGGGTCCCGGAGGCGATTTCCTCCAGGATGACCAGGGTCCTTTCGAGCTCGGGGTCCATGGCATGCGCCGGAGCGCATCACCTCCTGTAGGGGTCCTCCGCGTGCAGGGCCTTCTCGATGACCTTGCCGATGTCGCTGTCGGTGAAGACGCGCGGCAGGGGCAGCCGCAGGTCGTCGAAGAGGGTCCGCACCTCGTCGACGGTGGGCTCCTGGCCGAGCGGCGAGGCGACGCGCAGGTCGAGCACGGTGGCCTGCTCGCGGCTCTGGTGCAGCTCGGTCACGTAGTAGTCGTAGAGCGGTTGTCCGCGCTCGACCAGCAGGTTCACCCGGGACCGGTCGTCCTGGGTGATGATCAGGCAGGTCTCGGACAGGTCGAAGCGCAGGGTCGGGACGGCGGCGGACAGGTGCACGCTGATCTCCAGCGTCGTCAGCTGCCGCTGGTACCAGCAGGCGGCGAGGACGGTCGCGTAGGACTCCCGGCGGACCCGGTCGGTGGTCCACAGGTCCTCGCCCCGGCCCTGCCCGCCGAACATCTGCCGGAAGCGGGCGTACGCGGCGCAGGCCCGCTCGTCGGCCGGATTGACGATGTCGATCTTCACGTTGAGCTGTGAGCGCTGCTCCTTTGCGGCGCTCACGCACAGGGGCAGCGTGACCGCCCGCAGGTAGGTGCCCGTACCGCCCTTGAAAACCAGAGGTTGGTGTGCTGGCGGGCTTTGCGCAGGGCCTCGCCGACCTCGTTGCCCGACAGCGAACGCACCATCGCGAGGTCTTCCAGGGCCTGCCGGGTCCCGCTCATCGCCTCCTGGATGCTCGCGGGGCGGCGCACCCGCTCCACGAGGGACCCGGTCGCCAGCAGGCCGAGGACGACGAGGGTGGCACCGGAGGAGACGTCGTCACTGATGACGTCACCGAAGATGTCCAGGAGCCCGACCGCCATCGCGATGCCCAGGGCCACGACGACGTCGGCGTTCCGCAGCACCCAGGCGACGAAGCGTTCCAGGCGCCCTACGTACGCTGCCATGAACGCACCCCCCTCCCCCACCCGTGTTCCGATGGTAGGAGATGTGCCGGTGGCCCCACCGGAGCGCCTTCACGTCCTACGGGCGCCCTCGCCGTCGCCGGTCTGCAGGCGGGCCCGCAGCTGCTCCGTGGTCCGCTCCGACAGCTTGACCCGGTCGGCGAGGTAGCCCGGCACGGATCCGTACCGGGCCTCCAGGTCCGCGAGCACCAGCTCCATGATCACGGCCGGGGCGCGGCCGTAGCTCGGCCACCTCATGACCCGGTCCGGGTGGGCGGCCCGCCAGTCCGCGGCGAGCCGCTCGGTGGCCAGCTCGGTGAGCGCGAAGTCGGCGAGGATGTCGGCCCGTTGCACCCCGAGCAGGGTCAGCACGAACGCCCCGATCAGCCCGGTGCGGTCCTTGCCCGAGGTGCAGTGGAAGACGGTGGGGCCGGGCGCCTGCGCGATCACCTCCAGGGCCTGCCGGATCTCCTCGACCCCGTCCTCGGTCACCTCGGCGAACCGGTCCGCGAGGTAGCGCCAGGGGTCGAGGTCCGGGTCGATCTCGGCCTGGTCGTAGGGCCGGTGCTCGATGCTCAGGTTGACGTAGCGGAACCGCTCCGCCTCGGGCACCCGGCCCTTGGCCTCGATCTCCCAGGGATACCGCAGGTCGATCACGGTCCCGATTCCCAGCCCGAGGAACCGCTCCCAGTCGGCGTCCCGCAACTTGCCGAGCGAGTCGGCCCGGTACAGGGTCCCCCACCGGACGGTCCGCCCGTCGGCGGACCGGTAGCCGCCCAGATCCCGGAAGTTGTGCAGGCGCTCGAACTCGACATGCCGCTTCATCGGCTCTCCCCCTCATGATCGGTACGCCACTGACCCTGCCTCAAACCGGCCGCGGAACTCCAGAGGGACGGCTATGCGCTCCCCACCGCCGCGGGCTCCGGGTGGGCCGCCGGGAGGGCGAAGGCCTCGGCCAGGATCTCGTACGAGCGCCGGCGGTCGGCCGGATCGCAGGTCAGCGTGTTGATGATCAGCTCGTCCACGCCGTGGCTCGCGGCGAGGGCGCTCAGCACCGGGCCGACTTGCTCCGGCGCCCCGGACACGAGGGCCGTGCGGTGCACCTTGGCCCGTTCCAGCTCCGCTCCCGTCCAGCGGTGGCGGCGCGTGGTCTCGTACGACGGCAGCGGGCCGTCCTGGCCGAGGTCCTTGCGGGCGCGCCACAGCAGCATGCTCTGGGCCAGTTCCTCCGCCCGGCCGGCGCTGTCCGCCGTCACCACGCGGACCGCGAGGGCGCCGCCCGGCCGGTCGCCGGTGGAGGCGCGGAACCGGGCGCGGTAGTCCTCGAACGCCTGCTGACCGCCGACCGGGGAGAAGAAGTGCCCGAACGCGAACTCCGTTCCCAGCAGCCCGGCCAGCCGCGCCGACTCGCGGCCCGCTCCCAGGAGCCACATCCGCGGCGGGACCGGTGCCCGCGGCACGACCCCGCCCTCGCCCAGGAGCTCGCGCAGTTCCGCGAGCCGCTGCGGGAAGTCGCGGGCGGGGCCGCCGGCCCGGCCGATCCCGAGGTCGACGCGCCCCGGGTGGAGGGAGGCCAGTACGCCGAACACCTCGGCCACCTTGGCCGGTTCGTAGCGCGGCAGCAGCACACCGCCGGTCCCGATCCGCATGCGCGAGGTGCGGGCGAGCAGCGCGCCCGCGAGGATCTCCGGCGCGCTGCTCGCGAAGCCCGGCGAGTCGTGGTGTTCGGCGACCCAGTAGCGGGTGTAGCCGAGGTCCTCCGCGGCTCGGGCGAGGTCCACGGAAGCGCGCAGCGCCTGGTCCGGGGTGTGGTCCTCGCCGACCGGGGTCTGGTCCAGTACGGACAGTCGCAGCTTCGTCATGGCGGGGTGCCTTTCAGTGCTGGTGGGCGGGGAGGCCGGTGGCGCCCGCCATCGTCGCGGGCACGATCCTGAAGTCGCGTTCGAAGACCAGGTTGTGGAGGTCGGCGGCGGCGATCGCGCGCAGTGTGGGCAGTTCGGCGGCGGCCTGCGCCTCGTCGAAGACGTTCAGCGGCCATTCGGAGACGGTCGCCCCGCGCAGGTGGGGGTGGTGGAAGGAGGCTCCGTAGTGCGCGTACAGCGTCACGGGCGGGATGTCGGCTGCCGACTGCTCGTCCCACCACAGGGTCCATGCGTGGAAGAGACTGCCGTCGTCGGCGCGTTGCACCTCGCTGGCGTCGATCACGCCCTGTCCGAGGAGGAGTTCGTCGTTGAGCTCGCCGAGGGCCTGGCGGGCGTACGGGTCCAGCAGGCGGGCGGCCGTACGGAAGTGCTCCTCCTTGTCGGGCCGGGAGGCGGCGCCGCCGTGGATGCCGTCGCGCAGATCGGCGAAGTGACGTAGCAGGGCGTCGAGGTTGGGGACGTCGGCGGTGGTCATGTCAGCTCCTTGAAGGGTGAACGAGGGAGTAGGGAGTGCAGGGCCCGGCCCAGCCAGCCGCGCATCGACGCGGCCGGCTGCCCGCCGCCCGGGCCGCGGCCGGCCTGCAGGAAGGCCCCGTGACCGGTCTGCCGGAACTCGCGCAGGGTGACCTCCACTCCGGCCTCCCGCAGCAGGTGCCCGTAGCGGTGCACGTCGTCGCCGACGGGATCGAGGTCGCCGGTGGCCAGGACGGCCGGTGCGAGTCCACGCAGGTCGGCGGCTTCGAAGGGGGTGCTGTGGAGCCGCGTACCGTCCGAGGCGACCGGCCGGCCCGCAAGCCGGTAGTCCTGCCAGGCCGCCCGCAGGTAGGAGGCGGTGGGGAACAGGTCGGGGAAGCGGCGGTACGAGGCTGCCGCGCACTCGGGGTCCAGCGGCGGGTACGCCAGGACCTGCGCGGCCAGCGGCACCCCGCGGTCGCGGCAGACCAGGGCGGCGCAGGCGGCGAGGGTGCCGCCGGCGCTGTCCCCGCCGACGGCCAGGACGGGCGGGGCTGCGGCGGGCCGGTCCTGCTCCGCGGCCCAGGTCAGGGCGGACAGGACGTCCTCGACCATGGCCGGGTGCCGTACGTCGGGGGCGAGCCGGTAGTCCACGCTCAGCACACCGAAGCCGGAGTACTGGGCGAGTTCGGCGGTGGCGCCGTGCCAGTCCTGGGCGGATCCGGCGCGCCAGCTGCCCCCGTGGGCCCACACCAGCCAGCCCTGCGGTGACCCGGTGCCCGGCCGGTACGCCCGGGCGGCGAGTGGCCCGGCCGCGGTGGGTACGGACACCTGCTCCCAGCTGACGACGGTGGGTGTGGCCATCGGGGTTCCTTTCCATCGGTAGCCGGCGCTCGCGCCGGGCCCGGGGCCAACGTTCGCGGCCGGGACAGGACTGTCACAAGGCGGAGTTGCCTTAGTGGAGGCGCGCACTTCGTCAGCGGGACCGCTTGGTGCGCAGGAAGAGGGCGGTGGTGAGGGTGCCGATGACGACGATCGCGGTGTTCACGATGACCGCGGTCGTGATCCCGGCATGGATATCGGTGTTGGCCGCCGCGATCGCCGACATGATCGGCGTGCCCATCGTGATACCGATCTGCTGCGTCATCGTCGCCAGACCCGTCGCCATACCCTGCTCGTGATCCGGCAGACCCGTCGTCGCCGTCACCATGAAACCGACGATCACCAACATGTTCCCCACACCACCCGCGAACGTCGCGACCAGCAGCAGCCACATACTCGACGAGGTCTCACCCAGCCCGATCAGACCCAACGTCGCGACCGCCTGAAGGACACCACCCACGATCAAAGTCGTGCGCGTACTCGTCGCCGCGATCACCCTCGGAGCAATCGAACCACCGATCACCGTGCCGACACCCAGCACACCGAACGACAGACCCGCCGTCAGCGGCGAAAAATCCAGAACCTCCTGAAGATAAAGCGTCATCAGGAAGACCAGACTCGTCTCCGTCAAAAACGCGACCAGACCCGCGATATTGCCCCACGCCACGGTCTTCTTCTTCAACACCGACACCGGAACCAACGGCGACGCACTCTTCGACTCGATCACATAGAACGCCACCAGCAGCACCACACCCGCCGCCAGCCAACCCAACGCACCACCCGAACCCCAACCGTGCTCACCCGCCTGCGTCAAACCGTAAATCAGAGCGAGCAGACCCAACGTCACCGCCGTCGCACCCGGCAGATCCAACTTCGGACGCACCGACGGACGCGACTCCTTGATCACCGCAGGAGCAACGAACAACACCGCAAGCGCCACCGGCACATTGATGAAGAACGCCCACCGCCACGACAGCAGATCCGTCAGAACACCACCCAAAATGGCGCCCGTCGTGAAACCCGCCGACATCAACGCACCATTCAGACCCAGCGCCTTCTGACGCAGCGGACCCTCCGGAAACGACGTCGTCAACAGAGACAGACCCGCCGGAGTCACCGCAGCCGTCGCAAGCCCCTGAAAGACACGAGCGACCAACAACATCTCCGGACTCGTCGCCAGACCACCCGCCAACGACGACAGACCCAGCACCCCCAGACCCACCAGGAACAACCGACGCCGGCCGAACAGATCAGCAACCCGCCCGAACAACAACGTGAAACCCGCAGCACACAACGCGAACGACGTCGCGATCCACTGCAGATTCGACAACGAGAAACCAAGCCCGTCACCGATCACCGGCAACGCCACATTCAAAATCGAGAAATCAACCGCCAGCATGAACTGCGCCACCAGCAGCACCACCAGAACCAACCTCAGACGCCCATCCAGACGAACAGGCCCCCCGGTCCCCGTATCGACCCGCGCATCCTCGACAACCGACATCGCGACCCACATCCTCTCGATCACGCAACGAGCTGTTGCGTCATCGACTCTGGACCGGTCGGCGGGGGTTACCCAGCCCCCTGGTTGTGCTGGCGCCGGGCAAGCTAGCACTCCCAGGGCCACCTTCACGGGCACCGTTCGGCTCCCTCCCCCGGCACACTGGAACGCATGGACACACCGACTGCCCTGGGCGAGTTCCTTCGCACTCGTCGCGCCCAGCTCCAGCCCGAGGACGTCGGGCTCCCCACCCACGGCACCCGCCGGCGCGTGCCCGGGCTGCGGCGTGAGGAGCTCGCCCTGCTGGCGGGCGTGAGCATCACGTACTACACGCACCTGGAGCAGGGGCAGAGCACGAACGCCTCGGACAGCGTCCTGGACGCCCTGGCCCGCGCCCTGCGCCTGACCCCGGACGAGCACGCGCACCTGCTGAACCTCGCCCGGCCGCCGCGCGCCAAGCGGGCCGCGTCGCCGCGTCCCGAGTACGCCCGCGCCACCACGCGCCGGCTGATCGCCGCGATGCCGCAGGTCCCGGCCGTCGTCCTGGACGGCCGCAACAACGTACTGGCCTGGAACCCGCTGGGCCACGCCCTGCTCGCCGGGCATGTGGACCTCGAGAGCCCGGACGATCCGGCCGTACGCCCGAACCTCACGCGGATGCTGTTCCTCGACCCGCACACCCGAGAGCTCTACACGGACTGGAAGAGCGAGGCCCGGGTCGCCCTCGCGGCCCTGCGCCTGGTCGCCGGACGCAATCCGCAGGACCGGGCACTCGCCGAGCTGATCGGCTCGCTGATGCTGCAGAGCCCGGACTTCGCCTCGCTGTGGTCCAAGCACCCCGTACGGGACTGCACCGTCGGCACCAAGAACCTGCACCACCCGGTGGTGGGCCCGCTCACCCTCGATTTCGAGAACCTGCACCTCACCGACGGCACCAACCACCGGATGCTGCTCTACAGCGCCCCCGCGTCCTCGCCCTCCGACGCGGCGCTGCGCATGCTCTCGAGCCTGACCGCCGGTCCGGCGGCGGCACCAGGGCACGACAGCCCGAAGCCCGCGTCGGCGGATGCCGACGCGGGCGGGGAGCAGTAGGGGCGGAGGGTGGGGTCGCGGGTCAGTCGCGGGCGGCCGCGGTGACCGGGGTCCGGTCGCCGGACGGCCCATGGGCCGGGGCGGGGGACGGGGCCGGGGCCGGGGCGGGCTGCTGACGGGGCCTGGCGCGGCCGAAGCGGCGCATGGCGGGCATCTCGACGAAGCGGAACAGGAGCCAGCCGCCCAGCAGCGACGCCGCGAAGAAGCCTGCGATCACCAGCAGGGCCACCGGGACGCTGTAGGTGTTCTCGCCCAGCAGCGAGCGGAGGTAGAAGATCGTGACGCCCTGGACGAGGTAGAACCCGAAGGACACCTCGCCGAGCCAGACCATGGGCCGGCTGCGCAGGAAGGTCGCGCGGTCGTCCACGTCGGCCTGGGCGGTGGCGCCGATGAGCGCGGCGACCGGAATGATCGTGGCGACGACGAAGCCGTACTGGAAGGGCGCGACCAGTGCGGCGGCGTAGCCGAGGACGGTCAGGACCAGGGCGGCGCCGAAGCCGACGCGCCGCGGCCAGAGTCCGGCCAGGACGACGCGGGCGAGCAGGATGCCGAGGGCGAACTCGAGGACGCGGCCCAGCGGCAGCAGGTAGCCGAACCAGAACTGCAGGTCGGAGACGGGCGTGATGGCCGACTTCGGGGTGTCGGGAACGACGTAGGTCGAGATCAGCTGGACGGCGACCATGCCGACGACCATCAGGGCGCTCCACACCCACAGGGCCGCGCCCCGGATCTTGCGGATCGGGACGATGAGCAGCGGGAAGAGCACGTAGAAGAGCAGCTCGCTGCCGAGGGACCAGCTCGGCGGGTTCACGCTGAGGTTGACGCTCGCCTGCGGGAACCAGGTGTGGACGAGGAGCAGGTTCGGCAGCCAGTCGGCCGCGCTGGTGACGGCGGCGCCCGCGAAGAGGAGCATCGCGGCGGCGAAAACGACGATGTGGTTCGGGAAGATCTTCAGGAGTCTTCGGCGGAGGAAGGCGGTGACGCGTTCACCGGGCCGTGAGGCCCAGGCGAGGACGAAGCCGGAGAGCACGAAGAAGAAGGAGACGCCGAGGTAGCCGGCCTTGCTGAAGGCCGTCGAGAAGCCGTCGGCGATCGAGGCGTCGGCGAAGGGGTTGATCGGGGCGTTCGGCGGTATCGGGGAGTCGGTCAGGGACGAGTGGAAGAAGAAGACGAGGAGTGCGGCGAAGAACCGCAGGCCGGTGAGGGAGGGCAGCTTGGCCCGCTTCGCGGCTTCGGAGGGCGTCGTGGAGGCCACAGGGAATCGCTCTTTCGGAAGTGGGGTTCGTCGGGGACAGCCGCCGGGACCGTGCTCCGCCGTGCGGTGCGCGGTCCCGGTGGCGCGAAGGGGCGTACGGGACTGCCCGGTGGGGCGGAAGGGGCCTACTGGTCGATCTCGTTGCGGTAGACCATGAGCTTGGCGTCCTTGGCCACGTAGTAGTTCTGGACGGAGTACGCGATGGTGGCGAAGTCGAGGCGGCCGTCCCCGTTGAAGTCGGCCGTGGCGATGCGGGCGACGGACTCCTCGGAGACCCGCCACTTGGCCCAGACGCCGTTGGCCGCGTCGATGGCCTTGTAGTACATGACGCCCTGCCACGGCCACGGTCCGCGCAGGGCCACGAGGAACTCCTCCTCGCCGTCGCCGTCGAAGTCGGCGCAGACGATCTGGTGGCCGGGGCCCTCGCCGTTCTCGTTGGGGTCGCCGTACACGTCGAGCAGGACTCGGTTCCAGCCCTGGCCGCCCTCGGCCTTCGTGTAGACGGCCACGGTGTTGCCGTGGAAGGGCTCGATGGCGGCGACGTACGCCATCGGATCGTCGCCGAGCCGGCCGGCGTTGAGGTCGCCGCTGCCGCGGAAACCGGTCTGCTCGAACTGGGTGAGTTCGCCCGTGCCGATCAGCTCGCGTACCCATTCCTGGCGGGCCTCGTCGAACCAGAGCCAGGTGACGCCCTCGTCGGAGGCCAGCAGCAGGGATTCGAGGTCGGAGCCGGGCACGAGGCCCTGCTTCTTCTCGGCGCCGTGGATCATCCGGAAGTGGCTGTCGTCGATGACGGTCATCGGCCACTCCTGCGCCGTGTGCACGTCGTCGGGCTGGGTGAACAGGACGACGGGCAGTACAGCGTGGACGTCCTCCTTGGCGACGATCGGCAGGCCGATGATCTGGAGCCGGTCGGTGCGGGTGAAGTGCCCGGCGCGCAGGCGGTGCATGCCGGTGGCGCGGCCGACGTAGTGCCGCTTCCAGCGCGACTCGTCCTTGTCGGGGGTGCCCGGGTTCTCCAGCCAGTCGATCTTGCCGCCTTCGGTGTTGGCGTCGTGGATCGTGCCGATCGGGCCGTACAGGTCGTAGCAGACGATGACGTCGGGGTGGCCGTTGCCGCTGACGTCGGCGAAGTCGGCGCCGACCGGCATCGTGATCCGGTCGGCTATCAGCCGGCGGGTCCAGTCGCCGTCGTTGGCGTACCAGTAGATCTCGCCGAGCCGCAGACCGTAGCCGAACAGGTCAGGCTTGCCGTCGCCGTCGATGTCCGGCGCCTCCAGCCAGTAGCCGTCGCGGAGCTGGTCGGCGACGACCTCCGCGGTGAACTTCGGGGCGCGCAGCACGGTCTCGGGGTTCTGGTTCTTGCCGGTGGCGGTCATGAGTGGTTCTCCGGGGAGGTGAGGGCGGTCGCGGGGTGGAGGGTGCGCAGCGCGCGGGGTACGGGGTGGTACTCGATGGCGAGCCAGATGCAGTCGGTGTCGGCCCGGTACTGGTGCCAGGGGTAGTGGTAGGTGCACTGGGGGCCGGTGGCGCAGAACGGGTCCGGGGTGGTGTAACCGGGGCTCATCAGGACGTCCTGGTAGAGCGAGGCGTGGTCGCTGTCCCGGAAGCGCTGCATCCGGCCCAGGCCGTGGACCTGGGTGTGGACCTCGATGAAGTCGTGCTGGTTGTGGACGGCGCAGTCGGTTCCGGCGGGTGAGAACCAGAGGTTGGCGCGGACGTTGAACTCGCGCAGGTCCATGGCGCTCCCGCGCTCGCCGAGTACGTGGACCGGGTCGAACAGGACGGTGTTGATGTCGTCCTGGGGGCTGCGGTGAAGGGCGGTATCGCGGGGGAACTCGCCGGGGGCGAGGAGGTCGGCGAGGTGGGACCAGCCGGGTTCCGCGGAGATGCCGGTGATGTCGGTGCCGTCGGGGGCGGTGCGCAGGAGGAGGAGCGCGTCGGCCTTCTCGATGCGGGTGTCGGCGAGGACGGTCGAGGAGAGCGGGGGGATGGTCTTGCGCGGTTCCTCCGCGATGGTCACGGGTGTCACACCGGGGTTGACGACGATGGTGCGGCCTTCCACGGTGTAGTCCACGGCGTCGCGGACGAGCGCGGCCCTCAGGTACGGGGTGCTGAAGTTCAGCGGGCGTTCGACGGCGGACGGGGTGGCGCTCATACGGCGGTTTCCTCTCCGGGCTCAGGTGCGGGCGAAGTCGGCCGTGCGGGCGAGCTCGACGCTGAGCTCGTCGACGGCGCTGTCGGGGACGAAGGGCTCGGGCGCGGGTCCCAGACCGAAGAAGTGGGCGAGGGCGGCGACCGTGCGGTCGGTGGCCCGTCCGTCGCCGTACGGGTTGGCGGCGGTCGCCATCCGCTCGTACTCGACCCGGTCGCGCAGCAGGGCCAGGGTGCGGGTGACGATGCCCTCGGTGGCCGTGCCGACGAGGCAGGCGGTGCCGGCGACGATGGCTTCGGACCGTTCGGTGACTTCGCCGAGGACCAGGGTGGGCTTGCCGAGCGCGGGTCCTTCCTCCTGGCTGCCGCTGCTGTCCGAGACGATGACGTCGGCACGGCCCATGAGCTTGCAGAAGCTGAGGTACGGCAGCGGGTCGACGACGGTGATGCTCGGGTGGCCGCCGATGTACGGGAGCAGCGCCTCGCGGACCACGGGGTTGCGGTGCAGCGGGACGACGACGCGAACGCCGGGCTCGTCGGCGATGCGGGCCAGGGCCTGGCCGATCTGCGGCAGGTGCGGCCAGGCCTCACGGCGGTGCGCGGAGGCCAGCACGACCCGCCGCGGGTCGCGGTCGAGGTCGGCCAGGGCCGGGTCGCCGTAGCTCTCGGCGCGGCCGCTGGCCCAGCGCAGGGCGTCGATGACGGTGTTGCCCGTGACGGTGATCGTGTCGGCGGCGATGCCCTCGCGCAGCAGGTTGGCCAGATTGCCGGGGGTGGGGGCCAGGTGGAGGGCGGCGACCTGGGCGACGAGCCGTCTGTTGCCCTCCTCGGGGAAGGGTGAACCGAGCCGGCCGCTGCGCAGTCCGGCCTCGACGTGGACGACGGGGATCCGCTGGTGGAATCCGGCCAGCGCCCCGGTCAGGGTGGTGGCGGTGTCGCCATGGACCAGGACGGCGTCGGCGGGGGCGGAGGCGAAGTAGTCCTCCAGGCCGCGCAGGGAGCGGTAGGTGACCTGGGAGAGGGTCTGCTTGGGGGCCATGACCTTCAGGTCCACGTCGGCGGTGAGGCCGAAGGCGTCGAGGGTCTCGTCGAGCATCTGGCGGTGCTGCCCGGTGGAGATCACGACGGGCTCGAAGCGCGGGTCTTCCTGGAGGGCGCGGATGACCGGGGCGAACTTGATGGCCTCCGGCCGGGTGCCGAGGACTACGGCGACGGAACGCATGGCTTCCTCTGCTTTCTGACGTGTCGTGAAGCGTCGTGGCGTGTGGTGACGTACTGGGAATCGAGCCGTGGCGGGGCGTGCGGGTGCGCGGCACGGCGGTGTGCCGCGGGCCTTTCGAAGGGGGTGGCCAGGGGATCGGATCTCGCTGCGAGGGGCTTTTCAGCTGCCCTCTTCCGGCCAAGACACAGCTTTCCCGGAGCCGGCCGGGGAGTCAACGAACACCCGCGGCCACTCGAACAATTGAGCTGGAACGACAGAAGCCCCGCACTCCGGAGACCGGAGTGCGGGGCGTGTGACCTGGGCTTACGGGTGGGCCGGGGTCAGCCTCGGGCAGGCTTGATCGACATGGAGTGCCGGAAGAAGTCCGACGGGTCGTACTTCCTCTTCGCCTGCTGCAGGCGGGGGTAGTTGTCCTTGTAGTAGAGGGTCTGCCACGGCACACCGGACCGGTTGCGCCGGGGGTCGGTGATGTCGCGGTCGGGGTAGTTGATGTAGCAGCCGTCGGTGCTGTCGTCGACCAGTGGCACGCCGCCGGTCGCCGAGAAGAAGTCCTCGTACAGGTCGCGCAGCCAGCCCAGGTAGTACGCGTCCTCGCCCTCGTCCTGCCAGAAGGTCTGGAAGCACATCTTGAAGATGGACGAGCGCTGCGCATTGGCCGTCGCGTCGGGGGCGGCGGCGTTGACCTGACCGCCGAAGGAGAAGAGCACGAGCATGGTGTCCGGATTCTTGAAGTCCGGCCGGCTCATGTACCGGTAGAGCGCGGAGATCTGGTGGTCGGTGAAATTCCTCCGCATGTAGGCGGACTTGTGCGCGCCGCGTGAGGTCGGGTCGGTGATGACCGGGTTGTTGGTGCCGACCAGTCTGGTCGCCTGGAGCCAGGGCAGTGTCCTGGGCTGCGCCAGCTGCGGCATCGCCGGCAGTTCGCCGGTCGGGCGGGTGAGCGCCTCGGGGGTGACTCCCGTACCCGCCGTGATGGCCGCCAGATAGTCGTCGAGCAGCTTTCTCGCGTTCGGCACGGTGGCGTCGACCTGGGTGAACATGCCGAGGCTGCCGTGCGCCTTGGAACTGACGTTGAACAGGCTGGAGAGGTTGCGGTACGGGGAGTCCGGAGCGCTGTTGGCGGCGTGCCAGGCGCCGAAATTCTTCAGCAGCCGGGTGAACTTCGCCTCCGTCAGCTGCTCCCAGGGGAAGTCGACGGCACTCACCAGCACCTTCGACGGCGGGGATATCAGCTGTTCGGAGGGCTCGGATCCCTTCGCACCCGGTGAGCGGAACCAATAGCGGGTCACCAGGCCGAAGTTGCCGCCGCCCCCGCCGGTGTGCGCCCACCACAGCTCCCGGTTCGGGTCGTTCTTCTCCCGGGTGGCCACGACCGTCCGTACACCGCCCTTCCCGTCGGTCACCACCACCTCCACCGCGTAGAGGTGATCGACGACCAGGCCGTGGGCCCGGGAGAGCAGGCCGTAGCCGCCGCCGGCTATGTGCCCGCCGGCTCCGACGCTGTAGCAGATACCGCCGGGGATGGTGACGCCCCAGCCCTTGTACAGGGCCTCGTACACGTTGATCAGGCGGGCGCCCGCCTCGACGACGAACGCGCGGAACTTCGGGTCGTAGCCGACGTACGTCATCTCGGAGAAGTCGATGATGACCTGGGTTCCGGAGTGGGCGGCGAAGTCGGCGAAGCAGTGGCCGCCGCTGCGGACGGAGACCCGCTTGCCCGCCCGTACCGCGTCTCTCAGGGCCCGTTCGGCGTCCGCGGTCGAGCGGACCATCCTGATGTACTCCGGGCGGGCGACGAAACGCTGGTTGTTGCCGGTGGTCAGCATGTCGTAGCGCGGATCACCCGGCCTGACGACGGACCCGGTCCCGGCGGCCGAGGCCCTGGCCGCGGCCGCGTCGCCCGCGGGGCCGGGGGCGGCGGCCGCCGTGGGGCCGGACAGGGCGCCGGCCACCGCCGCGCCTGCGACGACGGCCGCGCTGCGGGTGAGCATGGTCCGGCGATCGACACCGTTCATGTGCGTCTACCTCGACTTCTGTTCGACGATGGAGTGGGTGCCGTACCCGGCACCCGGTGCGGTCGTGAGGGGTGTGCTGGAGGGCGCTGCGTCCGGCCGCGGGTCCGGCCGACGGCCTGTGCCACTCGCGCGGCCCGCCCGGTCGAGCCGACCGGAGAGCACCGCGGTGCCCAGACCGGCGGCGGCCAGCCCGGCACCGATCCAGGTCGGCGAGGTCCACCCCAGGCCGTGGGCGACGGCGAGTCCACCGAGCCAGGCCCCGAGGGCGTTGCCGAGGTTGAAGGCCGCGATGTTCGCCGCGGAGGCGAGGGCCGGCGCGCCGGCGGCCTGCTGCATGACGCGTGCCTGCAGCGGGGGCACCGTGGCGAAGCCGATCGCCCCGAAGGCGGCCAGGGTGATCGCGGCGGGCACGGCGGCCCGCGAGGTGAAGGTGAAGATCACCAGCACCAGGCTGAGGCCGCCCAGGATGAGGTACAGGCTGGGCATCAGGGCTCGGTCGGCGGCCCGGCCGCCGAGTACGTTGCCCACGCACAGCCCGACACCGAAGAGGACGAGGAGCCAGGCGACCGCGCCGTCGGAGAAGCCGGCGCGTTCCGTCATCATCGGGGCGAGGTAGGTGAAGGAGGCGAAGACGCCGCCGAAGCCGAGGACCGTCGTGGTCAGCGCCAGCCACACCTGGGGCTTGCGGAAGACGGCGAGTTCGCCGCGCAGAGCTCCGCGTTCGGGTGCCGGCTGCGCCGGGACCAGGGCGATCAGGCCGAGCAGCCCGACGACCCCGATGCCGGTGACCGCCCAGAAGGTCGAGCGCCAGCCGAACTCCTGGCCCAGGAACGTGCCCAGGGGTACCCCGAGCACATTGGCCAGGGTGAGGCCGGTGAACATCAGGGCGATGGCGCTGGCCCGCCGGTCGGGGGCCACCAGGTCGGCGGCCACGACGGACCCGATCCCGAAGAACGCGCCGTGCGTGAGCGCGGCGATCAGGCGGCCGCCCATCAGGGCGGTGTAGTCGTCGGCCAGGGCACAGAGCAGGTTGCCCGCGATGAAGACGGCCATGAGGACGACGAGCATGGTCTTGCGCGGCAGCCGGGCGCCGGCCGCGGTCATCAGCGGTGCGCCGACGACCACGCCGAGGGCGTAGCCGGTGACCAGCATGCCGGCGGAGGGGATGGAGACGGACAGGTCGTCGGCCACTTCCGGGAGGAGACCGACGATGACGAACTCGGTCGTCCCGATGCCGAAGGCACCTATGGCGAGGGCGAGGAGGGAAGCGCGCATCGGCCCGGTCAGACCTGTCGCAGGGCGCCGCCGTCGACGCTCCACTCGGCGCCGGTGACCTGCCCCGCGAGGGGCGGGAGCAGGTGCGCGATGACGCCGACGACGGTGGCGCCTTCCGTGGACAGGAGGCGGACGGTCGCCTCGCCGATTCCGGACGACGCGCCGGTGACGAGGTACACGCGGTCTTCGATTCGGAGGTCCATCACGTTCCTTGAGGAGAGGAGACCTTGGGAAAGGGGCGACCCGGCACGGTCCGCGGGTCCGGTGGGGCGGATGCGGACCGTGCCGGGCAGCCTCAGGGGGGAGGTGGGGCAGGGGGGCGGGGGACTCAGCCGGTGGGGGTGAGGTCCTTCGCGGCCCTGTTCCGAAGGAAGAGGGCGGTGGTGAGGGTGCCGATGACGACGATCGCGGTGTTCACGATGACCGCGGTCGTGATCCCGGCATGGATATCGGTGTTGGCCGCCGCGATCGCCGACATGATCGGCGTGCCCATCGTGATACCGATCTGCTGCGTCATCGTCGCCAGACCCGTCGCCATACCCTGCTCGTGATCCGGCAGACCCGTCGTCGCCGTCACCATGAAACCGACGATCACCAACATGTTCCCCACACCACCCGCGAACGTCGCGACCAGCAGCAGCCACATACTCGACGAGGTCTCACCCAGCCCGATCAGACCCAACGTCGCGACCGCCTGAAGGACACCACCCACGATCAAAGTCGTGCGCGTACTCGTCGCCGCGATCACCCTCGGAGCAATCGAACCACCGATCACCGTGCCGACACCCAGCACACCGAACGACAGACCCGCCGTCAGCGGCGAAAAATCCAGAACCTCCTGAAGATAAAGCGTCATCAGGAAGACCAGACTCGTCTCCGTCAAAAACGCGACCAGACCCGCGATATTGCCCCACGCCACGGTCTTCTTCTTCAACACCGACACCGGAACCAACGGCGACGCACTCTTCGACTCGATCACATAGAACGCCACCAGCAGCACCACACCCGCCGCCAGCCAACCCAACGCACCACGCGAACCCCAACCGAGCTCACACGCCTGCGGCCACCCGTACATCAGAGCGAGAAGACCCAACGTCACCGCCGTCGCACCCGGCAGATCCAACTTCGGACGCACCGACGGACGCGACTCCTTGATCACCGCAGGAGCAACGAACAACACCGCAAGCGCCACCGGCACATTGATGAAGAACGCCCACCGCCACGACAGCAGATCCGTCAGAACACCACCCAAAATGGCGCCCGTCGTGAAACCCGCCGACATCAACGCACCATTCAGACCCAGCGCCTTCTGACGCAGCGGACCCTCCGGAAACGACGTCGTCAACAGAGACAGACCCGCCGGAGTCACCGCAGCCGTCGCAAGCCCCTGAAAGACACGAGCGACCAACAACATCTCCGGACTCGTCGCCAGACCACCCGCCAACGACGACAGACCCAGCACCCCCAGACCCACCAGGAACAACCGACGCCGGCCGAACAGATCAGCAACCCGCCCGAACAACAACGTGAAACCCGCAGCACACAACGCGAACGACGTCGCGATCCACTGCAGATTCGACAACGAGAAACCAAGCCCGTCACCGATCACCGGCAACGCCACATTCAAAATCGAGAAATCAACCGCCAGCATGAACTGCGCCACCAGCAGCACCACCAGAACCAACCTCAGACGCCCATCCAGACGAACAGGCCCCCCGACTCCTCCCCCCTCCCCTGAACCCGCGTCAACACGCGCTCCCTCGACAACCGACATCGCCATACGTCCTTTCGATCACAACTGGGGGCCTTCCACGTCGAAGGCCGGTACTCGCCGGGCAAACCGGCTCAGGCAGGGGTGTGCGCCGAGGCGCGGCGCCGGAGTTCGTCGGACAGCTCCTGCCAGTCCCGTGCGCACTGGGCGGCCGCGGCAGCGGCCGTCTCTACGCGGTACGGGGGTATTGCTGCGACGATCCGCTCCCACTGCCGCAGTCCGCTCACCTGGAGGTCGAGCATGCGCAGCAGGAGCCTGCCCGCCTCGCTCAGCCTGAGCAGGGGGTCCTTGCACAGGCCGGTGACCAGTGCGGGCAGTGGCTGCCCCCGGCCCCGCGGGGGTACCGGGGGCGGGGCGGGGGCCGAGGTCTCGGCGGAGCGCCGCTGGGCGGCCGGTACGGGATCGGCGCCCTCTCCGATCCGGCGCCGCACGTCTCGCACGGTGGAGGGCGCGATGCCCGCCTCCCGTGCGATCTGCCGCAGGGACGCGGTGGGCCGGCCGGCCAGCAGCCGGGCCGCGGCCTCCCGGCCCCGGACCGGATCGGCCGGCCGGACGCGGCCGTCCTGGCCGACGCGGGCCGGCGGCGCGGGCCCCGGTGGCTCACGGCGTCGCAGCGTCCCGACGGTCCTGGCCGCCAGCCCGGTCCGCCGCGCGATACCGCGGTCGGACCAGTCCGGGTGGGACCGCAGGATCCGTAACGCCGCCGTGGTCCGCTCCGCCTGGGTCAGCGGGAGTCCGTGACTGATGTTGGCCTCGACCGAGAGCACGAACGCGTCCTCGGCGCTGCCGTCGAAGTACGTCACTGCGACCGTGTCCTGCCCGCGCAGTACGGCGGCCCGCAGCCGGTGCGTTCCGTCGATGATCCGCATGGTGGGGCGGTGCACGAGCAGTGGCGGCAGCGTCCGGCCGGAGTGGGCGAGGGCCTGTGCGTGGCTCTCGTCCACCTGCACGCTGCGGGGGGAATCCGCCGCGAGCAGGGTACGGATCGCCACCTCGACCGCGACGTCGGGGTTCTGCCTGGTCCGCGCCACCTGTCGTGTGTTCGGGCCGTCCATGAGTTCACCTCCTTCTCAGCACTCGGAATCTCGGGCGCCGCTCCGTTCGGCGGCCCCGGAGAAGAAATTACGTAACTACCGTTCGGTAACCACCATGGAGACCGAACCCCGTTGAGATTTCGGCAAGTTGGCTGCGAAGGGGCAGGTGGGGTGGGCGACCGCGGAGGTTCCGCGGTCGCCCACCGGCGGCCGCTCAGACCCCGACGAGCTCTTCCGCCCGCACGAACTCCCTGAGCCAGGCCAGGAATTCGGGGCCCAGGTCCTCGCGCTCGCAGGCGAGCCTGACCGTCGCGCGCAGGTACTCGGCGCGGTCCCCGGTGTCGTAGCGGCGGCCGGAGAAGACGACGCCGTGCACGGGGCGGCCGGCCCGGACCAGGGCGCGCAGCGCGTCCGTGAGCTGGATCTCGCCACCGCGTCCGGGTGCGGTGTTCCGCAGCACCTCGAAGATCTCGGGGTCGAGGAGGTACCTGCCGATGACGGCCAGGTTGCTGGGCGCGGTGCCGGGCTCCGGCTTCTCCACCAGCTCGGTGATGCGTACGCCGTCACCGCCCGCCGACCGGTCCACCGCGGCGCATCCGTACAGGTGGATGGCCTGCGGCTCCACCTCCATGAGGGCCACGACGCTGCCGCCGAAGCGTTCCCGCACCTCGGCCATGCGGGCGAGCAGGGGGTCGCGGGGGTCGATCAGGTCGTCGGCCAGGAGGACCGCGAAGGGCTCCTGGCCGACGTGGGGCGCGGCGCACAGGACGGCGTGCCCCAGGCCCTTGGGGTCGCGCTGGCGCACGTAGTGGATGTCGGCGAGTTCGGTGGAGGCGCAGACGCTCCTGAGTTTGTCCTGATCACCCCGGCGCTTCAGGGCCTCCTCCAGCTCGTAGTTGCGGTCGAAGTGGTCCTCCAGCGGCCGCTTGTTGCGTCCGGTGACCATGAGGATGTCGGACATCCCCGCCGCGACGGCCTCCTCCACCACGTACTGAATGGCCGGCTTGTCGACCACCGGGAGCATTTCCTTCGGGGTGGCCTTGGTCAGCGGGAGGAATCGTGTACCGAGTCCCGCGGCGGGGATCACTGCCTTGGTTATCCGGCGAGGTGTGGAATTCATGCCGCCGACGCTAGAGCGCTCCTCGCCCTGTCGACGGGAATTGCCGTGTTTCTCTTGCTACTTGGGCAATTCCGTTTCCGCCGGCGCCGCGATGCCACGCCGGATGAGCCGCCACAGGTCCCTCAGCTCCCCGGCGACCGCGCCGGGGCGCTCGCCCCGGCCGCGGCGCGCCCTGGTGACGACACCCCCGACCAGATGCGCCGTCAGCAGGGTGGCGGGGCACGGGTCGACCTCGGGGTCGAGCTGCCCCTCCTCGGCGGCCTGCACCATCAGCTCCTTGACCTCCGGGAGCCAGCAGCCGCACCAGTCGGGTCCGGCGCCGACGCGCTCCTGGGTCAGCCGGGCCGCGGCGCGCACGGCCGCATCCGTCTCGATCAGCCGGCCCAGGGCCAGGACGAGCGCGGAAACGGTGTCCAGGGCCGGGCCGCCCCGGGCGGTCACTCCCTCGACCACCCTGCGGGTGGCGGCCCGCCCCGAATCCTCGACGGCGGAGGCCAACTCCCCTTTCGCCGCGAAGTGAAAGGTGAGGGCCCCGATCGAAATCCCGGCGGAACGGCTCAGCCGCGAGAGCGAGGTCCCGTCGTACCCATTGCGGTCGAATTCAGCGGCGGCCACCGAGATCAAATGATTACGGGTGCGTACGCCGCGCTCTTGCTTTACCACTGCGCTATCACTGCCATCCAGGTCGTTCCTCACTCGCCACCCCGCCCCACCCGGAGATGGCGACCTCCAGCGTCACCCGGGGGCGGGCCGCCCACAACGCCGACTTGACGAAGAAGCGCCCCTGCCCCGCCGCTCCGCGCCGACCCCGTCACCGGCGCCGACACCCTCCACCTCCAACGTGCCGAAGTCGCGGGGAGGATGCCAGACGTTCGCTAGAAAAAAAACGAACGTTCTGTATTCTACGAGAGTGACGGCGCCTGCCGACGTCCGCAGTGGAGGGGGAGACAGATGACGGCACGGACAAGGACCAGAGCCCTGGCTGCCGGTGACACCGAGCTGAAGGAGTTCGCGGAGCGCCTCTTCGGGCACTTACCGAGAGCCGACCAGCGACGCTGGGCCCGGGTCTACCTGCAAGGACTGCTCACCACCCCGGGGAAGAAGTCCGTACGCAGGCTCGCGGCGTCCGTCACCGGGTCGCCGACCGCCTCCCAGTCCCTGCAGCAGTTCATCAACGCGAGCCCCTGGGACTGGAATCCGGCCCGTACGGAGCTGCTCCGCTGGGTGGAGGAACAGCACCCGGTGCGGGCCTGGTCGATCGGGCAGGTGTGCTTCCCCAAACGCGGCGAGCACTCGGTCGGCGTGCACCGCCGCTTCGACCCCGTCGCCGGACGCATCGTCAACTGCCAGTTGGGTTTCTGCCTGTTCCTGTCCCTGGACGGCATGAGCGTGCCGGTGGACTGGCGGCTGGCCCTCCCCGAGGCGTGGGTGACGGATCCCGTCCTGCGCCGCCGGGCGCGGATCGCACCCGAGGCCGTCCACCAGAGTCCGGAAGCCCTGGTGCTGGACCTCGCCGACTCGATCGCGGCCCGTACCTCTTCGGCGCATCCCCCGGTGGTCTCCGATCTCAGCCGACTCGGCGGGGCCGCCGCGCTGATCGGCATGCTGGGCCGCCGCGGCCACGACTTCCTGGTGTCCGTACCGCCCACCCTCCCGGTCCGCGCGGCCGGCCTGGCGCCGGGCGGCGACGGCGCCCGGCCGCCCGGGCGGGGGACCACCGCGGGCGACTTCGCCCGCCTGGGCAACACCAGCCACCCGTACACCACGGCGCGCACCGGCCCCGGTGCAGGTCCGCAGGGGCAGCGGATCCACTCGGCGCTGGTCCGGGTGCCGGAGGGGGAGGCGACGGCGCGGGGGGTGCGGGGCGTGCAGGGCGTGCAGGGCGTGCAGGGCGTGCAGCAGATCTACCGGCTGTTCGGCGAACGCCGGCCGGGGGCGGGCGGGCGGGGCGGGCCGGTCTGGCTCACCAACATGAACCGGCACCGGATGGACGACCTGCTGGTCCTGGTACGGGGGGCAGGTCGGTCCACTGCGGTGCTCGGGGCGTTGGCGGACGACTTCGGGCTGCTCGACTTCGAGGGGCGGTCCTTTCCGGGCTGGCACCATCACATGACGCTGATGTCGGCCGCGTACGCGTATGCGTTGCGGGGGCGGCGGATGGATGGGCGGCGGTCCGCCTGAGCGGGTGCCTCGGTGGGGTGCGGGGGCGGGGGATCCCGGCTCCGCCGGGCACCGGGCTCCGCCCGGACCCACGCCTCGAACGCCGGCGAGGCGGGAACAGGCGGAGCCGGAGCGGGTCAGCCGCGGATCAGGGACAGGACCT
>NZ_JBIWCL010000031.1:0-102952 GCF_044761485.1 Streptomyces sp. NPDC097617
AGCAGAGCGGCGAAGCAGGTGATCTCGTTCGTTTTGTCCGGGACCCGCAGCTGGGTGACGGTCAGTCCGGTGCCGGTCATCGCGGCCAGCAAGTGTGCAGCCGTTTGGGTGGTGGTGCGTGAGCCGCGGGCGGTCTTGCCGTCGACGGCCAGGGTGTCGGCTCCGGCGGGGTCGGCGCCGAGCAGGTCCGCGAGCCCGCCCGGGCAGACGGCGTTCAGGACGCGGCGGATGGTCGCCGCGCTGGGCGCGAGGCGGACATTGAACACGGTCTCGGTGCGGGCACCGAGACGGGTCAGGGCATCTTGCGGTGCCGCCCTGGCCCACTGGCCGATCGCCGCGAACGAGCGTGCTCCGCACAGCACGGCCGAGCAGGCGATCAGCAGCACGCTCACGAACGGGTGACGCTTGCCCCGCCGACGGCGCGGGTCAGCCAGCGTGGCCGGCCGCTCCGGCAGACGCACGAGCCCGCGGTGCTGACGCGAAGGCGACTTGATCAGACAGATGCTGGCAGACTGACGGCACATCGAAGCTCCCGTTGGCGCAGGCGACTTGGCAAGGTCACCCGCATCAACGGGAGCTTCGTTGCGTTCGTAGCGCCTCCGCCGGACACCGTCACACGCCATGACCAGCGCACCTACGAGATCAAATCGACTTTGCAACAGCCCTGGCGCCGCAGCCCAGGCGGGCCGATCCCATGCGTAGGTGCTGGCATGTGACCGTCTACGCCGCCACCGTGGATCTGCTCACAGCGAGGGTGGTCCTGGACGACTGTCGACGGTCGTTGCGTAGGCTGGCGTCGTCGTCGCGGTGGGGGACCGAGGGAGCCAGCCAGCCCCTCCGAATCTGCCTGACGATGCGTCAGGAAGTCGGCGATTGGTCAGCACAGTCCTCAAAAACATGGGGAAAGCTGACCGAACACGCGACTCGTTGTAAGGTAGGGAAACCGCCCTTGACCTGCAAAAACGCGGGCAGGGAGCCTAGATCCAGGGGTGCCTCGATGATGCGTACAATGTTCAAGTCCAAGATCCACCGGGCCACTGTCACCCAGGCCGATCTGCACTACGTCGGCTCCGTGACCGTCGACGCCGATCTGCTGGACGCGGCGGATCTGCTGCCCGGGGAGCTCGTCCACATCGTGGACATCACCAACGGGGCGCGACTGGAGACCTACGTCATCGAGGGGGAGCGCGGGTCCGGGGTCATCGGGATCAACGGCGCCGCCGCGCACCTGGTGCACCCCGGGGACCTGGTCATCCTCATCAGCTACGCGCAGGTCGAGGACGCCGAGGCCCGGGCGCTCAAGCCCCGCGTCGTGCACGTGGACGGCGACAACCGGATCATCGAACTCGGTACGGACGCCTCCGCCCCCGTGCCGGGTACGGATCAGCGGCGCAGCCCGCACGCCGTGGCGCTCTGAGGGGAGTCGGGGATCATGCCGATCGAGTTCAAGGACGACCGCGGCGCCGGACGGCTGCTCGCCGTCGAGGACGGGGCGGTGGTCGGCCACATCGCGTACTTCGCCCTCACCGACGCGCCCCACGCCCTGGTCGCGGTGCACACCGTCGTCGAGCAGGGCCACGAGGGCCGCGGTATCGCGGGCGGGCTGGTGAAGACCTTCTACGGGCTCGCCGCTGCCGAAGGGGTGCCCGTGGTGCCGCTCTGCCCGTATGCGGCGAGCTGGGCCGCCAAACACCCCGACGAGGCGCCCGAGCCCGCCGCGGAGGTCGTCCTGGCGGCCAAGGCGCAGCTCGCCACGGATACCGACCTCTGGTGACCGACCTGCTCCTGCTGCACACCTCACCCGTGCACGTCCCGGTCTTCGACGCCCTGCGCGACCGGCACCACCCGGGGGCCGTACTGCGGCACCTGGTGGCGCCGGAGCTGCTGGACCGGGCCCGCACGGAAGGGCCGGAGTCGGTGGCTCCGGCCCTGCTGGGGCTGCTCGCCGAAGCGGGGGCCACGGCCGGGTCCGCGGTCGGATCCGGCCCCGGCCCCGTGCTGGTCACCTGCTCGACCATCGGGGCGACCGCGGAGTCCCTGGCCGCGGCGCTCGGCGTCCCGGTGCTGCGGGTGGACCGGCCGATGGCCGCCGCCGCGGTGCGCACGGGCGCGCGGATCGCCGTACTGGCCGCCCTGGAGTCGACGCTCGCCCCGACCGCGGAGCTGCTCGCCGAGGAAGCCGGCGAGCGGCCCGTGTCGATCCGTACGCACCTGGTCGCCGGGGCCTGGGACCGCTTCGAGGCGGGGGACACCGTCGGCTACCTCGCCCGCGTCGCGGAGGCCGCCGACTGCGTCACCGACGCGGACGTCATCGTGCTGGCCCAGGCCTCCATGGCCGGGGCCGCGGAGCTGGTCACCAGCCGGATCCCTGTGTTCTCCAGCCCCGCCCCCGGCCTGGCCGCGGGTCTCGCGATGCGTTCGGCCCCGTAGGGCAGGCATACGCGCCGCGAACGCGGGAAAGTGGGCCGTATGGTGCGAAAGCAAGACGCAGAAGAGACGCAGCCGCCCGCCCCGGAGCCGGACCCCGTCCCGGCGCCCGGCCCGTTCCCCGACCCGGAACCCATGCCGCGGCCCGTACCACCCGTACCCGGCCCGGTGCCCGAGCCGGACCCCATCCCGCCGCCGCCGGGACCCGCGCCGATTCCGCAGCCCGGGCCCCTCAGCTGACGCCGACCGTGCGGGTGCCTACGCGCGGACCTCGGAGCGGTCGCCGCTCCAGAGGGTGTGGAATGATCCCTCGCGGTCGGTCCGCCGGTAGGTGTGCGCCCCGAAGAAGTCCCGCTGCCCCTGGGTGAGGGCCGCGGGCAGCCGCTCGGCGCGCAGCGCGTCGTAGTAGGCCAGTGAGGCCGAGAACGCCGGCACCGGGATGCCCTGGCGCACCGCCTCCACCAGGACGGAGCGCCAGCCCTCCTGGTCCGCCGCGATCTCCTGGGAGAAGCGCGTGTCCGCCAGCAGGCTCGGCAGGCCGGGCTGCGCGTCGTACGCCGCCCGGATCCGGTCCAGGAACGCGGCCCGGATGATGCAGCCGCCGCGCCACAGCGAGGCCACCGCGCCCAGGTCCACGTTCCAGCCGTACTCCTCGCTGCCGGCCCGGATCTGGTGGAAGCCCTGGGTGTACGAGACGATCTTCGACGCGTACAGCGCCTGCTCCACCTGGGCGGCGAAGGCCTCCGCCGCCTCCGGCGCGAGCGCGGCGGCCGTCGGTCCCGCGAGCCCGCGCGCGGCCGTACGCAGGTCCGCGTGGCCGGAGACCGCGCGGGCGAAGACGGCCTCGGCGATCCCGGACACCGGTACCCCGAGGTCGAGCGCGATCTGCACGGTCCAGCGGCCGGTGCCCTTCTGCTCGGCGGCGTCGGCCACGATGTCGACGAACGGGCGCCCGGTCGCGGCGTCCGTGTGCGCGAGCACCTCGGCCGTGATCTCGATCAGGTACGAGTCCAGGCGCCCGCGGTTCCACTCCCGGAAGGTCTCCGCGATCTTCGCGGGGGAGTAGCCCGCGACCTCGCGCAGCAGGTGGTAGGCCTCGGCGATCAGCTGCATATCGGCGTACTCGATGCCGTTGTGCACCATCTTGACGAAGTGTCCGGCGCCGTCGGGGCCGATGTGCGAGGTGCACGGCGTGCCGTCGGCGGCCTTCGCGGCGATCTTCTCCAGCAGTGGGCCGAGGGAGGCGTACGACTCCGTCGAGCCGCCCGGCATGATGCTCGGGCCGAGCAGCGCGCCCTCCTCGCCGCCGGAGATGCCCACGCCCACGAAGTGGATGCCCTGCTCGCGCAGGTCCCGCTCGCGGCGCCGGGTGTCCTCGAAGTGCGCGTTGCCGCCGTCGATGATGACGTCGCCCTCCTCCAGGAGCGGGGCGAACTCGCCAATCACGGCATCGGTCGGCTCGCCGGCCTTCACCATGATGACGATGCGGCGGGGGCGCTCCAGCGCGTCGACGAACTCCTTCGCCGACTCGGCCGCCACGAAGGCGCCCTCGTGCCCGAATTCCTCCACCAGCGCCGTGGTCTTGGCGGCGGTGCGGTTGTGGACGGCGACGGTGAATCCGTTGCGGGCGAAGTTGCGGGCGAGGTTGCTGCCCATCACCGCGAGTCCGGTGACGCCGATCTGGGCTGTGCTGGTGCTCATCGTTGCGCTCCTGCGTGCTTCGGTGTGCCTTCGGTGGGCGGGGAGCACCGACGCTACCCCCACGCGTGCCCGAACGGATCTCCGTACCGTCGAGACACGGTCAAGTTCCGCTGGCATGCGCCCCGTTGCGCCTCTTGTCATGCCCTGATCGCGCCGTTAAGTTGTGCGGTTCCTGATGTCTTCGATGGGGGCTCCCATGGGTGTACGGGGCCGGCACCGCCGGTATCAGCCGAGCAGCATCAACCGGGCCTCACTGGCCGTCACCGCCGGCGGCGCCGGGATCGCGCTCCCGCTCATGGGTGCCGGAGTCGCCCAGGCGGCCTCCGTCGACACCTGGAACAAGGTCGCGACCTGCGAGTCGACGAACAACTGGCGCATCAACACCGGTAACGGCTACTACGGCGGCCTCCAGTTCAGCCAGAGCACCTGGCGGGCCTTCGGCGGCGCCGCCTACGCCCCGCGCGCCGACCTGGCCACGAAGGACCAGCAGATAGCGGT
Organism: Streptomyces sp. NPDC097617; assembly: GCF_044761485.1. NCBI lineage: Bacteria > Bacillati > Actinomycetota > Actinomycetes > Kitasatosporales > Streptomycetaceae > Streptomyces > Streptomyces sp. NPDC097617. Next base: position 4,627 of record NZ_JBIWCL010000031.1, read on the forward strand.
CGCGGAGACGGTGCTCAAGGGGCAGGGCCCGGGCGCCTGGCCCAACTGCGGCAAGCAGGCCGGACTCAGCCGCAGCGGACCGGCGCCCGCCGTCGCCCCGCAGGCCCCGTCACAGCCCAAGGTGCAGGCCCAGGCGCAGACCCGGCCACAGACCCAGGCGCAGTCACAGACCCAGGTGCCGGCGCAGGGCGGCGGGCACCGCCCCACGGGGACCTCGGTGCTGCCGAACCCGTACGTCGTCGCCCCCGGCGACTCGCTCTCCGAGATCGCCACCGACCAGCGCGTCGAGGGCGGCTGGCAGTCGCTGTACGAGACCAACCGGTCCACCGTCGGCGACAACCCGAACCTGATCTTCCCCGGCCAGCGGCTCACGCTGCGGGTCACCTCGGCGCCGGCCACACCCCTGCCTCCCCGGCAGGACCCCGAGAAGCCGCCGCGCACCGCCGACCCGGTCAAGCCCGTGGAGCCGGCCGCCGAGAAGCCGGTCGAGAAGCCCGCACCGAAACCGGTCGAGAAGCCCGTCGAAAGGCCGGCCGAGAAGCCGGCGACGCAGCCCGCCTCAGCGCAGGAGAAGCCGGCCTCGGGCGGATTCTCCGCCCCCGTCGACGCCGCCCTCGGCACCGCGTACCGCGTCTCGGGATCCTCCTGGTCCAGCGGCTACCACACGGGCGTCGACTTCCCGGTCGCGACCGGCACCACCGTCAAGTCGGTGGGACCCGGCCAGATCGTCTCCGCCGGCTGGGCCGGGGCGTACGGCTACCAGGTCGTCATCCGGCACACCGACGGCCGGTACTCCCAGTACGCGCACCTCTCCGCCCTCGGGGTCAAGGCCGGCCAGCAGGTCTCCGGCGGCCAGCGCATCGGCCGATCCGGTTCGACCGGCAACACCACCGGCCCGCACCTGCACTTCGAGATGCGCACGGGCCCCGGCTACGGCTCCGACATCGACCCGCTCAAGTACCTCCGCGGCCACGGGGTCCGCATCTGACCCGCGCACGTGCGAGGGCACGACGGTGAGCAGGACCAGGCCGGCCGCCGCGAGCGCGGCGCTGGCCACGGCCGCCGTCGCGCCCGCGGACCCGTACCGGAAGCCCTCGTCGAACAGCGTGATGCCGACCGTCGCCGCCACCACCGGGTTGACCACCGTCACGGTGGCCAGCGGCACGGTCAGTCCGGCGCCCCGGTAGGCAGCCTGCGACAGCAGCAGCCCGCCGGCCGCCAGGACCGTGATCGCCGCGAGGTCGGGCCACAGGCCGGGCAGCGCGCCCGGCCCGAAGCTCTCTGCCACCGACTTGGTGAACACCGAGGCCATGCCGAAGGCCGTACCGGCGGCCGCGGCCAGCAGCACGCTGTGCAGAACCGGGCGGTGCATCCGGTGCGCCGCCAGGAACAGCGCCAGCGCCACCCCCGCGGTCACCGCGAGCAGCACACCCCGCTCGTCCCCCGCCAGCGCCTGCTCCGCCCGCCCGCTCCCGCCGGTCAGCGCGAGCAGCCCGGCCAGGCCGACCGTGGCCAGTACCGCCCCGCGCCAGGCGGCGGCGCCCGCGTGGCGCCGTACGAAGAGGGCGGCCATCGGCAGGGCGAAAACGATGGTGAGCGCGCCGAGCGGCTGGACCAGGCTCAGCGGCCCGTACGCCAGCGCCACCACGTGCAGCAGCGCACCGAGGCCGTTCAGCCCCACCGCCACCCACCAACCACCCCGGCGCAGCGGGGCGTACCGGCGGTCCGGCGTGCTCGCCGCGACCCGTTCCTGGACGATCGCGCCACCCGCGTACGCCAAGGCGGACACGAGGCACAGCAGGACCGACAGCGCCAGTGCACTCATAAGGTCCACAATGCCCGACCCATCTGCGCTATTCCTCCGCCCACAGGTGGTGATCAGTCATACTCCCGACGTAGTACGGGAGTACGCAGCGTGGCCCTGGGGGCAGCGGAAAGCGACCCCTACGGTGCCCCAGAGTCACCGAATCGTCTCGTAGGGTCACGCTCCGCTCGCGGTGCGTGAGGGCCCGGAATCGGGTTTGGCTCCGGGCGGGCGGCATCCGTACAGTTGCCCTTTTGAGGACTTCCGCAGCAGGCGGATGCGGACGAGTGATCAAGGAACGGCAGCGGCAATGACGGTGACCGAAGACAGTCAGGACTACGGCCTCGAATCCGGGCACGCCTACGGGCCCGGTATCGACCCCGACCGGCTGGCCCTCTGCCTCAGCGTGCTCGACGAGCTGGACAAGCTCGACGTCGACCACCCCGACGCCGTCACCGTGCGCCGCGCCACCGCCGGCCTCTACCGCACGGTCAAGCAGCGCCGCCGCCAGGAGCGCCGCGCCGCCAAGACCGCCAACGACAAGGCCGTCACCGAGGCCACCGCCACCGGCTCCGCCGAGCGCATCGACGACGAGACCGAGGGCATCCTGCCCTCCTCGGTCACGGAGGCCGGCCGGATCGCCGGGATACTCCAGCGCCCGCGCTCCTGCTACGTCTGCAAGGCGCGGTACGTCGAGGTCGACTACTTCTACCACCAGCTCTGCCCGACGTGCGCCACCGAGAACCGGACCAGGCGGGAGGCCCGCGCCGACCTGACCGGCAAGCGTGCGCTGCTCACCGGCGGCCGGGCCAAGATCGGCATGTACATCGCTCTGCGGCTGCTGCGCGACGGTGCCCACACCACGATCACCACACGCTTCCCCAAGGACGCCATCCGCCGCTTCAAGGCGATGGAGGACTCCGCGGACTGGATGCACCGCCTGGAGGTCGTCGGCATCGACCTGCGCGACCCGGCCCAGTCCGTGGCGCTCGCCGACCAGGTGGCCGCGGCCGGCCCGCTCGACATCCTGATCAACAACGCGACGCAGACCGTCCGCCGGCTGCCCAGCGCCTACGCGGCGCTGGTCGACGGGGAGGCCGCCCCGCTGCCCGCCGGTGAGCTCCCTGCCCACCACGTCATCGGCGCCTTCAACTCCGGCGCGGTCGACGGCCTGGCGGCGCTGCCCGTCGGAGTGAGCGGGCTCGAGGCGCAGAAGGTCGCCGACCTCGCCCTGGTCGCGGGCAACGCCAGCTTGGAGCGGCACCTCGCCGGCACCGCCATCGACGCGGGCGGCCTACTGCCCGACGTCGTCGACAGCAACACCTGGGTGCAGACGATCGACCAGATCTCCCCGGTGGAGCTGCTCGAGACCCAGCTGTGCAACTACACGTCGCCGTTCATCCTGATCAGCGCGCTTCGGCCGGCCATGGCGGAGGCCGCCCGGAAGGCGGCCAACGGGCGGGCGTACGTCGTCAACGTCTCCGCGATGGAGGGCGTCTTCAGCCGCGGCTACAAGGGCGCGGGGCACCCGAACACCAATGCCGCCAAGGCCGCGATGAACATGGTGACGCGGACCAGCGGCCAGGAGATGTTCCAGGCCGACCGCATCCTGATGACCTCGGTCGACACCGGCTGGATCACCGACGAGCGCCCGCACTTCGACAAGCTGCGCCTCGCCGAGGAGGGCTTCCACGCCCCGCTCGACCTGGTCGACGGCGCGGCCCGGGTCTACGACCCGATCGTCCGCGGCGAGGCGGGCGAGGACCTGTTCGGCGTCTTCCTCAAGGACTACGCCCCGGCGAATTGGTAACCCCGGAGCCTCCCGCTCCTAAGGGAGGCCCCCGACCGGCCTTCGCGACCCCCTCGGCACACCGAGGGGGTCGCGTGCGTTCCCGGCCGGCCGGGAACGGCGGGCCCCGGCGGCGATCAGGTCCAGCAGCGGCCGCCAGTCCTCCAGTACACCCGCGTCCGGGCCCGCCGCGGCGGGCGATTCCAGGGCGTGGCGCAGGGTGTCCACCGCCTCGGCGTCAGCGCCGCAGTCGGCCCGGTAATCGGCCCCGTCGGCGGCCCCGCGATGGGCGCCGTCCCCGCCGGGAGCGCCCGACATCCGTACGAGCCGGGCCACCCGCTCGCCCAGCAGGGGGCGGATCGCCTCCGCCGCCACCTCGGCGGTAACCGTCCCGTCACTCAGACGGAGCAGCCGCCCGATGTTGTGGAGCAAGCCCGCGAGCTGCAGCTCCTTGTCGAAGGGGTGGGAGCGGCGGAGCAGGGCCGCGGTCCGCAGTCCCTGGTCGTCGGGGCTGCCGTGCAAGAGCTCCATCAGCTCCAGCACGCTTGTGACGTAAGGGACTTGAGCGTCGTGCACTCCGGATCTCGCCACCGCCGACCCCCTCCGTCGCACCCCGCTCGTCCGGGGTCGAGCAGATCACCCGTCACGTACCCGCAGCGCTACGACTTGCTGAACCAGGAGCGAAAGTAAGAGGGCGCAGCGGATTTTGCCTTCCTATCGAGCGGAGGTCCGCTCATATGTGTACTCTGGGGCATCAAGACGGCCCCCACCCGGGCCGCGCTCCACTAAGGCGCCACCGCGTCCGGAAACCCTTTATCCCTTGCCCGGCTCGCGGTCGCCTGCCGGGTTACGCGACACAAAGGAGTGCGCGGTGACTGAGAAGACCAAGCCCGAACCGACGGTCATGGAGCGGACGGCAACGAGGGCGAAGCCCCGTACCGACGAACTCGGTAGCCTCGAGGTCTGGGCCCGATCCGCCCCGATCCGACTGGCCGGCTACGAGGACGACCTGGCGGAAGCGCACATCCTGCCCGGTATCGACTAGCCCGCACAGCGGTGCCAAGCGCCCCCACGTGCCCACACGCACCGGGGGCGCTGCCGTGCCCGCCCGGGCGTTCCCGCGGCCCGGGTCCGGCCGGGTTCCCCGAACGGCTACGCCCTGAGCGTCATCGCCGAGGGCGATCACCGCTTCCCCCGCGCCACCCGCCCCGGCAGGCTGGCCCGTATGAAGCTGCTGATGCTGGGTGGGACCGAATTCGTCGGACGCGCGATCGCCGAGGACGCCCTGGCCCGGGGCTGGGAGGTGACCGTATTCCACCGCGGTAACCACACGCCCCCGCCGGGCACCTTCGCCCTGCACGGGGACCGCACCGCCCCCGGGGGCCTGGCCGCCCTCGCCGCGGGGGAGTGGGACCTCGTCGTCGACACCTGGGGCGGCGCCCCCACCGCGGTGCGCGACAGCGGCCGCCTGCTGCGCGACCGCGTCGGGCACTACGCGTACATCTCCAGCCGCTCGGTGTACGCCTACCCCGCCCCGGCCACTCTCACCGAGGACGGCCTCCTCGTCGGGGGCTCGCAGGACGCCGGGCAGGTCGCCTACGCCGAGGACAAGCGGGGCGCCGAACTCGCCGCTGTGGACGCCTTCGCGGACCGCGCCCTGCTGGTGCGCGCCGGGCTGATCCTGGGCCCGTACGAGAACGTCGGCCGACTGCCGTGGTGGCTGGGCCGCACCGCCCGCGGCGGCCCCGTACTCGCCCCCGGACCGCGCGAACTCCCGCTCCAGTACATCGACGCACGCGACCTCGCGGGCTGGACCCTGGACGCCGCAGCGGCCGGGCTCGGGGGTGCGTACAACCTGGTCTCCCCGGCCGGACACGCCACGATGGGCACCCTCCTCGACGCCTGCGCCGCCGCCACGGGGGGCGGCGCGGAACTGCGCTGGACCGACCCCGCACGGATCCTGGAGGCGGGCGTGGAACCCTGGACCGAGCTCCCGATCTGGGTGCCCGAGGGGGAGGCCTACGACCACATGCACGGCGGGGACGTCTCCAGGGCGCTGGCCGCCGGCCTGAAGTGCAGGCCGGTCGAGGAGACCGTGGCCGATACCTGGGCCTGGCTGCGCTCGCTCGGCGGGATCGCTCCGCAGCGGCCCGACCGGCCGGCCCCGGGCCTGTCCCCGGAGCGGGAGGCGGCGCTACTGGGGCTCTGAGCGCCGGGCGTCCGCGAGGCGGGTCGGCGGGAGGTACTCGCGCACCAGAGTGCGGTGCCACCAGGCCCCCGTCTCGCGCAGCTCCCTCCAGGTGGTGAACCGGTAGCGGTACAGCAGCGCCCGGACGTGGACGGGCGGGGCGTCCGGGAACGGGTTGTCGCGCAACAGCCGAAGGGTGTCCCGGTCGCCGGCCAGCAGCCGTTCCACGAACGGTCCGAACCAGTCCCGCGCGTAGTCGGGGGAGATCGCCGCGAACCACATCAGCCAGTCCAGCCGCAGGTGGTACGGGGCGAACTGGCGCGGGATCCGGTGCGGTTCGCCCGGCTTGCCCTTGAAACCGTAGGCGCGCCAGTCCCCGTCCGCGCGCGGCACCCGGTCCGCGGTGCCCTCCACCACCACCTCCATCCGGACCCGGCCGACCGAGCCGAAGGCCCCGTAGGTGTTGACCAGGTGCAGGGCGTCGAAGGAGCGGTTCATCGCCTGGCGGCGCGAGAGCATGTTGAGCACCGGGTGGCGGCTGAGGTACAGGACGAGGGCCGTCACCGCGCACACCAGGACGACGTACCAGACCGGAGCCGCGCGGGAGGCGGCCGCCGGGGGAGCGCCCGCGATGCCGGTGAAGTCCACGGCCGAGACGGCGAGCGTGATCGTCAGCCAGTTCAGCCAGGCGAAGTTGCCGGAGAGCACCAGCCACAGCTGGGTCGCGATGATGACCCCGGCGGCGTACGAGGCGACCGGCTGCGGGGTGAACAGCAGCACCGGGACGATCAGTTGGGTCACGTGGTTGGCCGCGCACTCCACCCGGTGCAGCGGCTTCGGCAGGTGGTGGAAGAACCAGCTCAGGGGACCGGCCATCGGCTGGGTCTCGTGGTGGAAGTACAGGCAGGTCAGCCTGCGCCAGCAGGAGTCCCCGCGCAGCTTGATCAGGCCGGCCCCGAACTCCACGCGGAAGAGCACCCAGCGCAGCAGCCACAGCACCAGCACGGGAGGTCCGGCCCGCGCGTTGCCGAGGAACACGGCGAGGAAGCCCACCTCCAGCAGCAGGGACTCCCAGCCGAAGGAGTACCAGGTCTGCCCCACATTCACGATCGAGAGGTAGAGCAGCCACAGCACGGCCCACATCGCCATGGCCGCGGCCAGCGGCACCTCGTCGCCGCCCCCGGCGGCCAGCGCCGCGGCCAGCGCCGCCCCGGCCCAGGCGCAGCCGGCGAAGAGCCGGTCGGAGTAGTGCAGCTGGAACAGGCTCGGGGCGTGGCGGAAGGGCACGTACCGTACGTAGCGCGGTACGGGCAGCATCCCGTGCGCCCCGATCAGGGCCCGGAACTGCAGGGCTGCCCCGATGAAGGCGACGAGGTAGATCCCGGCCAGGGCCCGCTGGAAGACCAGCCGGGCGAGCCAGTATCCGGGCGCCGTGAACCAGTCCATCGCCTCCAGTATCGGACCGGTCAGCGGGTGGCGGCCAGCCTGCGCAGGCGGCGGCCCAGCCGGCGCGCGTAGCGCAGCTGGAGGAAGGGGACCACCGGGCCGGCGAGGCGGGTGTACCAGGCGTTCGGGCGGCTGAAGGCGGTGACCGTGAACCACACCGTGCCGTCCGGGTCCATGTCCACCATGAAGGACTCCTCCCCGCATTCGGGGTGCCCGGCCAGCGTTCCGTAGGCGAAACCGATGCGGGCGGGCTCGTAGGCGGTCCAGATCACCTGGCACGGAGCGTCGATCCGCAGCGGCCCGAGGCCGATTCCGACCACGACCCGGCTGCCGGGGCGGACCGCGCCGACATCGGCCAGGACGCGCATGCCCGAGGCCCGGTGGGCGTGGAAGGTGGTGACCGCGGTCCCGGCGCTCTCGAAGACGGTCCGGCCGTGCCCGAGGCGGGTGCGGTGGCTCAAGTGGTGGTATCCGGCGGGCAGCGGCCGGTGGGCCGTCGCGCCCCGGTCGGGGTAGTTGACGGTGTCCCGGCCGGCGCTGATGAGGCGGGTCATGGCGAGGTCTCCAGTCGGTCGGAGGCGGTGCGACGGGTGGTGACGCGTTCGGTGGTGGTGCGGTCGGCGGCGGCGCGGGGATCGGCGGACAGCCGGCGCCAGGCGAGCAGCGAGCACAGGGCGAACCCGAGGGCGTTCCCGAGGCCGTGGGTGGCGGCCATCCAGGTCAGGGTGGGATGCGGGATCCCGGTGGCCTCGCCGACCGCCCACCACAGGGCCAGCGCCATGGTGGCCACGAGCACGGTGGCGGAGATGGCGAGCAGGATCCGCGTGCTGCGGTCCCCGGCCGAGGGCCGGATCTCCCGCCAGGTCAGCAGGGCCACCGCCCACATCCCGCCGGTCAGGACCACCGCGCCCAGCAGCTCGGCCCAGTCGTCGACGAAGTAGCCGAGGAGGACGAGCAGGGTGCCCGCCGGGACGCTGTACGCCGCCCACCGCGCGAGCCGGTCCGTCCCGGCGCGGCCGCCGAGGGCGCGGCACACCAGCCCGGCGATCAGGGCGGCGGTGAAGCCGGCGAAGTGGAAGTGGGGCACGGTCAGCGCCAGGATGTCGAGGTCGAAGCCGAAGAGCCGGTATCCGGCGCGCTCGGCGACCAGGGCGGTGGCGGCGACGGACGGCGAGACCAGGGCGGTGGCGACGGCGATGGCGGGTGGGGTGAGGGAGCGGGCCCGCAGCGGCCGGACGACGGCCCGGGCCGCGAGGGCCAGGCAGGCCGCCGCGTACAGGGCGGCGAGCGCGGTGGCGGCGATTCCGCGCGGCAGCCACAGACACAGGGCGCCGGGGGCGGCCACGAGCGGCCAGAGCCGGGCGGTCCGCAGGAGCCGGACGGGGTCGACGAGCCGCAGGCCGGCCGGGACGACGTGGAGCATGCCCAGGGTGACGATCACGTTCACCAGAACCGTCACCCCGGACTCCCCCGCTCCGCTGCGGCCAACGCCTTGAACGCGTTCAACTCACGGCGGTGAGCCTACGGCCTTCCTTGAACATGTTCAAGGCGCGCTCCGGTTGCGACTCCTGCTCGCATGCGGCACACAAGAGGGAGCAACCGGGGCGAAAAGGGAGATTCAAGTGAACGGACCGTCACTTCCGACACCTCGTCAGACGTCGCGTCGTCATGCACCCGCAGGCGCAGCCCTCTTCGCCCTCCTCGGCCTGCTCGCCGCGGGCTGCGGCAGCCCGGAGGAGCCGAAGGGCGCCGCGGGAGCCGAGAGTCAGGAGGTCTACCTCCAGCCCGTCGCCTCCGCCGGGCCCGACCCCTTCACCGCCTCCTCGGCCACCGCCGAGTCCGCCCCCGTACAGCCCCCGCTGCCCAACGCGACCGGACAGGGCATCCGCACCGTGAACGCGGCCACCCCCGGCCTGTACGGCGGCACCCAGCGGCTCGGCAGCTGCGACGTGGAACAGCAGGTCCGCGCCCTGACCGCCGACGACGCCAAGGCCCGCGCCTTCGCCGAGGCGTCCCACATCGAAGCGGAGAAGATCCCCGACTTCCTGCGGGGCCTCACTCCCGTCGTGCTGCGCGCCGACACCCGGGTCACCAACCACGCCTTCCGCGACGGCGGCGCCGACGGCTTCCAGTCCGTGCTCCAGGCCGGCACCGCGGTCCTCGTGGACGAGCACGGCCTGCCGCGGGTGCGCTGCGGCTGCGGGAACCCGCTGGCCGCCCCGCGCGCCGCCAAGGGGTCCCCGGTGCACAAGGGCGACCCGTGGAGCGGCTACCAGGCCAACCAGGTCATCGTCATCGAGCCCACCACCCACGTGATCAACAACCTGGTGATCGTCAACATCGCCGACAACACCTGGATCGAGCGCAAACGGGGTGACGACGGGGCCCAGGACCGGCCGCCGAAGGCCCTGCCCGCCTTCGACCCGGCCGCCGGCATCCCCGACGGGCCCCTCACCCCGCCCGGGACCACGACCGGTGACCCGTGCCGGAACCAGGCGGCCGCACCGGACTCGCCGAATGCTCCGGACTCGCCGAACGCTGCGGCGGCGCCGGTCCCCGGCGCGACGGACTGCCCGGCGGATCCGCAGGTCCCGCCGAACCCGTCCGGCCAGACCCGGCCGCAGAAGCCGGAACTGCCCTCGAACCCGGCCGCCCGGCCGCCGCAGCAGCAGGCGCCGTCCGACGGCTCACCCTCGGACATCCCCTCGGACCCCCAGTCCGGCATGCCGCCTCTGGACCCGGGCGAGCCGGGGTACCAGGAGCCCGGCGGACCGGCCCTCCCGAACGATTCCATCGATCCGTACAACCCGGACGCCCAGGCCGACCCCTACGCCCCTCACAACCCGTCCGACCCGTACATCGACCCGGACCTGCAGTCGCAGCCCGCGGCCGACGGGTACCCGCTGGAGAGCGCCTGACCGGCCCGTGTGTCATGGTGGATCGGTGCCGACCACCGTATCTCTGCCGGACGACTGGCCCGCACACCCGGACCGGTCGCTCTCGCTGAACCGCATGGGCAGTTTCGACTGGGACCTCGTCACCGGTCTCATGCACATGGACGAAGCCGCCCTCGACGTTTTCGACACGACCCCCGACGAGTACGACGGCCGGCCGTCGTCGCTCGACCCGCGCGTCCCCTCCTCCGAGGGGCACCGGCTCGACGCCCTCGTCTCCGCGGCCCTCAAGAGCGGCGAGGACAGCTACGGCGCCTACTTCCGTATCCGCTGCCACGACGGGCGGCTGCGCTGGACGCACACCCAGGGCCGGGTCATGCGCGACCGGGAAGGCCGCCCGTACCGGATCATCGGCATCGTCCGGGACGCGACCGACGAGCTCAGCCACTCGGCGGAGCGGCTCGGCCTGGACGAGGAACGGCGCCGGCAGACGTCGGTGGTGGAGTCCACCACCGCCGCCCTCGCGCACGCCCGCACCGTCCAGGACGTCATCGACGTCATAGGCGACGCCCACGGCCTGGAGCGCCTCGGCTCGATGGGCATGGTGATGGGCCTCGTCGAGGCCGGCCGGATCCACCTGGTCGCCGAGGGCCCCGAGGACAGCTTCGTCCCCGGCACCCGCTACACCCGCATCGACGAGCCGTACCCGATGAGCGAGGTCGTCCGCTCCCTGGAGCCGCGCTTCCTCGACTCGGCGCAGGAATTCGCCCGGGACTACCCCGGGCTCTGGGCGAAGATCTCGAACATGCGGATCTCGGCCGCCGCCTACCTGCCGCTGATCGCCCAGGCCCGCCCGATCGGCGCGATCGGACTGCTCTACCAGGACAAGGACGGCTTCACCCAGGAGGAACGCAACCTGCTCGTCGCCCTGGGCAGCAGCATCGCGCAGAGCCTCCAGCGGGCCATGCTGCTGGAGCAGGAGCACGACCTGGCCGAGGGCCTGCAGCAGGCCATGCTGCCGCGGCGGATCCCGTCGGTGCCGGGCGGGGAGATCGCCGTACGCTACCGCTCCGCCCGCATGGGCCGGGACATCGGCGGCGACTGGTACGACGTCATCCCGCTGCCGGGCGGCCGGGTCGGCGCCGTCATCGGCGACGTTCAGGGCCACGACACGCACGCGGCGGCGGTCATGGGCCAGCTGCGGATCGTGCTGCGCGCGTACGCCGCCGAGGGGCACTCGCCCGGCACGGTCATGGCCCGGGCCTCCGTCTTCCTGCACGAGCTGGACACCGACCGGTTCGCGACGTGCACCTACGTGGAGGCCGACCTTTCGACGGGCGTGCTCCAGGTGGTCCGGGCCGGCCATATCGATCCGCTGCTGCGCACGCGCGACGGGGACTGCTACCGGCTGCCGGTGGGCGGCGGGATGCCGCTCGGCCTCTCGGCGGAGTTCGGCCGCCTGGAGTACCCGGTGACCACGGTGGAACTCGACCCGGGAGAAACGCTCCTGCTGTGCACGGACGGCCTGGTGGAAGTGCCCGGAGCCGACCTCGACGACGGGATCCGGCTCCTGAGCTCCCACATCCGCGGCGGACCGGCGGACCTCCAGCTCCTGGCGGACCTGCTGTGCGAGATCGCCGACGAGCGGGGCGGGGACGACGACATGGCGCTGCTCCTGCTGCGCCGCCAGGTGGTGGCCGTCCCCGAGGGCGGCGGCCGCCTCCAGCAGCACGTGGCACCGGGGGACCCGGAGGCCCTGGTGGCCGCCCGGCACATGATCGGGGCGGCGGTGCGCGCGTGGGGCGCGCGCGAGCGGGCCGACGAGATCGAACTGGTCGCGGACGAACTGATCGTGAACGCCCTGATGCACACGGACGGCCCGGCGATCGTGACCCTGCGGGTCCTGGTGGGCCCCGAGCGCAGACTGCGGGTCGAGGTCGAGGACCGCTCCAGCGCCCTGCCGCGCCGTCGCGAGGCGGGCGAATCGGGCGTCTCGGGCCGCGGCCTGATGCTGGTGGACCGCTTGGCGGACGTCTGGGGTGTGGAACCGCGGGGCGGCGGCAAGTGCGTCTGGTGCGAATTCGTCATGGGCTGACCCCCCCGGCCCTGCGACGGCCCGGGCCTTGGCCTGCGCCCCCCGGGGACCGGCGTCCGGCTTCCGGTATCCGCCCCGCACATCGAACCGCGCGGCGGGGAACCTCGCTGCAGCACTGGCCGCCGCCATGACGGCCGCCGCGCCCGCTTCGGCCGGGCCCGACGTGCCCGCCGCGCCGGCCCCGGCGGCGGCAGCCGACGTCGGGCCCGTCATCGTCCACCTCACCGGCATGGGCGGCGGCCCCCAGAACATCGCCGCGGCCGCCGCCCGGGACCATCTCGCACGTCAGGCCGCCGAGCTCGGCTTCAGCGGCTCGCAGTGCCGGGTGACCGAGGGGCCGATCTACCAGTACGTGACCGCCAACTACTACAACGCCATGATCAAGGCCACCTGCACCGGTGATCCCGCGGTGAGCACCCCCACCCGCAGCCTCAACCGGCTGATCGGGCCGAACGGCGAGCACATCAGCACCGTTTGGAACGTGGCCCCGGGCTACCGCGTCGAGGGCAGCCTCGGCCAGCTCTACACGAGCCCGCGCGAGGGCACGGTGCCGCTCTACCACTGCGTCGTCCGCCGGGACAACTTCCTCTCCGGCGACGTGAACTGCGAGGGCCAGACCTACGTTTCCCGGCTCGGCTGGTTCTATCCCGGCCAGCCGGCCGACGTGGGCAGCGCGCCGCTGATGCGCTGCATGGTCGGCAAGCAGCGGGAGTTCTTCGAGTCCAACGCGACGAACTGCGAGGGCCAGACCTCCGGCGGCCAGCTCGGCTGGATCTTCACCGGCTGATCCGGCCCGCAAAGAGAGCCCGCGCGAGACCCCGCGAGGAGACCCGAGAAGAACCCCGCGGAGCCCCGCCGCCCCGGAAAGTCCGTTGCGGACGCGGCGGAGGTCCGTGAGGATCGGGGGCGATGACCAACGCCATGGATGAAGTACGCCGGTTCCTCAAGAAGGACGACCTTCCCGGAGCGGTACGGTCCCTGCGGCCGCACGCCGAGTCGGCGCCCGTCCCCGAACTCGCCGAGGCCGTAAGGGCCCTGGCCGACGCCGCCGGGTTCGAGGACCTGGCCGACGCCGCCGGGTTCGAGGACCTGGCCGACGCCGCCGGGGCCGCCGCCGAACGGCCCGGTGAGCCCCAGGCTCTCTACGACTTCGGCTACGCCTGCGTCGAACGCGGCATCGCCTTCCTCGCCGTCGCACCGCTGCGCGAGGCGCTCCGGCTGCTCCCCGACTCGCGCCCGCTCCTCGCCGAGCTGGTGTCCGCCCTGGAGGACGAGAACCGGCACGCCGAGGCCGCCGCGCTGCTCTCCGGCCGGGGCGGGGCGCTGCCCGCCTGGCCCGAGACGTACCTCCTCGCGCACCACACCCTGCTGGCCGGGGACCTGGACACCGCCGAGCGCATCGGCCGCGCCCTGCCCGCCCCCGAGGACCCGCAGTGGTCGGGCGCCCACGACCGCCAGCTCCGCCGGCTGGACCGCACCGGCCGGGCCCGCCGGGCCCAGCGCGCGGCCGGCCATACCGATCCGCTCGGCCGCGCCGACCTGCGCGGCTGGCACTACGGCCTCACCGGCGGCCTCCTGGGCACGCTCTCGCCGTACGGCTGGGACGCCGGGATGACCGGCCGGTTCGCCTATCTCGGGGACACCCACGCAACGTGCCGCCGCGGTCTGGGCCGCCTGGCGCTCGCCCTGGAGGCCGCCGGGCGCCGCCCCACCACGATCTCGCTGCTGCCCGGCCGGTCCGACCGGATCCTCGGGCTCGCCGCCGCCCGGCTGCTGGAGCTGCCCGCCGTACCGTACGCGCCCGCCCGCGGGGACACCGTGGTCGTCGCCTATGACCTGAACGCCGCCGATCCGGACCTCGTCCGCACCCTGCACGCGCGCACGGACGGCCAGATCCTGGCCGAGCACGCCACGTGCTGGACGGATCCGCCCGCGGTGAGCGCGGACTTCAGCGCGCTGCTGTGCCAGTTCGTGGCCCCGCCGTGGAAGGACGACCAGCGCTCCGAGGAGGAGATCGCCCGGGACGTCGCGCACGCCGCCGCGGACCCGGACGAGGGTGACGGCGCCACCCCGCCCGACCCGGACGAGGCCTTCCGGGCGTTCGTGGCCGCGGTCGGCGCCGACTGGCTGACGGCCCCGCGCGACCGCGTCGCCTCACCCGGCCCGGTGCCCGGCTCGCGCTTCGCCTGAGGCGGCGGCAGGCTGGGACCATGCCGGAACTGCCCGAGGTCGAGGCCCTGCGGGAGTACCTCGACGAGCACCTCACCGGGCGGGTGGTCGAGCGCGTCCTCCCGCTCGCCGTGAGCGTGCTCAAGACGTACGACCCGCCGCTCACCGCCCTGGAGGGGCAGCCGGCCGGATCCACCGCCCGGTACGGCAAGTTCCTCGCCCTGCCGGTCGGCGAGCTCCACCTGGTCACGCACCTGGCCCGGGCCGGCTGGCTGCGCTGGCAGGACACCCTGCCCGCGCAGCCGCCGCGCCCCGGCAAGGGGCCGCTCGCGCTGCGCGTCTCCCTCGTGGGCGGCGGAGGCTTCGACCTCACCGAGGCCGGGACCCAAAAGCGCCTCGCCGTCTACGTGGTCCACGACCCGCAGGAGGTGCCCGGCATCGCCCGCCTCGGCCCGGATCCCCTCGCCGAGGGCTTCGACCGGGACGCCTTCGCCGCGCTGCTGGCGGGGGAACGGCGCCAGATCAAGGGGGTCCTGCGGGACCAGAGCGTGATCGCGGGGATCGGCAACGCCTACAGCGACGAGATCCTGCACGCGGCCGAGGTCTCGCCGTTCAAGCTCGCCGCCTCCTTCACCGAGGAGCAGCTCACCCAGCTCTACGAGGCCGTGCGCGCCACCCTGCTCGAGGCCGTCGGCCGGGCCCACGGGCTGGCCGCCGGACAGCTGAAGGCGGAGAAGAAGAGCGGGCTGCGGGTGCACGGGCGGGCCGGGCAGCCGTGCCCGGTGTGCGGGGACACCGTCCGCTCGGTGTCCTTCGCCGACTCCTCGCTGGAGTACTGCCCCACCTGCCAGACCGGCGGCAAGCCGCTCGCCGACCGGAGGCTCTCGCGCCTCCTCAAATAGCCGGTCGCTGCGTAGACTCCGCCACCATGCCCGAGGAGCAGCAGTCGCCGCCCCGGCGCGAGGTCGTCACCGGGGTCCCCCGGGGCACCCGCCGCCGGGCGCCCGCGCACACCCCCGCCCGCTCGGAGATCTCCGAGCAGACCACCCTCGGGGCCACCTATGTACGGGCTCTGATGCGCAGCCAACTGCGGGCGGCGCTGGGCGCACTGGCCGCGCTCGCGTCGCTGGTGGGGATGCTGCCGCTGGTGTTCGCGCTGTCGGGCGGGGCGTCGGGGCCGCTTGCCTGGGTGGCGCTCGGCCTGTTGGTGTATCCGGTGATGTGGCTCATCGCCCGGTGGTACGTCACCCGTGCGGAGCGCAACGAGGCCGCTTTCACCGGCCTGGTGATGGATCCGGCCGACCGGGCTCCCTAGCGCGGGGAGGCGGCCTGCGGCGGGTCAGAACAGGTGCATCGCCAAATGGCCGAGCGGCAGGCCGAGTTGCCAGGCCGGGGTCCAGACGCGCGCGTTCTCGTCCAGTCCCGGCGGGAGGTCGGTGTGGTCGGGCCTGCCGGGGTCGAGGTTGGTGGCGAACAACTCGGTGCCGTCCAGCCAGCGCCAGGCGGCCCGGGCCAGTTCCAGGTCGGGGTCCTCGCCGTCGCCGCGCTCGCGGGCCTCCTCGCCGAGCGCGAGGAAGCGGGTGTGCACCCAGTCGCGCCAGGGATGCCCGTACGCCGTGAGCGAGAGCCACTCGTCGAGCTGGGAGACCACGCGGATCCCGGAGAGCTCGCCGGCCGCGTCCGAGAGGTAGATCGTCAGGGCGAGCGTGTCCCGTCCGGCCCGGAACTCCAGGGTGCTGACCGGGATGAGCCGGCCCGTGCGCAGCAGTTCGTCCGCGATGTACTCGGCGTACAGCCAGGCCATGGGCACCGCGAGCCCGCCGTCACTGGTGCCGTTACTACCCTCGGGCTGCACCGTTCCACCTTCTCCCGCGCGTCGAGCGTCCCGTCGTCAGCCCTGAGCCTTCACCGAGCGGCTCGCGGAGCGGGGGATGTTTACTCAACTTGCACGCTCTGATGCCGAAAACGACGCGTTTTATGTCCGATCCGCATCTCTTCACGCCGTTACCCGACTCTTCCCACGGTGGCGGGTTCAGGCGCCGAGATCGTACCCGTACCCGTGGAGGCCCTTCTTCAGGGCGCGGAGGGCGTAGTACGTACGGGACTTGACGGTGCCCGCCGGGATGCCGAGTTCGGCGGCGGCCTCGGCCACCGACCGGTCGCGGAAGTAGACCTGCATCAGCACCTCGCGGTGCTCGGGCCCCAGGGACCCCACGGCCCGCCGTACGTCGATCGCCGTGACCGAACCGGCCACTGCGTCCTGGGGCTCGGGCGCCTGGTCCAGCCCCTCCGGATCCACCTCCAGCGGCCTGGACAGCCGGGCCCGCCGGGCGTCGATCGCGAGCCGCCGGGCCACGGTGAACAGCCAGGGCCGCATGGAGTCGTGCCCGCTGGCCAGGGCCTCCGGGTGCTGCCAGACCCGTACGAGGGTCTCCTGTACGAGGTCCTCCGCGCGCTGGGCGTCCCCGGCCGTGAGGCCGACCAGAAATCCGAACAGGGCTCGCCCGTGGTCGCGCTGGAGTTCGGCCAGTGCCTCGGGATCCGTTCGCGGGAGGGTGGGGGAGAGCGGCACGAGGAGCTCCTTCCGGGGTGCGCGGGGGGCCGTGGGGGCGCCGACGCGTCCACCCTGACCTGCACGGAGCCGACCCGGAACCGTCCGGTCCCGGCGTTGCGCCCAAGCACCCGGGTCGTCCGCCGGGCGGCCGTGCGGGTCGGTGAACGGTCGAACGGCGCGGCGAACGGCAGCCGACCCAACCTCCGCCCGGGGTCCCCGTCCGCCGTTCGGGTGAGTTCGTGCCGGTGCGCCGGATCCGTTCCTTGACTTACGGCGTGTAGTTATATGGATTGCATGTGATCACACGTCAGATAATCGTATTAATGGGAGTCGGGCACATGACCACGCGAACCCACCCGCAGGTGCTCGCCCTCCTCTCGGCCCTGCTGCTGTCCGCCGCCGCCGGATGCTCGGCCGGCGGGAGCTCCGCACCGGCCCGCCTCGGGGACTCCGGCGCGCCGGCCACTCCCTCCAGCGCCGCCGGATCGCCCGCCGCCAAGGGCTTCACCCTGGTCGCGAGCGGCGACGTCCTGCCGCACACCTCCGTCATCCAGCGCGCCGCGAACGACGCCGAGGGCGACGGGTACGACTTCCGGCCGATGTTCTCCGGCGTCAAGGCCGTGGTCTCCGGAGCGGACCTCGCCCTCTGTCACATGGAGACCATCTACGGAGAGGAGGGCGGGCCCTTCTCCGGCTACCCGGCCTTCAAATCCCCGCCGGAGGTCGCCGACGGGCTGAAGGACGCCGGGTACGACGGCTGCTCCACGGCCTCCAACCACACCCTCGACGACGGGGGCGCGGGGCTGCGCCGCACGCTCGACCGCTTCGACAAGGTCGGCCTGAAACACGCCGGCTCGGCCCGTACGGCCGCCGAGGCGGCCACAGTGACCACGTACACGGCGGGCTCCGCCAAGGTGGCGCACCTCGCGTACACCTACGACACCAACGGCTATCCGCTGCCCGAGGGCCAGCCCTGGGCGGTCAACCTGATGAAACAGGACAAGATCATCGCGGATGCGCGGGAGGCCCGGAAGGCGGGCGCGGACGTGGTCCTGGTGAGCGTGCACTGGGGCACGGAGTGGGAGACCGAACCGGACGGGACCCAGCTCGCGCTGGGCAAGGCGCTGACCGCCTCGCAGACCGGCGGCCGCCCCGACATCGACATGATCCTCGGCACGCACGCGCACATCCCGCAGCCCTACGAGAAGGTCAACGGGACCTGGATCGTCTACGGCATGGGTGACCAGGTCGCCGGCGAGATGTTCAACTACACCGGCGCGCGCGACATGCGGGGCAACTACGGGTCGATCGGCCGGTTCACCTTCGCCCCGCCAGCCGCCGCCGGGCAGCGCTGGCAGGTCACCAAGGCCGAGTTCGTGCCGCAGATGATGGACCTGTCCGCGGGCCGGGTCGTGCACCTGCCCGACGTCCTCGCCAAGGACCCCGGCCGCGAGGACTACGAGCGCGCCCGGGACGCCATCGGCGAGGCCGTGCTCAGCCGCGGCGCCGCCAAGGACGGCCTGACCATGGGCCGGTAGTCCCGGTGACCCGGGCCGGGGAGGCTACGGAACCACGGTGACGGGCCAGCGGCCCGCCTTGACCAGGCGGATCGCCACCGACCCCACGATGCGGTGGCCCGCCTGCTCGGAGGCGCCGACCACCACCGCGTCCGCCATCAGCTCGTCCGCCGCGCTCACCAGCCCGGCGTACGGGTCGCCGCGGAAGGTGTGGAACTGCCAGCGCACCTCGTAGACGCCCTTGAGCCGCTCGGCCGACTCGCGGATCTCGGCCACCAGGCCCTCCGCGATCTCGCCGGTGGTGTCCGCGACCGGCGCGCCCAGCGCCGCCCCGGCCGGGATCACCGGCTGGACGTACACCAGCGCCAGCAGGGCGTTCTGCCGCCGGGCCAGCCCCGCCGCGTAGGCCGCGGCCCGCAGGGAGGACTCCGATCCGTCCACCCCCGCCAGGATCACCTTCGGGCCGTCGGTACCGCGTTCGAATGCCGTGTTCACGTGCTCCGTCACCCTGCCGAGGATAGGCGGCTCGCCGCGCGCGCCGGCGCCGCCCTCCCTACAGTGCGAACCATGAGCGCCACCAGTGCCACCGTGGAGGAGAAGCACGGAACCCGGAACCGGTTCCTGAACCGGGTGCCCGACGGATTCGGCGCGTTCTTCGCAGCGCTGGGCCTGCTGTGCGCCCTGCTCGCCCTCTCGCCCACACTGCGGCGGCTGCTGCGGCCCATCGTGCGCTTCCTCGACCTGATCGTCGTCCCGGTCAGCGCGAACCTCGCCTACGCCGTCTTCCTCTTCCTCCTCGCGGCCGCCCTCGGCACCCGCAAGAAGGTCGCCTGGTGGATCGTCATCACCTATTTGGCCCTGCTGGTCGTCGACGACGTGCTGGAGATGGCCGTCGGCGAGTACTGGATCGGCGTCCCCTCCATGGTCATCGCGGTCGCGGCGCTGGCCGTGCTGATCGCCGCCCGCGACGAGTTCTACGCCGCCTCCCGCCCCGGGGCCCTGTGGCACGCCCTGTTCGTCCTCGGCCTCGGCCTGCTCGCCGCCGTGCTCGCGGGCTGGGCGCTCGTCGCCCTCTTCCCCGGAACCCTGCCCAAGGGCCAGTGGCTGGACTGGGCGGCCAAGGAGGTCTTCGGCGGTCTCTTCTCGGCCCGGGAGTTCGACGGCCACCCGCCCCGCCCGCTGTCCTTCCTGCTCGGCCTCTTCGGCGCCGCCGCCCTGCTGAACGCGGCCATGACCCTCTTCCGCTCCCAGCGCCTGACCGCCGCCCTGCACGGGGACGAGGAACCCCGCATCCGCGCCCTCCTCGGCGCCTACGGACGGGCCGACTCCCTCGGCTACTTCGCCACCCGCCGCGACAAGGCCGTCGTCTTCGCCCCCAACGGCAAGGCCGGCGTCACCTACCGCGTCGAGGCCGGCGTCTGCCTCGCCAGCGGGGACCCGGTCGGCGACCCCACCGCCTGGACCGCCGCCATCGACGCCTGGCTGGCCGTGGCCCGCCGCTACGGCTGGCAGCCCGCCGTCATGGGCGCCTCCGAGAACGGCGCCACCGCCTACGCCCGCTCCGGGCTCGGCGCCCTGCAGCTCGGCGACGAGGCCATCCTGCACGTGGCCCACTTCGACCTCGACGGCCGCGACATGCGCGTCATCCGCCAGGCCGTCAACCGGGTCCGGCGCACCGGGGCCACCACCGTCATCCGCCGCCACTCCGCCCTCTCCGAGGACGAGATGCAGATGATCGTGGAAAGCGCCGACAAATGGCGCGACACCGAGACCGAACGCGGCTTCTCCATGGCCCTGGACCGGCTCGGCGACCGCGAGGACGGGGACTGCCTGCTCGTCGAGGCCTTCGACGACAAGGGTGAGCTGATCGCCCTGCTCTCCTTCGTCCCCTGGGGCAGGGACGGCATCTCCCTCGACCTGATGCGCCGCGACCGCACCGCGCCCAACGGGGTCATGGAGTTCATGGTCGCCCAGCTCTGCGCCGCCGCCCCCGGCCTCGGCGTGCACCGGATCTCCCTCAACTTCGCCGTCTTCCGCTCCGCCTTCGAGGAGGGCGGCCGGATCGGCGCCGGCCCCGTCCTGAAGCTGTGGCGCAAGCTGCTGCTGTTCTCCTCCCGCTGGTGGCAGCTGGAGGCGCTGTACCGCTCGAACGTCAAGTACAACCCCGAGTGGTACCCGAGGTACCTCTGCTACCAGGACGCCGGCTCGCTCGCCCGGGTCAGCCTCGCCTCCGGCATCGCCGAGGGCTTCGTCTCCGTACCCAGCCTGCGCACCCTGTGGGGCAACGGCCACCCCAAGGGCCTCACCGCCCCCGTCAACACCGAGGGCCTGCCCTCCATCGACTCACTCGGGCTCGACGCGGTGGACCAGGAGGCCGCCGTGGCCCCGGCCGAGCGGCTGCCCGAACAGGTCCGCGTGCGCCACGCCAAACTGGACCGCATCCGGGCGGCGGGCACCGACCCCTACCCGGTGGGCATCCGCCCGCGCACGCACACCGTGGCGGAGCTGAAGGCGGCCCACCCCGGCCACCCGCCCGGCGCCCGGACCGGAGCGGAAGCCACCCTCGCCGGGCGGGTGATGGTCGTACGCGACCTCGGCGGCGTGGTCTTCGCCGTCCTGCGCGACTGGTCCGGCGACATCCAGCTGATACTGACCCGCGACGAGGCCGGGGCCGGGGTGCTGGACTCCTTCACCTCCCAGGTCGACTTCGGCGACCACGTGCTCGTCAGCGGCGAGGTCGGCGCCAGCAAGGCCGGTGAGCTGTCCCTCGTGGTCCGCTCCTGGCAGCTCACCGGCAAGTGCCTGCGTCCGCTGCCCGACAAGCGCAAGGGCCTCGCCGACCCGGAGGCCCGGGTCCGGCGCCGCTACCTCGACCTCGTCGCCAGCCCCGAGGCACGGGAGGTCGTACGAGCCCGCTCCAGCGCGGTCCAGGCCCTGCGCCAGGGACTCCTCGACCGCGGCTACCTGGAGGTCGAGACCCCGATGCTCCAGCAGATCCACGGCGGCGCCAATGCCCGTCCCTTCCGCACCCACATCAACGCCTACGACCTCGACCTGTACCTGCGCATCGCACCCGAGCTGTACCTCAAGCGGCTCTGCGTCGGCGGTATGGAGAAGGTCTTCGAGATGGGCCGCACCTTCCGCAACGAGGGCGTCTCCTACAAGCACAACCCCGAGTTCACGATGCTGGAGGCCTACCAGGCCTTCGCCGACTACGACGTGATGCTCGACCTCACGCGCGAACTGATCCAGGGGGCCGCGACCGCCGCCTTCGGCTCGCCCGTCGCGCACAAGGCGGGCCCGGACGGGAAGCTCGTCGTCCACGACATCTCCGGAACCTGGCCGGTCAAGACCATGTACGGGGCCATCGGCGAGGCCCTCGGCGAGGAGGTGGACGCCGACACCGAGGAACACGTCCTGCGCAGGCTGTGCGACCGCGCGTCCGTCCCGCACGCCCCGGAGGACACCCGCGGAGACGTGGTGCTGGAGATGTACGAGCGGCTCGTCGAGGAGCGCACCAAGCTGCCCACCTTCTACAAGGACTTCCCGACCGACGTCTCCCCGCTCACCCGCCAGCACCGCCGGGACCCCCGGCTCGCCGAGCGCTGGGACCTGGTGGCCTTCGGGACTGAACTGGGCACCGCCTACTCGGAGCTGACCGACCCGGTGGAGCAGCGCCGCCGCCTCACCGCCCAGTCCCTGCTCGCGGCGGGCGGCGACCCGGAGGCGATGGAACTCGACAACGACTTCCTGGACGCCCTGGAGTACGCGATGCCGCCCACGGGCGGCCTGGGCATCGGGGTGGACCGCCTGGTCATGTTCCTCACGGGCCTGACGATCCGCGAGACGCTGCCCTTCCCCCTGGTCCGCCGCGGCTGAGGGGACCGCGCCGCCCGCGCGGCGGTCGCGTTCCCCGCGGGCCCCTGGCACCCGTGGGCCGACCGGGTGAGGGGGAGGGGGTGCGTCCGCGCCTCTCGACAACTTCGGCGATGTCGTTGATACGTAGTAATAATGAAAAATGACGAGCCGACAGTAGGGCGGCGCGCGGTCCTGCGTACCGCCGTCTTCCTCGGAGTCGCAGCCGCCTCCGGACTCCTCAGCGTGAGTGGTGAGGAGGGGGCACCCGGGCCCGGACCGGGCAGTGGCACAGGGCCGCAAGCCGGGCCGCAGGCCGGGCCGGGAGCGCAGCCCGCGGCCGGTGCGCCGGGCCTGCGGGCGCAGGCGCTGCCCGAGAAGTCGTACCGGCTGCGCCCCATGACCGCCGAGCAGCCGATGCGGCCGGCCGCCGTGAAGCCGGCCGTACGGACCCGGCCCATCCTGGAACTGCCCGCCGACGCGGCCGCGTCGGGCGCCATGGTGCTCACCTTCGACGACGGCCCGGACCCCCGTTACACCCCCGCCATCCTCGACACCCTCGCCCGGTACGGCGTACGCGCCATGTTCTTCGTCTGCGGGGAGATGGCAGACGAGAACCGGGACCTGCTGCGCCGGATGGCCGCCGAGGGGCACATCATCGGCAACCACACCTGGACGCACCCGCTCATCCCCCAGCTCAGCCGGCCCGCGCTCGCCTCCGAGATCGGCCGCACGAGCGAGGTCGTGCACCAGGCCGTCGGCGAGGCGCCGCTGTGGTTCCGGGCGCCCTACGGGGCCTGGAACCGGGCCGCCTTCGAGATCGGGGCCGAGCTGGGCATGGAGCCGCTCGCCTGGACCGTGGACACCCTGGACTGGAAGGAGCCGGGGACCACGACGATCATCTCCCGGGTCCTCGGCGGCGCCGCGCCCGGGGTGATCGTCCTCTCGCACGACGCGGGCGGCAACCGGTCGCAGAGCGTCCAGGCCATCTCCTCGTACCTGCCCCAACTGCTCGCGCGGGGCTACCGGATGACCCTCCCGACGCTGCCGCCCCGCTGAACCGGAGCCGCCCGGCGGATACTCACCGGCTCAGCGCGTCGCCACCATGCGGGCGAAGACCACGACGTTCCCGTCGTAGCCGCGGGCCTTCGAGTATCCGCCGCCGCAGGTGATCACCCGGAGTTCGGGGTGCCCGGTGTCCCCGTACACCCGGGCTCCGGGGAAGGCCTCCTTGGAGAACACCTCCACGCCGTAGACCTCGAACACCGCCGTGCGGCCGTCGTAGCGCTCCACCTCGATGTGGTTGCCCTGCTTGACCGAGCCCAGGCCGTAGAAGACCGCGGGGCCCTGCGCGTTGTCCACGTGCCCCACGATCACCGCCGAGCCCCGCTGGCCCGGTGAGATGCCGTTGAGGTACCAGCCGGCGAGATTGCGGTCCTGCGGCGGCGGGGCGTCGATCCAGCCCTGCGCGTCCAGCCCGACCGTCATCACCGGCGCGTCCACGTTGATCGTGGGAATCCGGACGCGCTGCACCGACGAGTGCTCCAGCACCTCCATGTCCGCCGGCGGCGTCGGCGGATTCGCCGGCAACTGGTCCGCCGTCACCGCGACGGCCGAGGCCGCGGTGGGCTGGGGCGGCCCGCCACCGACGTCCACACCGTTTCGCACCATGGCGAGGCCGGTGAGCATGACCAGGGCCAGTGCGCCCCACGGTGAGCGTTTGCGTGACTGCCCGGTCTCGTCCTCGCCCATCGTTCTCCCTTCCCGACGCGGGGGTCCCGACCCGCGTTCCTGTTCCCGCCCCCGTACGCCCTACTTCACGCACGCTAAGGCCGAGTCGGCGGGACGGCGAGAGGGGAAGGGCGAACGGGTGGCCGCCACCCGGAGGGGGCCGGAAGAGGTGCGCCCATCCAGGTAATCGTCACATAAATGCCTGACGGGTCGTGACCTGCGGATCCGTCAGTTCCGTCGTCCGCGCTTCGGCGTGTCGCTCAACCGGGCGGCCCAAAGTTGGAAATGCGCAGATTGCGGGACGACCTGAGGGTTCGACGTGGGAGGCGTTCTCGTCGATCATCCGGGGCCGACGCTCCGGGGCGCTTCCCGCTGGAGGTTCCACCATGCGTGTCTTGCGCGCTCTTACCGTGACGGCGGCAGCTTGCGCCGCGATCGGACTCAGTGCCCCGTTCGCCGCCGCGAACCAGGACCCCGGGGGACGGGGTGGGAACGGGGGCGGGAACGGCCCCAGCAACATTTCCGTCAACCCGTACTCCGTGCACCAGGGATCCACGATGCAGGTGAGCGCGGCGGGCTGCGGTCACGGCGGTACGGTCACCTCGCACGGAAACTTTCCGCCGGCCAACCTGTCCGCGGGGTCGATCGGTTTCGCGACCGTCCGGGTCTTCAACCACGCCTCCCCGGGTCACCAGACGCTGTCGGTCAAGTGCAACGACAGCAACCTGGTCGCCACCCACCGCTTCACGATCCTGGAGGGCAACCCCTCACAGGGCGGTCTCGGCGGGTCCATCGGCCCGTCCGCCGCCGAGACCGCCATCGGTGCGGGTCTCGTCGGCGCCGCGGCCCTCGGCGCGGGTGCCCACGTGGTGCGCCGTCGCCGTCCGCTCCGCAGCCGGGCCTGACAGGTCTCCCGGACGCAGGTCCCCCGCCGGGGGGGGGGCGGCGGGGGGGGGGGGGGGGGGGGGGGGGGGGGGGGGGGGGGGGGGGGGGGGGGGGGGCCGGGGGGGCCCCCGGTGGGGCGCGGGCGCCGCCGGCGCCCCCGCGGGGCGTCCCGGGGCGCCGGGCGCGCGCCCCCCGGGGGGCCCCCCCTCGGCCGGCGGGCGGGGGGGCCCCCGGCGGTAGCGGGGGACGTCCGGTTTCAATGGCCGCGGTCCGACCTCCTGCGGCGCAGGGCGAACACGGCGCCGCCCGCGGCGGCGAGGAACAGGCCGGCGCCGGCGCCGAACTCCACGGGGTCCATGCCCGCCACGCTGCCGCCCAGCCCGCCGCGGACACCGAGGGCGGAGGACGGGGTCGGCAGGGCGGCTCCGGTGGCGGTCCGTGTGGAGCTCGTGGTGGGTGTCGTGGTGCCGCCGGCGATGGTCAGGTCGGCCGAGCCGGTCTCGCCGTTGCAGGTGAAGGAGACGGAGTAGACGGCTCCGCGCCGTGCGTCGCGGTCCACGGTGACCCGTACGGTCTGGCCGCGCGCGATGCTCACGGTGTCGAAGACGCCGGAGGAGGCGGTGGCGTAGGCGGCGTTGCAGCGACTGACCGCGAGGACCGTCTGCCCCCCCGGGGCGACGGTCGAAGGCGTGAGGGTGAAACCGAACGAGGTGATCGTGGGCCGGGCCTCGGCCGCGGTCGCGGCGGGCACGGCGAAGGCGCCGAGCGCGAGTACGGCGCCCGTGGCGCCGGCGCTCAGCAGGGCGGTGGCGGAGGAACGTATCGCACCCATGGTTGATTCTCCGGATCCCCGAGGAGCAGCCGCGGAACGGTTTCCGCACGTGGGGGGTCGTGCGCCTCGATGTCCGACACGCTAGGTCCGGGTGCGGTGACCCGCGATCAGGAACGGGCGAATGGGGCATGACCCTAGGCCGAACCGGGGACGGGAGCCCCGTCCCCGGTTTGCGGGCGGCCCTCAGCCGCCGAGGCCGAGGTGGGGGAACTGGGTGAGGAATGGTTCGGCGGTGGCGGAGATGCCCCGTCCGAACGGCGCGTCGAAGTCCCAGATCAGGAACAGCAGGAAGGCGATGAGGGCGCTGAACAGGCCCGCCAGGAGCATCTCCCGGAACGAGCGCCTGATCTGCAGGGTGAAGATCAGTCCGACCGTCACGAGCGCGCCGGCGATCAGGCCGAACCACACCACTCCCGGCATGGTGGCCCCGGCACTGGAGCCGCGGGCGCTGCGGGCGTCGTCGACCACCGCGACCTGGTCGACCAGCGGCTGGTAGGCCTGCCCCTCGTGGTCGGTCTGCGGCTCGTAGTCGGTGACGTCCCGGCGGATACGTTCCAGCAGTTCCCCGCCGTGCTCGGTGAGCTCGCCGTGGTCGGCCATCCGCCTCCACTCGGTGTCCACGACGTGGGTCACGTACGCGTCGACATCGGCGCGGATCCTCTTGCGCACCTCGGCCGGGTAGACCTCGGAGCGGACACTGATCTCGTGCAGGGCCTGGGCCTCCTGGCGTACATATTCCTGGGCGGCTCCGCGGCCCTCCCAGACGCCCGCGATCGCCAGGCCCAGCACGATCGCGTAGATCACCCCGATCATCATCGTCATGTACTCGATGACGTCCGGGGTCTCGTTCGGATCGTCGTCGTCGCCGATCCTGCGGTGGTTGAAGAAGGCGATGGACAGCACCACGGCGCACGCCGCGGCCATCGCGATGGACAGGACGAGCCATTCCGACAAGATGACTCCCATATCGGTTACCGGTGGGGCGCAAGAAGCGCTAGCGGGGACGCAGGGCGACGATCGCGAGCACCGCGGGAGCGGCGGTCATCAGCGTGAATGTCACCGGCGAGATGTGGTGCTCGGCGGGTTTGCGGGCCGTGGCGCGATAGGCGGGGCGGGCCACCGGTTTCGACGGGGCGGGTTTCACCTCTGGGGCGGGTGGTGGCGGTGGGGCGGGTGGTGCGGGTGGTGGCGGCGCGGGAGCCCTGACCGCGCGGGGCGGCGGGGGTGCCGGCTTCGGCGGGGGCGGGGCGGGCAGGACCGGCTTCGGCGCGGGCACGGGCTTGGGCGGTGGTGGCGGAGGTGCGGGCTTCGGGGGCGGTGTGGGCTTCGGCGGGGGAGTCGGCGGTGGCGGTGGCGTGGGCTTCGGTGGCGGCTTCGGCGGGCAGGGCGGAGGGGGTGGCGGTGGTGGGCAGTGGGGGTGGCCGTGATGGCCGCCGGCGTGTCCGCCCCCACGGCGTTTCCCGTGGTCGGAGCCCTGGTCGTCACCGTGATGTCCGCCACGCGGGCCGCGTCCTCTGTCGCCGCCGCCGGCCACCGCGGCCACCACGGCGGCGGCGGGGCCGTCCCCGGAGTCGGTCGTCGCGTAGGCGCGGCTATCAGCCACGGCCGGCGTGACGGACAAGGCCGCCCACAGCAGGACCGGGACTGCCAGCAGGCGCCTGGCACAGGCTCTGTTCACCCCGGGAGCATGGGCCCGCGCGCGCCCGGGCGCGCGCGGCTCAGCCCCGGTTCGCCTGAACGGGTGGACTGGCGACCAGTGAGGTTTGAGCCAGTCCCGGATCGGTAGTGTGGTCGCCCCGATCGTCCACCGGCCAATTCCCATAAGGTACTTGTCGGTATCGGTCATTCCCTCACCCGGCGCACCGGCGCCTTTGGTGTGTGACGAAGAACGGATCGCCAATTTCCGCTTTTGCTCGCCCTGTTGAGAAATGATCAGTACATTCGGCTCGGACAGGAGTCCGACCCCGCACGGACGACCGCAGGACCAACGCTTGGAGACCCCGATGGAGCGCCCCGCCTGGGCCCCGCCAGGCATCGACATATCGGTGCCGAGTGTGTCCCGCATCTATGATTACTACCTGGGCGGGTCCCATAATTTCGAGGTCGACCGCCAGACGGCTCGACGGGCCATGGAATTCATGCCGGGACTGCCCAAGATCATGCAGGCCAACCGGGCATTCATGCGCCGCGCCGTCCGGCACGCCGTCGCCGAGGGCGTCACACAGTTCCTCGACATCGGCTCCGGCATCCCCACCTTCGGCAATGTCCACGAGATCGCCCGGGCCGCGACGCCGCAGGCGCGCGTGGTCTACGTCGACCACGACCCCGTGGCCGTCGCGCACAGCCGCGCCGTCCTCACGGGGGACGAGCAGACCGACATCGTCGCCGCCGACCTGCGCAGGCCCAAGGAGATCCTGGCCGCCCCCGAGGTCGGCCGGCTGCTCGACCTCGGCCGCCCCGTCGCCCTGCTGCTCGTCGCGGTCCTGCACTTCCTGGAGGACACGGACGACCCGTACGCCGCCGTCGCCGAGCTGCGCGACGCGCTGGCCCCCGGCAGCCTGCTGATCCTCACGCACGCCTCTTTCGAGGGGATCCCGCTTTCCGAGGAGGTCGCGGGCGGCACGGTGAGCGTCTACAAGGACATCCGCAACCCCCTCGTCATGCGCACCGGGGAGCAGATCCGCCGATTCTTCGACGGGTTCGAGCTGCTGGAGCCGGGTCTCGTGTCCATGCCGGACTGGCGGCCGGACCGGGCGGAGGACGGACAGGAAGCCGAGTCGCCGGAAGACCCCTACGCCTTCTCGGGCTTCGGCGGCGTGGGACGCAAGGCGTGAGACTTCCGGCACAGACGGCGGGCGCGCCGAAAGCCCCCGCGGTACCCGCCGCGGCACCGGTCACCGAGGCGTCGGCGACCCCGCGCGGCGGTATCGAGGACCGGATCGCCCGCTTCGCGACGATCTGGGGGCGGGCGATCTTCCCGGTCACCGCGACCTCGCTGACCCGCACCGAATTCGAACGGCACCTGCTGCCGCTCACGCGCACGCTCACCGACGCCCTGCACGCCCGGCCCTTCGACGCCTCGGTCGCCCAGCAGGTGGGGGCGGAACTCGTCGCCGTGCACTGCACCGACCCCGAGGCCCTGGCCGGCACCCTCGGGGTGATCGAGTCGTACCTGGTGCTCTACTGCGGCCCGAACGGGTCCGAGGGCTCCGGAGTGGAGGGCACCGAGGAGTACCGCTCCCGCTGCGCCCGGCTCCAGCACGGCATCGCGGCGGGATACGCCCGGGCCCTGCGCGAGCGCACCCTCAGGGAGCAGGAGGCCATCGCGCGCTCCGCGCTGACCGCCCGCACCGACGCGCAGCAGGCCCTGCACGCGAGCGAGGAGCGCTTCCGGGCGGTCTTCGAGGGCGCGGCCGTGGGCATCGGCATCGCCGACCTCGACGGGAACGTCCTGGAGGTCAACGACACCCTGCTCCAGATGTTCGGCGGCCTGGAAGGGCACGTCCGCAGCCGCAACGTCAGCGAGTGGGGCCACCCCGACGACACCCCGCACGTGTGGCGGATGTACGGCGAGCTGGTGCGCGGCGAGCGCGAGAGCTACCGCGTGGAGAAGCCGTACTACCGGCACGACGGGACCGTGCTCTGGACCAACCTGACGGTGTCGCTGCTGCGCGACGCCGACGGCAAGGCGCAATACCAGCTGGCGCTGATGGAGGACACCACCGAACGCCGGCTGCTGAACCTGCGCCTGCGCTACGAGGCCACCCACGACGCCCTCACCGGCCTGCCCAACAGGACGCTGTTCTTCGAACGGCTGGAGAAGGCCCTCAGCGGCGCCGGCGGCGACCGCTACGGCTTGTGCTACCTGGACCTCGACGGTTTCAAGGCGGTCAACGACAGCCTCGGGCACTCGGCGGGGGACCGGCTGCTGGTGGAAGTCGCCGACCGGCTGCAGAGCTGCGCCACCGGCCCGGGCGAGGTGGTCGCCCGGCTCGGCGGTGACGAGTTCGTCGCCCTGACCACCGGCGCCGATACCGAGCAGAAGGTCACCGACCTCGCGGTCCGCATCCTGACCGCCCTGTCCACGCCGATCCGGCTGGAGGGCCGGGAACTGACGGTCCGCGGCAGTATCGGCATCGTCGAGGGCCGGGCCAAGGAGCGCACCCCGGCGGAGGTGCTGCGCAGCGCCGACATCACGATGTACCGGGCCAAGGCGGCCGGCGGCAACCGCTTCGAATTCGCCGACGCCGAGGCCGACGCCCGCGCGATCACCCGCCACGGGCTGACCAACGCCCTGCCGGCGGCGCTGGAACGCGGCGAGTTCTTCATCGAGTACCAGCCGTTGGTACACATGCGCGACGGCAGCGTGCACGGAGCAGAGGCGCTGGTGCGCTGGTCGCACCCGCAGTACGGGGTCCTCGGCCCGGACCGCTTCATCCCGCTCGCCGAACGGACCGGGCTGATCGTGCCGCTCGGCCGCTGGGTCCTGGAGGAGGCCGTCCGCCAGGCCCGCATCTGGCAGTGCGAGCACGGCGGCGCTGCCCTGCGGATCAACGTCAACCTCTCGCCGACCCAGCTGCACCACCCGGGCCTGGTCGCCGACACCGTGGCCGTGCTGGAGAAGTCCGGCCTCGCCCCGGGCGCGCTGTGCCTGGAGGTCACCGAGTCCGCGCTGATAGGGGCCGACGACGAACTCCTGGAACCGCTGCGCCGGCTCGCCGCCCTCGGTGTGGACATCGCGCTCGACGACTTCGGCACCGGCTACTCGAACCTGGCCAACCTCCGGCGACTGCCGGTCAGTGTCCTGAAGCTCGACCGCTCCTTCACCCAGGGGATGCAGCAGCAGCCCGCCAACCCGGTCGACGTCAAGATCGTGGAGGGGATCGTCGCCCTGGCCCACAGCCTGGAACTCGCGGTCACCGTCGAGGGCGTGGAGACCGGGGTCCAGGCCGCCCAGCTGCGCGCCCTCGGCTGCGACACCGCGCAGGGCTGGTACTACGCCCGGCCCGGCGCCCCGGACCGCATCCACACCCTCTCCCTCTCGGACGCGGTGCCCACACCCTCCTGACCCCGGCCCCGCCGGGGCCGGCAGCCCGGGCCGGCGGCGCCCGGGCCGCTTCAGGCTCCGGTGGGCGGCTGCGACCGGTTCATGCCGACCTCCGTCCCCCGGCCGGGGGTCCGGACGGCCTCCATGACCCGCTCGTACCGCTCCGCCGCGTCGGCCAGGACATCGGCGACCGCCGGCAGCCGCTCCGCCTCGTACGTGCCGAGCACCTCCTCGCCGCCGGGCCCGGTGAGCGCGGCGGCCAGCGTCCGGCCGAGGGCGGCCGCGTCCTGTATGCCGGTGTTCATGCCCAGCCCGCCGGCTATGGGCTGCACGTGCGCGGCGTCCCCGGCGAGGAAGACCCGGCCCTTCCGCATCCGCGTGGCCATCCGGACGTTGACCCGCCAGGCCGAGAGCCAGGTGGCATCGGTGAGCCGGATCCCGGGCACCCGGGCATCGCGCTCGAAGATCCGCTGGAAGCTCTCCAGGGAGGGCGGCAGCGGCTCGCCCCGCTCGTCCCTCTCGGGGGAGGCCTGCAGCTGGAAGCTGTCGGTTCCCGGCATCGGGCAGAGCAGTATTCCGGTGCCCTCCGAGGTGAACCACTGGTGCCAGACGTCCCGGCCGAGCCCGGGTGCCCGCACGTCCCCGATGACCATGGCGGGCTCCTCCTGCCCGCTCCCCTCGAAGGGGATGCCGAGCAGCTCGCGGGTGGTGCTGCGCCCGCCGTCGCACCCGGCGAGATAGCGGGCCGAGATCACGGTGCCGTCCGCCAGCTCTGCGCGCACCCCGGACTCGTCCTGGCTGATTCCGGCGAGCTCCGATCCGTACTCGACCGCCACTCCCAGCCCGGCGAGCCGGTCGCGCAGGGCCGCCTCGATCTGCCACTGCCCGATCAGCAGGCCGGCGGAAGTGGGGGTGTCGTTGATGTGCTCCCCGTCGAAGTACTTGCGCAGGACGACGCTGCTGCTGCCGGTGGCAGCCAGGCGCTCGAGCACGCCGAGCCGCTGGCAGACATCGAGGCTGCCCGGCAGCAGCCCCTTGCCGCGGGATTCGTGGTGCGGTTCGGTGCGCCGGTCGATGACACGCACGGCGAATCCGCGCAGGGCCAGGTCGCAGGCGAGCGTCAGTCCGGTGGGGCCGGAACCGGTGATCAGTACGTCAGCCATGGGATTGCCTCTCCTCGTTCGATGTCTCAAGGGAAGCGGCTCCCGACAGAAAAAGCAACCCAGTTACAAAAATAACCCGGTCACTATTTCGTGCTACGCTGTGCGGCATGGAGAACACGACGGGTCTGCGCGAGAACAAGAAGCTCCGTACGCGTCACCGGCTGGCGGCCACGGCGCTGGAGCTCTTCCTGGAACGGGGCTTCGATGCCGTGTCGGTGGCGGACGTCGCCGCGGCGGCCGAGGTCTCCAAGCCCACCCTCTTCCGGTACTTCCCGAGCAAGGAGGACCTGCTGCTCGACCGGTTCGCCGACCATCAGGACGAGGCGGCGCGCATCGTGCGGGACCGGCCCGCCGGCCGCACACCGGTGGGTGCGGTGCACGCGCACTTCCTGACGGCCCTGGCCGAGCGGGACCCCATCACCGGGCTGTGCGACCACCCGAACGTGATGGCCTTCCAGCAGCTGATCAACAGCACCGCCAGCCTGCAGACCCGGCTGAGGCGCTACACCGACCGCGAGGTGGAGCTGCTCGCCCTCGTGCTGGAGGCGGAGAGCGTCCCCCCGCTCGCCGCCCGCCTGGCGGCGATACACCTGGTGGCGGTCCGCCATGAATTGGGCGGGGAGAACTGGCGGCGGATCGAATCGGGGCGGAGCGCCGACGAGGCTCACGCGGCCGCAGTGGCCGATGCCGATCAGGCGTTCGCAATGCTGGCCGACGGCCTCGACACAACCCTGCCGACAGCCCCCGCCCCGGCACCGGCCTCTGCTCCGGCTCCGGCCTCGGCTTCCGCCCCGACTTCCGCCCCGGCGTCTTGCCCGGCTTCCACCCCGGAGTGACCGCCGGGCCGCCCGGGGTGCCGGCGGCACCGCCGCGGCGGAATCAGCCGGTCAGTATGCGCTGCAGCTCGCGGGCCGCGCGCGGCGGAGCCACGTCGGTGCGGTGGGCCAGGGCGATCGTGCGGCGCAGCGGGGAGCCGGCCAGCGGGGTCACCCGCAGGCCCGGCCCGGCGCGATCCACCACCATCGCCGGGACCACCGCGATGCCGAGCCCCGCCCGGGCGAAGCCCAGGACCGCGTCCATCTCACCGCCCTCCACGGTGAAGACCGGCTCGAAACCCTCCGCGCGGCAGGCTGCCACCGTGAGCTCCCGCAGGTCGTAGCCGTGCCGGAACATCACCATCGGCTCGTCCCGCAGCCCCCGGATGGTCAGCTCGCCGCCCCCGCCGGGCGCCGGTCGGTCCGCCGACGAGACCACCACGAGGTCCTCCGTCAGCAACTCCACCGTGGTCAGGGCCGGGGCCGACGGGGGGAGGGGCAGTGCGATCAGGGCCAGGTCCAGGGCCCCGCGCGCGAGCTCCCGTACGAGATCGAGCGAACCGCTCTCCTCGATCAGTAGCTCGATCCCCGGATGCGCGTCATGGAAGGCCCGCAGTACGTCCGGCAGCAGACCCGTGCAGATGCTGGGAGTGGAGCCCAGCCGGACGCGACCCCGGCGCAGCTGCGCCAGTTCCTGCACCTCCAGCCGTGCGGTGTCCGCGTCCGCCAGGATCCGCCGCGCCAGCGGCAGCAGGGTCTCGCCCGCGTCGGTGAGCGTGATGTTGCCCCGCGCCCGGCTGAACAGGTCGGCCCCGAGTTCCCGTTCGAGCGCCTTGATCTGCTGGGAGAGCGAGGGCTGGGCGACGTGCACCCGCTCCGCGGCCCGGGTGAAATGCCGGGTCTCGGCGACCGCCACGAAGTACAGGAGCTGTTGGAACTGCATCGGCACAGGCTAGCGCCTTCAATAGCTGCTCTCTATTGATATCAGCTCCATCATGTCTTGGACCTTTCGGGACCTTCGTCCTTACCGTCGAGGACATGGCTCTGGCAACACGGACGGATCGACGGCCGTCCACCACGCGAATGATCTGGGACTCCTCCGTCGGCAAGAAGTCCGTGATGGCCGTCTCCGGCCTGATCATGCTCGGCTACCTCGTCGTGCACATGCTCGGCAACCTCAAGATCTTCTTCGGAGCGGACGAGTTCAACGGCTACGCACACTGGCTGCGCACCCTCGGCTCGCCTTTCCTGCACCACGAGTGGGCTCTGTGGATCGTCCGCGTGGGGCTGCTCGCCGCGGTCGTCGCCCACGCCGTGTCCGCCTACCAGCTCAGCCGCCGCGACATCAAGGCGCGCCCCGTGAAGTATGCCCACACGCGCCGCCGCGCGAGCTACGCCACCCGCACCATGCGCTGGGGCGGGATCATCCTCGGCCTGTTCATCGTCTGGCACCTGCTCGACCTGACCACGCTCACGGTCAATGAGCGCGCCTGGGCCGGCCACCCGTACGAGAACGTCCTGTCCACCTTCTCCACCTGGTACGGGAACACCGTCTACATCGTGGCGATGGCCGCCCTCGGCCTGCACGTCCGGCACGGCTTCTGGAGCGCGGCGCAGACCCTCGGCGCGGGCACCGCCCGACGCGAGCGGACGCTGAAGTTCCTGGCCAACGGACTGGCCCTCGTCCTCTTCGCCGGCTTCGTGTCCGTCCCCGTAGCCGTCATGACCGGAGTGGTGAACTGACCATGAGCGACCCGCAGCACGACCACGAGCACGGCCACGACCGCACACCGCACCCCCACTTCGCCGGCTACACCACCGGTGAGCCCGTCGCCGACACCAAGGCCCCCGAGGGCCCGATCGCCGACCGCTGGGACCGCCGCCGCTTCGAGGCCAAGCTCGTCAACCCGGCCAACCGCCGCAAGCACACCATCATCGTCGTCGGCACCGGTCTGGCGGGCGGTGCGGCCGGCGCGACACTGGCCGAACAGGGCTACCACGTGGTCCAGTTCTGCTTCTCCGATTCCCCGCGCCGGGCCCACTCCATCGCCGCCCAGGGCGGCATCAACGCCGCCAAGAACTACCGCAACGACGGCGACTCGGTGCACCGCCTCTTCTACGACACGGTCAAGGGCGGCGACTTCCGCGCCCGCGAGTCCAACGTCCACCGCCTCGCCCAGATCTCCGTCGAGATCATCGACCAGTGCGTGGCCCAGGGCGTTCCCTTCGCCCGCGAGTACGGCGGCCTCCTCGACACCCGCTCCTTCGGCGGCGTCCAGGTGTCCCGCACCTTCTACGCCCGCGGCCAGACCGGCCAGCAGCTCCTCCTCGGCGCCTACCAGGCACTCTCCCGGCAGATCGCCGCGGGCAACGTCGAGATGCACGCCCGCACCGAGATGCTCGACCTGATCGTCGTCGACGGAGTGGCCCGCGGCATCGTCGCACGCGACCTGATCACCGGTGAGATCTCCACCTACTACGCCGACGCCGTGGTACTGGCCAGTGGCGGCTACGGCAACGTCTTCTACCTCTCCACCAACGCCATGAACTCCAACGCGACCGCCGTCTGGCGGGCGCACCGGCGCGGCGCGTACTTCGCCAACCCCTGCTTCACCCAGATCCACCCCACCTGCATCCCGCGCACCGGCGACCACCAGTCCAAGCTCACCCTGATGAGCGAGTCCCTGCGCAACGACGGCCGCATCTGGGTCCCCAGGGCCAAGGGCGACACCCGCGCCGCGGCCGACATCCCCGAGGCGGAGCGCGACTACTACCTGGAGCGGATCTACCCCTCCTTCGGCAACCTCGTGCCCCGCGACATCGCCTCCCGCGCCGCGAAGAACGTCTGCGACGAGGGCCGCGGCGTCGGCCCCGGCGGGCAGGGCGTCTACCTCGACTTCGCGGACGCCATCCGCCGCATGGGCCGGGACAAGGTCGCCGAGAAGTACGGGAACCTCTTCGACATGTACGAGCGGATCACCGCGGAGAACCCGTACGAGGTCCCGATGCGGATCTACCCCGCCGTCCACTACACCATGGGCGGCCTGTGGGTCGACTACGACCTCCAGACCACCGTGCCCGGTCTCTTCGCCATCGGCGAGGCCAACTTCTCCGACCACGGCGCCAACCGCCTCGGCGCCTCCGCGCTGATGCAGGGCCTCGCCGACGGCTACTTCGTGCTCCCCTCCACGATCAACGACTACCTGGCCCGCCACCCGCACCAGGACACCGTGGACGACAGCCACCCCGAGGCCGCGGCGGCGATCCGCGAGACCCGCGACTGTCTGGCGAAACTCCTTGCCGTCGACGGCGACCGCACCCCCGACTCCTTCCACCGCGAGATCGGCGAACTGATGTGGGAGTACTGCGGCATGGCCCGCAGCCAGGAGGGCCTGCGCAAGGCGCTCGACCGCATCCCCGAGATCCGCGAGGAGTTCTGGCGCCGCATCAAGGTCCCCGGCCGCGGCGAGGAGTTCAACCAGTCACTGGAGAAGGCCAACCGCATCGTCGACTATCTCGAACTCGCCGAGCTGATGTGCCTCGACGCGCTCCACCGCGCCGAATCCTGCGGCGGCCACTTCCGCGAGGAGTCCCAGACCCCCGACGGCGAAGCAGCCCGCCGCGACGAGGAGTTCGGATACGCGGCCGCCTGGGAGTACCAGGGCACCGGCGCCGCCCCCGTCCTGCACAAGGAAGACCTCGTCTTCGAGTACGTCCACCCCACCCAGCGGAGCTACGCATGAAGCTCACCCTCCGCGTCTGGCGCCAGCGCGGCGCCGACGCCCCCGGCCACATGGCCTCCTACGAGGTCGACGGCATCTCGCAGGACATGTCCTTCCTGGAGATGCTCGACACCCTCAACGAGGACCTCATCCTGCGCGGCGAGGACCCGGTCGCCTTCGACCACGACTGCCGCGAGGGCATCTGCGGCGCGTGCAGCCTCGTCATCAACGGTGACGCCCACGGCCCGGAACGCACCACCACCTGCCAGCTCCACATGCGGTCCTTCGCCGACGGCGACACCATCGACGTCGAGCCGTGGCGGGCGGCCGCCTTCCCGGTCGTCAAGGACCTCGTCGTCGACCGCGGCTCCTTCGACCGGATCATCCAGGCCGGCGGCTACATCACCGCGCCCACCGGAGCCGCCCCCGAGGCGCACGCCACCGCCGTGCCCAAGGCCGACGCCGACTTCGCCTTCGAGCACGCCGAGTGCATCGGCTGCGGAGCGTGCGTGGCAGCCTGCCCCAACGGCTCCGCCATGCTCTTCACCTCCGCCAAGGTGAACCACCTGAACGTGCTCCCGCAGGGCTCGCCGGAGCGCGAGACCCGCGTCCTGGACATGGTGGCCCGGATGGACGAGGAGGGCTTCGGCGGCTGCACCCTGACCGGCGAGTGCGCCACGGCCTGCCCGAAGGGCATTCCGCTGCCGTCGATCGCCGCGATGAACAAGGAGTGGCTGCGGGCCGTGCGCAAGGGACCCCGCTGACCCGGGGACCTGGGCCCCCGCCGGCCCGGGGGCCGGGCCGGGGGCCGGACCGGGCCCCGGACCGCGCCCCGGCCCACGTCGCCGCCCCCGCCCCTCCCGCACATGCGCCGATCGGCTGACCTGCGCGGTCCACCCCGCGCCGCACCCCGCCGGCGCGGTGGCCATGGGGGACAGTGACCCCATGCCAGAAGCCCCCGCCGGGTCCGGACCGCGCCGCCGAGCCGTACTGGCCGCCGCCCTCGCCCCGCTGGCCGTGTCCGGGTGCTCCGGCGGGGAAGCCCCCCGCACTCCGGCGCCCGGTGCGCAGGCCGGGCCCAAGGACGCCCTGATCATGGTGATCCGGCACGCGGAGAAGCCGTACGCCGGTGACGTCGGCTCGGACGCGGAGGGCGAGGACGATCCCGGCTCGCTGGCCGGCCGCGGCTGGCGCCGCGCCGAGGAGCTCCCGCGTCTCTTCCTGCCGGCCCGCGGCTCCTCGCTGCCCCGCCCCGCGGCGGTCTTCGCGGCCGGCGGGAAGGGCGCCCCCGCGCGGTGCGGGCAGACCGTGACGGCGCTGGCCGCCGCGCTGCGCACCCGAGTCCGTACCGACTTCGCCGTCGGCGCCGAAGCCGCCCTCGCACAGGCCGTCTCGGCCGCGTCCATGCCCGTACTCATCTGCTGGGAGCACAGCGGGATCCCGCGGCTGGTTCGCGCCCTCGGCGCCCACGAGGTCCACGGCGCCCCGGCCATCTGGCCCGACCGTCACGACCTCGTCTGGGTGTTCACCCGCCGCCAGGGGCAGTGGAGCTTCCGCGAACTGCCGCAGCACCTACTCCCCGGCGACGCCTGAGCCTCACCAGCGGATCAGTTCGTTCCCCGAGGTGTCCTCGACGATCGTCCCTCCCGGGACGCCGTCTCCCGGTCGGCCCCCAGGGCCCGCGCCAGGTACGGAGCGGTACGGCTGCCCGCCGCCCGGGCCACCTCCGACGGAGTACCGGCGGCGACCACCCGGCCGCCCGCCGTGCCGCCGCCCGGGCCCAGGTCGATCACCCGGTCCGCGCCCGCCACCACCTCCATGTCGTGCTCCACGACCACCACCGAGTGCCCGGCGTCGACCAGCCCGTGCAACTGCCGCAGCAGCACCCGTACATCGGCCGGATGCAGCCCGGTCGTCGGTTCGTCCAGCAGGTAGAGCGTGTGGTCCCGGCGCAGCCGCTGCAGCTCCGTCGCCAGCTTGATCCGCTGCGCCTCGCCGCCCGACAGCTCGGTGGCCGGCTGCCCCAGCCGCAGGTAGCCGAGCCCGATCTCCTCCAGCGCCCGCAGGCTGCGCGCCGCCGCCGGAACCTCCGCGAAGAAGACGGCCGCCGCCTCCACGGTCAGTCCCAGCACCTCCGCGATGTTCAGCCCCGCGTACCGGACCTCCAGCGTCTCGGTGTTGTACCGGGCTCCCGCGCACTCGGGGCACGGGGCGTACGTGCTCGGCAGGAACAGCAGTTCCACCGAGACGAAGCCCTCGCCCTGGCAGGTCTCGCACCGCCCGCCCGGCACGTTGAAGGAGAACCGGCCCGCCTTCCAGCCGCGCGCCCGTGCCTCCGGGGCCGCCGTGAACAGCTTGCGCACCACGTCGAACAGCCCGGTGTACGTGGCCAGATTGGACCGCGGGGTCCGGCCGATCGGCTTCTGGTCCACCTCCACCAGGCGCCGCACCGGGAAGTCCGCCTGCGTGAGCCGCTCGCCGACCTCCCGGGCCAGCGCCTGCCCCACCAGCGTGGACTTTCCCGACCCCGACACCCCGGTGACGGCCGTGAACACGCCGAGCGGGAACTCCGCCTCCAGGCCCCGCAGGTTGTGCCGGTCGACCCCGGTCAGCCGCACGGTCCCGGTCGGTGGGCGCACCGCCCGCGGCGTACCCGCCGCCTCCCGGGCCGCGAACAGGTGCCGGGCCGTCGCCGACTGCGCCACACCGGCCAGGTCCTGCGGCGGCCCGCTGTACAGCACCTGCCCGCCGTGCTCCCCGGCCAGCGGCCCCACGTCCACCAGCCAGTCCGCGTGCCGCACCACGTCGAGGTCGTGTTCCACGACGAAGACGGTGTTCCCGGCCTCCTTCAGCCGGTCCAGTACGCCGAGCAGCGCCTCGGTGTCGGCCGGGTGCAGTCCCGCCGACGGCTCGTCCAGTACGTACACGACGCCGAACAGCCCCGACCGCAGCTGCGTGGCCAGCCGCAGCCTCTGGAGCTCGCCCGCCGGCCGAGGCCGTGGCACGAAGGGCAGGCCCCGGCAGCGGTGTTGGGGGAGAAGGCGTCGGAGTCGAGCCGAGCGGCCCCCGGCGGATAGGTCCCGGCCCGGGAGAAGAGCATCCGCAGGGAGTTGGACAGCAGGGTCACCGTCCCGACCGAGGAGCGCGAGCCGGGGGAGGAGCGCCGCTGCTCCAGTGAGACGGCCGGCGGCAGCCCGGTGACGGAATCCACCTTCGGCGCGCCGATCTGGTGGATGAGCCGGCGGGCGTACGGGGCCACGGACTCGAAGTACCGGCGCTGGGCCTCGGCGTACAGCGTGCCGAAGGCGAGCGAGCTCTTCCCGGACCCGGAGACCCCGGTGAACACGGTCAGCGCGTCGCGCGGGATGTCCACGTCGACCCCGCGCAGATTGTGCTCCCGGGCGCCCCGCACCCGTACGTAGGGGTCGCCGTGGGTCTGAGGTGCAGTGGGCTGGTGCATTCGTCCCAGTTTAGGGCCCTGCTCGCGGACCTCGGTCCGCAGGGCCCCGGAGTTCGGCGATCCGGGACAGGCGGTCTAAGGAGTCCAGGAGGGCTGTGCGGTCGAACGTGGAGGTGGTGACCAGGAGTTCGTCCGCGCCCGTCAGGGCGGCGACCTCGGAGAGCTGCGCCGCCACCTGGTCCTCCGTGCCGTGGACATGGCCGGCGAGGGCGCCCTCGTAGAGCTCGCGCTCCTTCGGGCTCATCTTCAGGGCCTCGATCTCCTCGGCCGGGCGCAGCGGCGGGAAGCTGCCGCGGGTGCGGGAGTGTGCGACCGACCAGGCTTCCGGGACCAGGATGCGGAGGGCCTCCTCCTCGGTGGCCGAGACCGCCACCGTTCCCGAGACCACGACGTACGGCTCCGCGACCCGGGCGGAGGGGCGGAACGCCTTGCGGTACGCCTCGACGATCCCGCTCACCCGTTCGCGGGACCGCAGGTCGCCCACGACCAGCGGCAGCCCGGCCCGGGCGGCGATCCCGGCCCCCTCGCCGGTGGCCAGGACGTAGGCGGGGATGTGCAGCCCTTCGGCGGGGTGGGCGTGCACGTCGGGGTGGGCCTGCTGGGTGCCGTCGAGCCAGCCCAGCAGCTCCGTCAGCTGCTCCTCGAAGTGGTCCGCGTCGCCGGTGTCGCGGCCCAGTGCGCGCCGGATGCCGCCCGTGAAGCCGACCGAACGGCCGAGGCCCATGTCGATCCGGCCGGGGAACAGCGATTCCAGGACCCCGAACTGCTCCGCGACCACCAGCGGCTGGTGGTTGGGCAGCATGACCCCGCCCGTGCCGACGCGGATCCGGTGCGTCGCCGCGGCGACGGCGGCGGCCAGTACGGTCGGCGCCGAGCCCGCGACGCCGGGCACGCTGTGGTGTTCCGACACCCAGAAGCGGTGGTAGCCGAGCCGCTCGGCCGTCCGGGCCAGCTCCACGGTGTCGCGCAGGGCCTGCGGGGCCGGCTGGCCCTGCCGGGTGCGCGACCGGTCGAGTATCGAGAGTTTTCGGATCACACAGGATTCAACGCAGGGCGGCCGTGAGGATTCCCCGGACGGCCCTCCTACGCTGGCGGGATGAGTGAGCACACCACCCGGCCGCTGGCCGTCTTCGACCTCGACAACACCCTGGCGGACACCGGCCATCGCCAGCACTTCCTGGAGCGCCGGCCGCGCGACTGGTCGGGCTTCTTCGGTGCGGCCCCGGCCGATCCGCCGCTGGGGTGCGGGGTCGCGCTGGCCGTGGAGAGCGCCGCCGACTGCGAGGTGGTGTACCTGACCGGGCGCCCTGAGCGGTGCCGCGCGGACACGCTCGACTGGCTGGCCCGGCACGATCTGCCCGAGGGGCGGCTGTTCATGCGCGGCAATCAGGACCGGCGGCCGGCCCGTACGACCAAGGTGGAGGTGCTGCGGCGGATCTCCCGCGGCCGCGAGGTGCGGATGCTGGTCGACGACGACGAGCTCGTCTGCCGGGCCGCGCGCGCCGCCGGGTTCCGGGTGGTCCTGGCCGACTGGGCGGCGGACGCACCCGAGCTGGAGAGCGCCCAGGAGGTCGACGGCCGGACGTGATCCGGGGGACCGGGGGATCGAGGCCCAGGGGGATGGGGGCCAGGGGCTCCGCCGGCGCGGGCCCCCGCCTCCCGCGGTCCGCCCTCAGTCCTCGCCGTCGAGGCGGAAGCCGACCTTGAGCCCCACCTGGTAGTGGGCGATCTCCCCGTTCTCGATGTGGCCGCGTACCTGAATCACCTCGAACCAGTCCAGATTCCGCACGGTCTGGCCCGCCCGCGTGATCCCGTTGCGGATGGCCTGATCGATGCCTTCCTGGGAAGTGCCGACGATCTCGGTCACCCGGTACGTGTGATTGGACATGGAAGTCTCCCGACAGTGGGTGGCTTTTGCCTGGTTCTACGGTGCCCCAGTAAGTCCGACTGCGCGAACTTTGGGCGAACAATCCCGAGCGAAAGGCCCTTGACCGACTCATTGGTCTATGCCAATTTCGAGCCATCCGAGATCGAACCCGGAAGGTGACCCTCTTGAAGATGCGCTTCCTCGCCGTGTGCACCGCCCTCGCGGCCGCTGCCGCCCTCTCGGGCTGCAGTCAGTCGGCCGACTCGGCCGAAGGGGCGCAGCAGGTCACCCTCTGGCTGATGAAGGGCAGCGCTTCGGACGACTTCATAGCCGAGTTCACCGCGGAGTTCGAGCAGGATCACCCCGGGACCGACCTGGACGTCAAGATCCAGGAGTGGACGGGCATCGGCGACAAGGTCAACGCCGTCCTCGACGGCACGAGCGCGGAGAGCGCCGACGTCATCGAGGTCGGCAACACCCAGGTCGCCAAGTACATCGAGACCGGCGGCCTCGAAGAGCTCACCCTCGAGGGCCTGCGCGAGTGGGGCAGCAAGGACTGGCTCAAGGGCCTCGCCGACCCGGGAACCATCAACGGCGCGCAGTACGGAGTCCCCTGGTACGCCGCCAACCGCGTGGTCATCTACAACAAGGACCTCTTCGCGGGCGCCGGGATCAAGACCCCGCCCAAGAACCGGCAGGAGTGGATCCAGGCCACCCAGAAGCTCGACAAGGGCGCCCAGCAGGGCATCTACCTCGCGGGCCAGAACTGGTACGTCCTCGCCGGCTTCATCTGGGACGAGGGCGGCGAACTCGCCGTCGAGACCAGCGGCAAGTGGGTCGGCGCCCTCGACGACGACAAGGCCCTGGCCGGCATGGACTTCTACAAGCAGCTCCAGGCCCTCGGCGACGGCCCCAAGGACGCCGACGAGGAGACGCCCCCGCAGTCGCGGGTCTTCGCCCGCGGTGAGGTCGCCCAGATCATCGCCCCGCCCGGCCAGGCCGCCGAGATCGAGGCGGCCAACCCCGCCCTGAAGGGCAAGCTCGGCTTCTTCCCGATCCCCGGCAAGACCTCCGACAAGGTGGGCGCCGTCTTCACCGGCGGCTCCGACCTGATCATCCCGGAGCGGACCGGGCAGCGGAAGGGCGCCGTGGACGTGATCACGGCCCTCGTCAGCGAGAAATGGCAGACCGAACTCGCCCGCACGATGAGCTACGTGCCCAACAAGACCACCCTCGCGCACGTCGTCGAGGGCAACGAGGGCGCCGCCAACATGGCTCCCGGCGCAGCTCAGGGCCGCGCCACCCCCACCTCCGCCCGCTGGGCCGAGGTCGAGGCGAAGAACCCGATCAAGCCCTTCATGACGGCCGTGCTCACCGGTCGT
This sequence comes from Streptomyces sp. NPDC097617, assembly GCF_044761485.1. Lineage (NCBI taxonomy): Bacteria > Bacillati > Actinomycetota > Actinomycetes > Kitasatosporales > Streptomycetaceae > Streptomyces > Streptomyces sp. NPDC097617. Next base: position 47,842 of record NZ_JBIWCL010000031.1, read on the forward strand.
GACCCCAAGCAGGCCGCCCGGGCCGCCTCCGAGGAGATCGGCAAGGTGCTCAGCTCCGACCGCTGAGAGGGGGTACCGCCGAGTTCAGCGTCCGCACATCCGAGGGCCGCTGAGCGGTCATGTCGAATCCAGCCGGTCACGGAAGAAGTAAAGGAGCCAGGCCACGCACCTGCGGGCCCGGCCCTCCGTGCCCGGATCAGGAGCCGCCATGACCATCGCACCCCTGTCCCCGTCCCCCCTCACCGTCCCGCAGCCGCCCCCCTCGGCCGCACCCTCCATCCGCCTCGCGCCCGCCAGGACCCTGAGCCCGGCGGCCGGCGCGCCCTCCGAAGGACCGCGCTACGCCGTACGCCTCGCCCGCGACGAGGACGAGGTCCGCGCCGCGCAGCGGCTGCGCCACCAGGTCTTCGCCGGTGAGCTCGGAGCCCGCCTGGACGGGCCCGAGCCGGGCCTCGACGCCGACGCGTTCGACGCGTACTGCGACCACCTCCTCGTCATCGACGAAGAGGCCGAGCAGGTCGTCGGCACCTACCGGCTGCTGCCGCCCGAGCGCGCCGCCGTCGCGGGCCGCCTCTACTCCGAGGGCGAATTCGACCTCTCGGCCCTCGCCCCGATCCGCCCGGACCTCGTCGAAGTGGGCCGCTCCTGCGTCCACCCCGACCACCGCAACGGCGCCGTCATCGCCCTGATCTGGGCCGGCCTCGCGCACTACATGGACCGCACCGGGCACAACTGGCTCGCCGGCTGCTGCTCGGTACCGCTCGCCGACGGCGGGATCCTGGCCGCGGCCACCCGGGAGACCGCCCTGACCCGCAGCCTCGCCCCCGAGGAGTACCGGGTCACCCCCCACCTCCCCTGGAGCCCCGAGGGCATCGCCTTCCCCGACCGCATGGAGCTGCCCCCGCTGCTGCGCGGCTACCTCCGCCTCGGCGCCTGGGTGTGCGGCGAGCCCGCCTCCGACGTCGAGTTCGGCTGCGCCGACCTGTACGTGCTGCTCTCCCTGCGCCGGACCAACCCGCGGTACCTGAAGCACTTCCGCTCGCTCGTCCCGGGCGCATGAGCGTCTGGCTGCCCACCTCGCCCTGCACCCCCGAGGCCTGCGCCGGCCACGAGGGGGACCGTGCGAGCGTCCCGCACGCGGTGCTCAGACTCGCCGCCGCCGTCGCCCTGATCCTGCTGGGGATCCTGGGCGCCCCGCCGGTCCGGCTGCTGCCGGCCGGCCCCCGGCACCGGGTGGTACGGGCCTGGTCGGCCGCGCTCCTCCGGGCCTTCGGCATACGGATCACCGTGTACGGCAGCCCGGGCCCCGACGGCGGCCGGCTCCTGGTCGCCAACCACATCTCCTGGCTGGACATCCCGCTCGTCGCCGCCGCCCTGCCCTGCCGGATGGTGGCCAAGAGCGACATCCGGGCCTGGCCGGCCCTCGGCCGCCTCGCGCGACAGGCCGGCACCCTGTTCATCGAGCGCGACCGGATCCGCGCCCTGCCCGCCACCGTCGAGGCCATCACCGGCGCACTGCTGGCCGGCGACCGGGTCACCGTCTTCCCCGAGGGCTCCACCTGGTGCGGGCGCGCCCAGGGCACCTTCCGCAGGGCCGCCTTCCAGTCGGCCCTCGACGCGCGGGTCCCCGTACAGCCCCTTCGGCTCACCTACCTGCTGTACGACGGGAGCCCGGCCGGGGCGCCCGCCTTCGTCGGGGACGACCCGCTGACCGCCTCGCTGTGGCGGATCGCCCGGGCCCGCGGGGTGCGGGCCGAGGTCAGGCTGCTGCCGCGGATCCCGCCGGGCCGGTACGCGCACCGGCGGGACCTCGCGGCAGCGGCTCAGCGGGCGGTCGTCGGGGTCACCACCGCCACCCCGGACCCGCTACCGGGCATTCCCGCTCAGCCGACCGGTCCGTCGGCGACCGACAGGGACAGCGCGAACCGGCCCGCCGCGTCCGTCCACCACTGGGTCAACTCCAGCCCGGCCGCCGCCAGCTCCTTGCGCACGCCCTCCTGACGGAACTTCGCGGAGACCTCCGTCAGGATCTCCTCACCCGCCGTGAACGGCACCACGAGGTCCAGCGCCCGGACCTTCACCGTCAGCTCGGACCGGGCCCGCAGCCGCATCTCGATCCATTCCCGCTCCCTGTTCCACACCGCCACGTGCTCGAAGTCGGCGGTGTGGAAGTCGGCGTCCAGCTCCCGGTTGATGACCGCCAGCACGTTCTTGTTGAACTCGGCCGTCACCCCCCGCGCGTCGTCGTAGGCCGCCACCAGCACGGCCTCCTCCTTCACCAGGTCCGTCCCCATCAGCAGCGCGTCCCCGGGCGACAGCATCGCCCGTACGGACGCCAGGAACACCGCCCGCTCCGGCGGCAGCAGGTTCCCGATCGTCCCGCCCAGGAAGACCACCAGCCGGGGCCCGGGGGAGTCCGGCAGCTGCAGTGCGCGGGTGAAGTCGGCCAGCAGGGCGTGCACCCGCAGCCCCGGGTGATCCGCGATCAGCGCCTCGGCCGCGCCCCGCAGGGCGCTCTCGCTCACGTCCACCGGGACGTAGGTGTCCAGCGCGGGCATCGCCTCGATGAGGTGCCGGGTCTTCTCCGAGGACCCGGAGCCCAGCTCCACCAGGGTGCGGGCGCCGCTCTCGGTGGCGATCTCCCGCGCCCGCTCCAGCAGGATCTCCCGTTCCGCGCGCGTCGGGTAGTACTCGGACAAGCGGGTGATCTCCTCGAAGAGCTCGCTGCCCCGCGCGTCGTAGAACCACTTGGGCGGCAGCGCCTTCGGGGTGTGGGTCAGCCCGTGCAGCACGTCCGTACGCAGCGCCGTCTCCGCGGCGTGCTCGTCGAGTGTCCGGGTCAACTGAAAGTCGTTCACGGGGAGTTCTCCTTGAGCGGGGTCAGTTCGATCCGTGTACGGGTGGCGGTGAGCAGGGTGCGGTCGGGCACTTCGCGCCACCGGGTGTCGTCGTCGTACGGCTCGGAGGCCACCACGGTGCGCCGCCGCTCCGTGTCGGCCAGGTACCAGAGCGAGTCGCCCCAGGCCGTCGCGGCGATCGTGGCGCCGTCCGTGAGGAGCAGGTTCAGCCGGGAGCCGGGCGCGGCCGTGGCCAGCTCCCGGACCGGTTCGGCGAGCGCGGTGCCCAGGTCGTCCCCGGCCCGCAGCCGGCGTCGGACCAGCGCCCAGATCAGCGCGGAGTCGGTGCGCGCGGCCAGCCGCAGCAGTTCCACGGGCGCCAGCGCGGCAGCGAGCGGGGCCGCGGAGTCCGGCCAGTTCCGCACCGAGCCGTTGTGGCTGAACAGCCACGGCCCGTCCGCGAACGGCGCCGCGGCCGCCTCCCCGTCGGCTCCCGGGTCCGTGGCGTCCCGTACGGCGGACAGTGCGGCCCCGGTCCGGACCACCCGGGCGAGATCGGTGAGGGTCAGGTCGCCCCAGATCGGCCCGGACCGCCGGTAGCGGGCGGGCACCGGGTCGTCCTGCGCGTACCAGCCGATGCCGAAGCCGTCGGCGTTGACCGTCCCGGAGCGCTGGCGGCGCGGCTCCCAGGACTGGCGCACCAATGAGTGCTCCGGCTCGATCAAGAGCTCCCCGAGCGCCACGACCGGTCCCAGATAGGCCAGATGACGGCACATCAGACATCCCTCGCAGTCCGGAATCCGGAGAAGATCTGCCGCCGCACGGGAAGGTCCCAGTTGCGGAAGGTGCCCCGGCAGGCCACCGGATCCACCGCGAAGGAGCCACCGCGCAGCACCTTGTGCTCCGGGCCGAAGAACACCTGCGAGTACTCCTTGTAGGGGAAGGCGCGGAACCCCGGGTACGGCAGGAAATCGGACGAGGTCCATTCCCACACGTCGCCGATGAGCTGGCGCACCCCGAGCGGGGAGGCGCCGGCCGGGTAGCTGCCGGCGCGCGCCGGACGCAGGTGCCGCTGGCCGAGGTTGGCGTGTGCGGGGGTCGGGTCGGCGTCGCCCCACGGGTAGCGGGTGGAGCGACCGGTCGCCGGGTCGTGCCGGGCGGCCTTCTCCCACTCCGTCTCCGTGGGCAGCCGCCGGCCCGCCCAGCGGGCGTAGGCGTCCGCCTCGTACCAGCTGACGTGCAGCACGGGCTCCTCGTCCGGCACCGGTTCGACCACCCCGAAGCGCCGGCGCAGCCACTGGCCGGCCTCCCGGTGCCAGAACAGCGGGGCCTCGATGGAGTGCTCGCGGATCTGCTCCCAGCCCGGCGCCGCCCACCAGCGGGGGTCGAGGTAGCCGCCGTCCGTGATGAACGCCAGGTACGCGGCGTTCGTCACCGGCGCCGTGTCGATCCAGAAGGGTGCGGTCTCCCGGACGTGTGCGGGCCGTTCGTTGTCCAGGGACCACGGCTCGGCGGAGGTGCCCATGGTGAACGGGCCGCCGGGCACCAGGACTTCGGCGGCCTGCGGCGGATCGAAGGGGGCGTCCGGCTCCGGGGCGGTCAGCACGGGCAGCCCGCGCCGGAGCTGATGGGTGATCAGCATGGTCTCGTCGTGCTGCTGTTCGTGCTGGGCGATCATCCCGAAGGCGAAGCCGTCGTCGAGGAGGGTGCTGCCCTCCAGCGGGGTCTTCTCCAGCAGGTCGAAGACCCGGCCGCGCACCTCGGCCGCGTACCCCCGGGCCTCGGCGGGCCCGAGCAGCGGCAGCTTGGGCCGCTCGGCGCGCGGGTGCTCGAAGGCGTCGTAGAGCGGGTTGATATCGGGCCGCATCGACTCGCGTCCGGCGACGCGGCGGAGCAGCCAGAGCTCCTCCTGGTTCCCGATGTGCGCCAGGTCCCAGACCAGCGGGGACATCAGGGGGGAGTGCTGGGCGGTGAGGTCCTCGTCGGTCACGGCGTCGGTGAGGCCGGCCGTCCGGACACGCGCGGCGGTGAGGGCGGCGGCCGCCCGCTCGCGCACGTCGGAGTCGGAGGGGGACCCGGTGGGTTCGGTGGGCGCGGTGGTCATCGGCGGACCCCCTTCCCGGTGAGCACCTGTGTGGATTCGTCGTCGGCCGGACATCGGCCGCGCAGTACGTAGCGTTCGGTGAAGGTGCCGACCGCGTCCTTGACGTGCGTGCTCGCGCCGAGCCGGGGCAGGGCCTCGGCGGCGGCCCGGAAGCAGGCCTTGGTGGAAGCCCGCAGCTCGGGATCGGCCAGACCGTGCCGGGCCGCCGACCGCCAGAGCGGATTGCGGGGCGCCGGCCGTGTGCCGTAGGAGTCGGCCAGCCCCTTGGCCACCCGGTAGGCGGTCTCGGCGGCCTCCGGATCGTCGAACAGCGCGTGCACGACGGCCACCGGCACCAGCCAGCCGTCGTCACCGGGCTGCGCGTCGATCATCCGCAGCTCCAGGTGGCCGCGCGGCCGGACGGGCGGGAAGAGCGTGCTCAGGTGGTAGTCCAGGTCCTGCGCGGTGGGCGCCCGCAGCGCGGGGTGTCCGCCCGTGCGCAGCCAGTCGCGGAAGGTCGTGCCGCGCGGGGTCTCCCACGGGCCGTCGTCCCCGTAGGACCGGACGCACATCACCTCGGTGTCCAGGGCCTGGCGCGTCCACCCGGCCCGGGGATCCGCGTCCAGCGGCGGGGCGAGTGCCCGCCGGGTGTCCAGGTCGCTCCAGATGCCCTGGCGGGCGCACCGCCAGCCGGCGTACGGGCCCTCGTGCGCGGGGGAGTTGGCGAACGCGGCCACCATCACCGCGCCCAGCAGGTGTGCGAGGCGCCAGCGCCGGCCGTGGCCGAGCACGCCCGGTTCCTCGTACCCGGCGTCCACGCAGACCTGCACGGAGGCGGAGGCGCGCATCATGGCCCGCCCGGCGGGGCCGGTGCGGTCGAAGTAGGCCTCCATCGCGTCGTAGCGCGGGCTGTGCAGCAGCCGGCGGTACGGGACGCGGGGATCGCGGCCGAGGCCGCGCAGGACCAGACCCCGGTCCAGCAGGGCCGCGCGTACGGCGGTGAGGTCGGCCTGCAGGTCGTCCACGCAGCCGGTGAGGGAGGTGGCGGGGGCCGAGCTGAGTTCGAGCTGGCCGCCCGGTTCGACGGTCAGGCGGGAGTGCAGGGGCAGTGCGCGGGCCGCGGCGTGGGCGGCGCGCAATCGTTCGGGGGGCAGTGGCTGCTCGGGTCGCTCGGCGTCCAGGACCAGCCATTCGAGCTCGGCGCCTATCAGGCGTGGCGGGCCGGTCTTGAAGCAGATGCCGTGGAGCAGTTCCTCGGCCTGTGTCTCGCTGATCGAGGGTGGTGGGGTCGGGTCGGGCGCGGGCGGTGGAGCGGATGAGTCCTGGGACATGACCGGGTCCTCGTCTTCTGTCGTCAGCCGTGCATCACCCGTGCCTACCCCTCCGCGAGGCACTAATTCCTTTGCCGTCGGGAAGAGAACGATGGAGCATGACGGCGTGAGCAGCAGATTGCGCGAGATCGCGCGGGAGAACACGCAGGTCCTGGCGGCCGGGGGGTACCGGACGCGGTCGGGGCGGCAGGTTCCGCTTGCCGCCGCCCTGGCGGAAGCCAAGGCCGGAACCAGGATATATGGACCAAACAGCGCGATTCCAGGCGGGCAGCCCACTTCTGGAGGCAGCGCGACGGTCGTCGAGGTCACGGGAGAAAGCAGCACGGTCGCCGCCCGCAGGCTCGCGACCGCCGCCCCGGCCGACCCGGATCCGGCTCCGGTGGCCGTCCTGAACTTCGCCTCGGCCCGTAATCCCGGGGGCGGTTACGTCCGCGGAGCAAAGGCCCAGGAGGAAGCGCTGTGCCGCGCCTCGGCGCTGTACGAGACGCTGCTCGAGGCCCCGGAGTACTACGAGGTCCACCGCGCGGAGCGCAGCACCTTCTACACCGACCGGGTGATTCACTCTCCCGGGGTTCCCGTTTTCCGCGACGATCGGGGCGAGCTGCTGGAGACCCCGTTCCGGGTCGGCTTCCTGACCTCGCCGGCGCCGAACGCGGGCACGATCCGGCGGCAGGAACCGGAGCGCGTCGCCGAGATCCCGGGGGCGCTGGCACGCCGCGCGGAGCTGGTCCTGGAGGTCGCGGCCCTGCACGGGTACCGGCAGCTGGTACTGGGCGCCTGGGGCTGCGGGGTGTTCCGGAACGACCCGGCCCAGGTGGCCGAGGCCTTCCGGGCACTGCTGGCGGCCCGCTTCGCCGGAGTCTTCGACCGGGTCGTGTTCGGCATCCTCGACCGCGACCCCACCACCCGCGAAGCCTTCGAACGAGCGTTCCCGACCTAGAGCGCACCGGGACCGGGGCGGGGCCCGGGTGGAGGCCGAGGGCGAGCCGGACCGGCCGAGCCCTCGCCTCGCCGTGATCGGCTCGGCATAGACCGCGCCCGGCGCCGAGATGGCGGCCGTGGACGCCGCCGAGAGGTGCGGGCTACTGCCAGCCGTACCGTTCGCGCAGGCGGGTCACGACCAGGTCGAAGCTGCCGCGGTCGAGTGCGCAGGCCTCGCGACGCATCCCCGATTCGTGCACCCGCAGTACCCGGTCCACGTCCACCCAGGACTCGCGACCGGTGCTGTCCCACGGACCCGTGCCGATCGGCACCCATTCCCGGTCGTGGTCGTGCCGCTTGCTCGACAGCTGTACGGCGAGCAGGGTCCGGCCGCCGGCCTCCCGGGCCACGACCAGTACGGGACGGTCCTTGCCGCGCCCGTCGTTCTCCTCGAAGGGGACCCAGGTCCACACGATCTCGCCGGGGTCGGGATCGCCGTCGGGATCCGGCGCGTACTCCGTCCGCACGGGGCCGATGGCGTGCGGATCGGCCTCCGTGGTCGCGGTGTCGCCGCCCCGCCCGGGCTGCTCGGTGTGGCCGTTGCTGTGGTGGGAAAGTGCCGTCATCCGGGTGAGGCTACTGGGTGCGGCGCCCCCGGCGGAGGAGGCGGGCGCGCGCCCGCGCCGCGGGTCAGTCGGTGACCAGGGCCAGGACGAGGCCGTCGTACCCCTTGCCGCCGACCGTCTGCAGGGCGGTGGCCGTCAACCGGGGGTGCTCGGAGATGAGTTCCGTGAAGCGGCGTACGCCCTGGACGCGCGGGTCGGGACTGTCCGCCTCGACCACGGCCCCGTCGCGCACGACGTTGTCGCCGATGATGAGGCTGCCGGGCCGGGTCAGCTCGAGCGCCCACCGCAGGTACGCGGGGTTGGACGGCTTGTCGGCGTCGATGAAGACCAGGTCGAACGGCGCCTCGTCGGCGAGCTGGGGCAGCAGGTCGACGGCGCGGCCGCGCCGGATCTCGACGACGGCGTCCAGCCCGGCCCGGGCGATGTTGGCGGCCGCGACCTCGGCACATCGCTCGTCGACCTCCAGCGTCACCAGCCGGCCGTCGGCCGGGAGCGCGCGAGCCGGCCAGATGGTGCTGTAGCCGCCCAGGGTGCCGATCTCCAGGATGCGGCGGGCGCCGCGGATGCGGGCGAGGAGGTGCAGCAGCTTGCCCTGGTTGGGGGCCACTTGGTGGCAGGGCAGGCCGGCGGCCTCGGAAGCGGCGGCCGCGGCGACCAGGACCTCGTCCTCCTCGACCAGCAGATCGTCGAAGTATGCGTCGACGGCCGTCCACGTCTGCTGAAGCATGGGTCGCTCTTTCCGGTGGGATGGCGCCTGCCGATTCCCGGCACTTGTTAGTTCCTAATTGGAACTTACGTGAGGGGGCGGCCGCAGGGCCGACCAGTCCTCCGCCGCCTCCAGTTGCGCGGCCAGTCCCAGCAGCAGTGGCTCCGAGTGTGCCGGGCCCAGGAGTTGGGCCCCCATCGGCAGTCCGTCGGCCGTGAGCCCCGCCGGGACGTTCACCCCCGGCCAGCCCAGGACGTTCCACGTCCAGGCGTACGGGCAGGCCGCGATCATCGCCCGGTCCGTGGCCATCGCCCCCAGCCCGGCCAGCGCGCCGATGCGCAGCGGCGGGGTGGCCGTCGTCGGGGTCAGCACCACGTCGAAGCGGCCGAAGATCTCGCCGACCCGCCGCCCCAGCACCGCCTCCGCCCGGCGCGAGACCCGCAGGGCGAGCCCGCCCAGCACACGGGCGGTCCGTACGGCCTCGTGCGTGCGCGGATCCAGCAGCGCGGGATCCGGCACCCGCGCCACCCAGTCCCGTACGCCGCTGGTCGCGCGGGGTACGAAGGTCAGGCCGATCGGGCCGTAGCGGGGGTCCTCCGGGACCACCTCGTGGCCCAGCGACTCCAGGCGCGCGGCCAGCCGCTCCACCGCCGAACGGATCTCCGGGTCCAGGGACTTGGGCGTCGCCGTGAAGGCCGTCCCGAAGGAGAGGGCGATCCGCAGCCGACGGGGCGTACGGCGGGCCGCCTCCACCGCGCGGATGGGCGCCGGGCGGTGCAGGTCCTCGGGGTGCGGGCCGCTCGCCGCGTCCAGCAGGAGCGCCGCGTCGGCGACGGTGCGCGCCAGGACTCCGTTGACCGTGAGCCCGTGGAAGGACTCCGGCTCCGGCCAGGTGGAGATGCGCCCGCGCTGTGGCTTCACGCCCACCAGGTGGGTCCAGGCCGCGGGGATCCGTACCGACCCGGCCCCGTCGGAGCCCAGCGCGGCCGGGACCAGGCCCGCCGCCACGGCGGCCGCCGAGCCGCCGGAGGAGCCGCCCGGCGTGTAGGCCCGGTTCCACGGATTGTGGGTCTGGCCGAAGGCCCCGCCCTCGGTGAAGGGCCACTGCCCCAACTCCGGCGTCTGGGTCTTGCCGACGATCACCGCGCCGGCCGCGCGCAGCCTTCGTACCGCCTCGCTGTCGGCGGTCTTCGGTGCGAAGGCTCCCGGGCAGCCGAAGGAGGTCGGCTCCCCGGTCACGTCCATGTCGTCCTTGACCGCGAGCGGGACCCCCAGCAGCGGCAGCCGCTCGCCCGCGGCCAGCCGCCGGTCCGCCGCGTCCGCCTCGGCGAGCGCGGCGTCGGCGCGCACGCTGCGGAAGGCGTTGAGCCCGGGCTGGGCCGCGGCGATCCGGTGGAGTGTCTCCTCGGTCAACTGCCGGGACGTGACCGTCCCTTCGGCGAGCGCTCCGACCATGTCCACCAAGCCGGAGGCCGTCGAGATAGCTGTATCCGACATCGCGAACCACTCCCCATTACCGATCGGTAGGGAGACCGTAGTGGGGAGTGGTCGCACAGTTCTAGAGTCCGCCCTCTCCAGAGCCGGCTCCTCCAGAGCCGGCCCTCTCTGGATCCAGCCCTCCAGGGAGGCCATGAACCCGTCGAAGTCGTCCCGGTGGATGGTGTGCCCGGCCCCCGGGACCGACCGCACCTCGAAACCGCGGCTCCCCAGCAACCGCGCCCGCTCCCCGTCGATCAGGGTGCTCGGGTCGGCGAGCCGTACGAGCGGGGGGACCACGGGCGCGGTCGGCATCAGGTCGGCGCCGATCAGCGGGGTGAGGTCACGGGCGGTCCGCTCGTCCCAGACCGCGAGGGTCTCCAGTTCGATGTCGACGTCCGCCTCCTCCCAGCGCGGACTCATCGCCCGTATCTGCTCCTTGGTCGCCGACTTGAACTGCGCGAACAGTTCCGGGCCGAAGCCCTCGGCGGGGGCGGCCAGGTGCCATGCCGGGTCGCAGAACACGGCCCGGGCCGGGCGCAGCCGGTCCACCGCGAGCGACAGGGTCAGGCCGCCGAGGGAGTGGCCGATGGCGAGTTCGGCGCCGGCCGGGAGGGTCTCGACCACGTCGTCCGCGTAGAGCGCGGGGCTGTACGCGCCGCGGCCGCTCGCGCCGTGGCCCCGCAGGTCCACGGCGATGACGCGGTAGCCGCGGTCGGCGAGGGCGGGGCCGACCCGGCGCCAGGTGCGGTGGTCGGCCATCATGCCGTGGATCAGGAGGGCGACGCGGTCGCCCTCGCCCCAGGTGTGGGTGTGCAGTCGCACGGTGGTGTTGCCTTTCTTGAGTGGCTCTCGACGTCCAATTTCGGTCGAGGTACGGACCAGGGCCGCGGGTGGGGTGAGGTGGGCCGAGTTGAGGTGCCGTGAGGTGAGGTGCGGTGAGGTGGCGTACGGCTCAGCGCACGCTGCGGATCGGCTTCACGGCCAGTGCCCCCGCCACGGCCAGCGCGGCCGCGACGATGAAGAGCGCGGTGTATCCGCGGCTGAGCGAGACGATGACCGAGGCGATGAACGGCGCGATGATCTGCGGTCCGGCATTGGCGATGTTGAGTACGCCCATGTCGCGTGCGGCGTCCTCGGCCTTGGGCAGCGCCATGGTCACGAGGGCGGTGTCCACCGCCATGTAGCAGCCGAACGCCAGCCCGTTGACCGCGGCGAAGCAGAGCATCGCGGTCCAGCTGGTCGACACGGCCGGGATGACGAGCGCGACCGCCGAGAGCAGCGCGGAGGCGCCGACGAAGAGCTTGCGGCGGTCGAACCGGTCGGAGAGGTAGCCGCCGAGGACCGTGGAGACGACCATCGTCACGCTGGTCAGCGGCATCAGCACCGCCACCGCCGCCTCCGGCTTCATGCCGTCGGGCAGCACGGTGTGGTCCTGGAGGATGTAGAGCTGGTAGCCGCTCACGGCGAAGTACCCGAGGACGAGCAGCGCCCGCCCGATGAAGACCCACCGGAAGTCGTGGTCGCGCAGCGCGCTCGTCAAGGCGGCGAGCTGCGCCTTGACGGGCATCGGGGCGCGCGCCGGTAGCCGCTGCTCGCGGCCGCAGGCGGTGAACAGGACGGCCGCGCCCGCCACCAGTGCGCCGAAGACGAGGTACCCGGTGCGGTAGTCCTCGGAGAAGGCCGCGCCGATCAGGGCGCCGAGGGTGGAGCCGAAGGGCAGGCCGAGCCCCACGGCCGCGGAGGCCCTGCCGCGGGCGTCCACGGGCACCCGGTCGGGGACGACGGAGGTGATGGCCGCCTGGTAGACGTTCATGACGGCCTGTCCGAGGCACCAGGCGATCGTGATCAGCAGGATCGTGTCGGCGAGGCCGAGCAGGAACATCGCCGGTACGGCGGCGAGTCCACCGCCGAGGATCCACGGGTTGCGCCGTCCGCTGCGGTCGGACAGGGCGCCGGCGACGGGGTTGAAGACCGTGGCGAAGATCGCAGAGACCCCCGCGATCAGGCCGAAGTTCGCGACCTCGTTCGCCGGGTCGATGTCCTCGACCTGGAGTGCGAGCAGGACTCCGGCCACGCCGATGTAGAGCGCGTACATGGCGCTGTTGCCGACGAGCAGCAGGGGCAGCAGGCCGCGCCGTACGGGGCCGGGAGGCGCGCCCGTGTCGGCGGCGGCTGAGCCGGTGTCGGGGGAGGAAAGGGCCACGGTGCCCTCCTGGGCAGATGCGGATGGACAGGGGTGGATGCGGGTGGACGAGGGTGGTGGAAGCGGTGCCGGTGCGGTGCGAGGTGCGGTGCGAGGTGCGGTGCGGGGTGCGCGCCGCCCTGTCGCGACGGCGGGGGTGCGACGGAGCGCGACAGGGCGGCGGCACGGCGGGGTACGGCGGTGACACATCGGCCGAAGGGGGATGTGACGCCGTGGTTACACGTGTCAATGACTCGTGTAACCACTGTGTGGCATTCGTTTCCGGCCATCCGCTAGCCCTGGGACGCAATCGGTCTGGAAAGATGCCACGGCAATGTCTCAGTCATCGAAATCGCCGAAGCCGCCGATCCCGGCCGCCGGATCGGCCCGCGGATCGGCTTCCGGATCGGCCGCGCGAACGGCCCCCGGACCGATCGCCCCGCCGCCCCCCGTTCCGACGAGCGCCGATGTCGCCCGCCTCGCCGGCGTCTCGCGCGCGACGGTCTCGTACGTCCTGAACAACGCGGAAGCCGTACGCATCAGCGAGCCGACCCGGCGCAAGGTCCGCGAGGCCGCCGAGGAGCTCGGGTACGTCCCGCACGCGGCCGCCCGCAGCCTGCGCGCCGGACACACCAGGATCGTCCTGCTGCCCACCTCCCACGTGCCGATCGGGCCGCTCTACAGCACCTTCCTCAACGAACTCCAGTGGGCGCTGCGCCGCCTCGACTACACCGTGGTGCAGTACGGGAGCCTCGGACTCAGCGGCGACGAAGCCGTCCGGGCCTGGGCGGAACTGCGCCCGGTGGCGGTCATCTCCCTCGGCGAGATCACCCTCTCCGCGCGCAACGTCGCCACCCTCAAGCGGGCCGGGGCCCGCGCGGTGATCACCATGGGGCCCGTCGGCGTGCCCGGGGCGCACGCGCTCGTCATGGACCAGCAGGAGGTCGGCGTCCGGGCCGCGGCCCACCTCGTCGAGCGCGGGCGCGCGCGGATCGGTGTGGTGGTGCCGGAGGAGGAGGGCCTGGAGCTGTTCTCCCTGCCCCGGCTGGCGGGCGCCCGCTCGGTCGACGGAGCCGAGGTCTCCGCCCTGCCGATGGCCTACTCCGAGGAGTCGGCCGCGGCCCTCGCGGCCCGGTGGCGCGGGCTCGGGCTGGACGCCGCCTTCGCGTACAACGACGAGTACGCGATGCTGCTGATGAGGGCCCTCCAGGACGAGGGGCTCCGCGTTCCCGAGGACGTGGCCGTCATCGGCGCCGACGACCTGCTGATCGGGCGGCTGCTGCGGCCCCGGCTGAGCACGGTACGACTGGAGATGCCGACCGGTGCCCATCTGGCCTCTCTCGTGGACCACGCGGTGCGCGAGCCCTCGGAGGTCACGGAGCGGCACGACCTGATGGCGGCCGCCGCCATTCCCCGGGAGTCCACCTGACGGTGCCCGCGCCCGGGGCGCCCGGGGGAGCCGTTGACAGGCGGTGACCTGCGGACGGAGACTGCGGGCGCGCCCCACCGGGCGTGCCCGGAGGCGTGTCCTGGTGCCCACACCGGCACCGACGCGCCACCGCCCGTACGGATCCGCCCAGGAGAGACCCCATGAGCATCCGCACCGTCCGCGACGTCTACGTCGTCGACGCCGTCCGCACCCCGATCGGCAAGTTCGGCGGCGCCCTCGCCGGGGTCCGGCCGGACGACCTGGCCGCGCACGTCGTGCGCGCGCTCGTGGACCGTACGCCCGAGCTCGATCCGGCGCGTATCGACGACGTCGTCTTCGGCGACGCCAACGGCGCGGGCGAGGACAACCGTGACGTCGCCCGGATGGCGGTGCTGCTGGCGGGGCTGCCGGTGAGCGTCCCCGGGGTCACCGTCAACCGGCTGTGCGGGTCCGGCCTCGAAGCCGTGATCCAGGCGGCCCGCGCCATCGCGCTCGGTGACGCCTCCGTCGCCATCGCGGGCGGGGTCGAGTCGATGAGCCGCGCCCCCTGGGTCGTGCAGAAGCCCGAGCGGGCCTTCCCGGCCGGGCACCAGCAGATGTGGTCCACCACCCTGGGCTGGCGGATGACCAACCCGCGGATGCCCGAGGAGTGGACCGGCTCGCTCGGCGAGGGCGCCGAACTCGTCGCCGACAAGCACGGCATCACCCGTGAGGCGCAGGACGCCTTCGCCCTGGACAGCCACCGCAAGGCGGCGGCCGCCTGGTCCGCCGGGCTGTACGACAACGAGGTCGTCCCGTACCCCGGCGGCGACCTCCTGCGCGACGAGTGCATCCGGGAGGGGTCCACGCCCGAGGCGCTGGCCCGGCTGAAGCCGGCCTTCCGCAAGGACGGCACCGGTACGGTCACGGCAGGCAACGCCTCCCCGCTCAACGACGGGGCCGCCGCCCTGCTGTTGACCGACGAGGAGGGCCTGGCGGCCACCGGCCGGGAGCCGCTCGCCCGGATCAGCGCCTCGGCGGTCACCGGCATCGAGCCCCAGCTGTTCGGCCTGGGCCCGGTGGACGCCGTGCAGCGGGCGCTCGCCAAGTCCGGCCGCGGGCTCGCCGACCTCGCCGCCTTCGAACTCAACGAGGCTTTCGCCGCGCAGGCGCTGGGCTGTCTCGCGGCATGGCCGGAGCTCGACCCGGCCGTGGTCAACCCGCGCGGCGGCGCCATCGCCATCGGCCATCCGCTCGGTGCCTCCGGCGCCCGGCTGGCCGGGTCGGTCGCGCACCAGCTGGCGGCGGCGGGCTCCGGCACCGGTATGGCGGCCCTGTGCATCGGGGTCGGGCAGGGCATCGCGCTCGTCCTGGAGCGCTGACCCCCACCCCACTGGCGCGTCGATCGTTTCCGGTCAGCGATCGGCCTCAACTGCCCAATAACTGAACAGAAGTGGAGCCTCCGGTCTGGCACGATGGCGCGTGCTGCCGCCCCCCCCGCCACCCCCGCCCATCCCCACCGGAGGCCCCGCGCCATGCCGCTCCTCGACCCGACGCTCTGGCAGGACGGACCCACCCTCACCGGCGGCGCCGCCCCGGTCGTCGAACCCGCTACCGGCCGCACCCTCGCCACCATCGACCTCGCCGCCCCCGCCGATGTCGCGGAGGCCGCCATACGGGCCCGCGCGGCGCAGCGGGACTGGGCGCGCGCCACCCACCCGGAGCGGGCGGCCGTGCTGCGCCGCGCCGGGGACCTGTTCACCGCCCACGCCGACGAGCTGCGGGAATGGCTGGTCCGCGAGTCCGGCTCGATCCCCGGCAAGGCCGACTTCGAGCTGCACGTCGCCGCGCAGGAGTGCTACGAGGCCGCGGCGCTGGCCTCGCGCCCCACCGGGCAGGTGCTGCCGAGCGAAGCGCCCCGGCTGTCCTTCACCCGCCGGGTCCCGGCGGGGGTGGTCGGGGTCGTGGCCCCCTTCAACGCCCCGCTGATCCTCTCCATCCGCTCGGTCGCGCCCGCGCTCGCCCTCGGCAACGCGGTGCTGCTCAAGCCGGACCGGCGCACCGCGGTCTGCGGCGGCCTCGCCCTCGCCGCGGTCCTCGCCGCCGCCGGACTGCCGTGCGGCCTGCTGCAGGTCCTGCCCGGCGGCGCCGCAACGGGCGCCGCGGTGGTCGCCGACCCGGGAGTCCAGGTGGTGTCCTTCACCGGATCCACCGCGGCGGGCCGGTCCGTCGGAGAACTGGCGGGCCGTCATCTCAAGCGCTTGCACCTGGAGTTGGGCGGCAACTCCGCCCTTGTCGTGCTCCGTGACGCCGACATCGGGTCCGCCGTCGCCCAGGCTTCCTGGGGCTCCTTCTTCCACCAGGGCCAGATCTGCATGACCGCCGGACGCCACCTCGTGCACGCCTCGCTCTACGACGAGTACGTCGAGCGGCTCGCGGCGCGCGCCGAGGAGCTCGCCGTCGGAGACCCGTACCGCGAGCAGGTCCACCTGGGCCCGCTGATCGACCGCGCCCAGCTGGACCGCGTACACGCGCTGGTGGAGGCCAGCACCGAGCGGGGAGCCAAGCTCGTCGCCGGCGGCACCCACCGGGACCTCTTCTACCGGCCGACCGTCCTCGCGGGCGTCGCCGACGACACCCCCGCCTACGCGGAAGAGGTCTTCGGCCCGGTCGCGCCCGTACGGTCCTTCGCGACGGAGGAGGAGGCGGTCGCGCTGGCCTCGGCGGGCCCGTACGGTCTCTCGCTCGGGATCGTGACCCGGGACGCGGCGCGGGGGATGGAGCTGGCCGAGCGGATCCCGACCGGGATCGCGCACATCAACGACCAGACGGTCAACGACGAGGCCGTCGCCCCGTTCGGCGGAGTCGGAGCCTCCGGCACCGGCGCCCGCTTCGGCGGCGAGGCGAACCTGGACGCCTTCACCGAGCTGCGCTGGACCACGGCGCGCAGCACCCCGGCCGGGCACCCGTTCTAGCCCGCCCCCTTTCGAGGCGGAATGCGCGGGACAGGTCGTTCGTTCAAGGAGCAGACGGCTCAATCAGGAGGTCTGGAAACCGTGGCTACAGTCGAGCTCACCAAGGAAGCGATCAACAGTAGCCGTCTGACCTGCGGTCTTTCTCTGACCTGCGTCGCAAACGACTTGGACCTTCCCGCGTCATCCCGCATTGCCCCGCATCGGCCCGTCTGACGCGCCTTCATGTTCCCACGGGAACAACGACGCAGTCGTGGGGTGAACGCTCGGATGGACTGCGCAGCTCAGGCCAATGATGAGGTGAGGCCCGTGGTTGGTGCTGCGGCCTTGGAGCCCAGTCCGGCCAAGACGGCCGAAACTCGCCCCTCCGCAGAGAGCCTTGACGTTCTGTGGAGGGGCGGAGTCGAACTGGCGGGGACCGCCTCCCGCCACGTCGGGAGCGCTAACAGGGGTCTCCGCATGCCTGCTCGTGTGTCGGGTTCTCTTGGTGAGTGGCGCGGGCTGGCATGCGGATCAGGTGCGCTTCCTTCGCTGGCTCCGCCGGGTGCGCAACGCGGGGGCGGAACGTCTCCGCGTACTGCTGGAGGGAGTCGCTGACGACCCTGTTGTAGTCGTCGGTCACTTCGTCGTGTTCGTCCTGGAGCCTGGCGCGGGCCTCGCGCTCCTCCAGGACGAGGTGGAGCAGCTGTCCCATCCTGGCCTCGGAGTCGTTGGCGGCGGCATTCAGGGCTTTCTCGCGCTGCGCGATCTCCGTCATGCGCTTGGTCATCTCGCCAGCGAATCTGGTCCGCTCGACGGCAGCCGTGGTGTGTTCCTGCCGGGTCTGCTCGGAGTGCTTCTCAAGCCACCCTCGCATGATGTGCAGGCCGAGCAGGGTGCAGGTCAGTGTGGGCAAGACGTTCATAACGACGAGCACCATCATCCGGTCGCTGATAGGGAGTCGTGGCCATAGAGCGACGGTGACCGTGGCGATCGCCCCTGAGATGACCCCACCGGTCCAGACGATGGCGGATTTACGACGCATCCTGCTACCTCCCCTGTCCCACGGCCTCCCCCTCGGCACCATTGCGGACGTCGAACTCGTTCTGCAGGCGGATGGCCTGGGTGACGCTGCTGACGAGCATGCTGCGAATCCCGGGCTCTGTGATCCCCCACATGTCGGCCGCTTCGTCGGGAGTCGGAGGCTGTGTGCGTGAAGTAGCAGAGGTTACATTCAACTCTGCGTCTTTTGGCCAGATTTGACGGGAGATCACCCCTGCGGAGACCAGGAGCGTTCGAACGTCCGCATTGAGCGTTCGAGCAATCGGTTCCAGTTGATGGGGCATTGGAAGGGTTTTTCCGTCGAGCATCCGGCCGACGGCTGAGGGGCTCATCGTTCCGATGTCGCGGGTGAGGATGGCTCGGCCGCCTTGGCCGGCTCGAATGTCGTATCCCGCCTTGATCGCTAGCTCGGCGACGATCTTGCCGAAACGCGCAGCCTTGGCTGCGCTGCTGGTGGTGTGATCCGTACTCCGCATACGCGGGAGGCTAGCGCGCGAGCATGCCAGTCGGGAGTGGCTTGCATGCGTGCAAAGGCGCAGGTAGGGGGCGTGCGAAGGCATCGTCGCAGCCGGGAGCCCTACCCACCCTCCCGGATCCCGAAATTATTCATATAAAACCACTCTTCGTGTCTGGCTTGCATGCGTGCAAGTCGTGACTCTACGTTGTGGCTTGCATGCAAGCCGTGCACGCATGCAAGACGTGGAATCACACAAGGGGGGTCCAATGGCAACGCCTCTGCGCTTCCGCGCGGATGTCCTCTCGAAGAAGGCCCAAGCGGTCGGCGACACGACGAACTTCGACATCGCTGTCCGCACCGGCGTCAGGGAGTCGACGATCTCCCGCCTCATGGCGGGGCTGACCATGCCGACCGTTGGGACGCTCGGGGCCATCGCCGTCGCGTACGGAACGACGCTCGACGACCTGGTCGCCGGCCTGGTCGCGAAGGTCCCGGTGTCGCGCACCGAGGAGGCGGCGTGAGCCGCCGCTCCTACTGCCGGTGCACGCGAGTCCGGAACTTCAACTACGAGCAGGCGGCCCGCAAGTTGGGCTGCTACCGCCGGTGGTTGGAAGACAACATCTCACGCCTGCCTCACCAGAAGTACGGGTCGGCGCCCGTGTTCTGCGAGTGCGAACTCGCTCTGATCCAGGAGATGCACTCGGTCATCTCGGACGCCGCCCTGGAACACGCTGCGGCCCTCGCCGACGAGCGCGGCCAGGCGGCAGAGCCCGAACCGGTGCTCTCCCTCAAGTCCATTCGCCCTGCCGGTGCGTCTCGACGCGCCCGTACCGCCTCCTAGGCGGCAGCTCCGGGGACGACGGGCCATGCCCGGCCTTGATCGCCGCCCCGGCGCCGCCAGGAACCTCAACCACTCGAAATCGAGGAACCGTGAGCAAGAACTGTAGCCCTCCGCATGACCCGCGCAGGTGCCAGCTGTGCGCCCCGCTGCGGCACCCGGCACACGCCAAGACGAGGCGTGCCCTGTCGGCGAGCCTGACGGCGCCGCGTACCCCGCTCGACGACGCCCTCGGCGGCGGCCGTGAGAACGGCGGTGCCAGCTGATGACGCGCACCCTCATGGTTGATCACGCCGCCGTCGCGGCGGCGGCCAAGGCTGCCCCGGGCGAGTGGCAGCACGTCGGCGTGTACCTGTCCACCAGCGTCCCCAGCATGGCCAACGCCGTACGCCGGGCGACCCGCCTCAAGGCGTACGCGCCGGGCGGGACCTTCGAGGCCTACCACGCACGGGTGGAAGCCGGCGAGGCCCTGTGGGTCCGCTACGTGGCCTGGACGCCCAACCTGGAGCCGCGCCCGCTGACCATGACGTACCGGGTGTGCGACCGGGGGTCCAGCAGCGGCTACACCGGGGTCGGGATCGTGACGATCACCGTCGCGGCTTCGTGTCCGGAGTGCGGTGGTCCTCGTGGAAGGGCCGTTCCCTACCGCTTCTGCGAGGACGGCGAGTGGTACACGGTCGACCGCTGGACGAACCCGTGTGGCCACCTGGACGCGTACGCCGCCGTACTCACGGAGCACCGCCGACTCCAGGACGAGCGGGACGTCGAGGAGCAGCGGGACGCCGCGCGGGCGCTCAAGGCGGGTCCGGCGAACGCCGGCCCGTTCACCGGTGCGGTGGTGCTCCTGAACTCAGCGGCGGCCGAGACCCGGGGGCTCACCGCCCGGCAGGCCGCCCAGTTCCTGGCACGGCACGGCCACCACGAGGCGGCCGACCTCGTGGAGGAGGAGCTGACGCGGCAGGCCGGGCAGCGCTGGTCCGCACGCAAGGCTGCGGTGTACCTCGCGGAGACCGGGGCCGCGCACGGCGCCGTGTTCGGCGGAGGCGACTCCGACGCGGCTGTGACGCCGGCGCCCGCCCCGAAGGCCGCCATCCGCGTCCTGCCGCGTGACCCCCGCCCGATCGGCGTCGTCGCCGAGCCGCGCATCGCGGCGAGCGACCAGCCGGAGTGGTTCCGGGCCCGCCTGTCGGACGCCTTGAAGGCGGTCGAGCGCGGCGACGACCCGGCCACCGCGGCGTGGACCGCCACGGACCGCGTGGGGCTCGCTGCCGAGATCGAGGCCCTCGCCGGGCTCCGCCGCCTCGCCCGGAAGGACGCCAGGTGATCCAGACGGATATGGCCCTCTTCGACATGCCGACACAGAGCCCGGCACTGGCCGATGCGCCGACGGCCCGCCTCCTGCTGCCCGCCGACGCGTCCCACGAGGAGTGGGAAGCCGCGCGGCGGCTCGGACTCGGTGGCTCCGACATCGCCGGGATCCTCGGCCTGGGCGGCCGCTACACCGGTCCCCGCCACGTCTTCGAGGAGAAGCACGGCAGGTCCACGTTCCGCGAGAGCGAGGCCGCCGAGATCGGGTCCGAGATCGAGGACTTCATCGCCCACATGTTCACCAAGCGGTCCGGCGTCGCCACGTCCGAGGCACCCGGGACGCTCGTGCACGTCGGTCACCCCTGGATGAGGGTGAACGTCGACCGCCTGACGTTCGAGCGGCCTGGCCCGGCCTCGGGCGTCTTGGAGTGCAAGAACCGCAGCGAGTACCAGGCGGACCAGTGGGAGGACGGGGCTGTCCCCGATGCCCCCGCGATCCAGTGCCACTGGGGCATGGCCGTCGGCGGCTGGGACCACGGCTTCGTGGCCGCGCTCGTCGGCGGGAACAAGCTCCGCTGGTCCCGCCTGGAACGCGACGAGGAGATGATCGAGTACCTCGTCGACTACTGCGGCCGGTGGTTCGAGCGCCACGTCGTGGAGGGGATCGAGCCCCCGGCTGACGGCCTGGAGGCGACCTCCGACCTGCTCGCCAAGCTCTGGTCCGTGAAGGCCGAGACCATCGCCGAGATCGGTGTGGAGCAGGCCAAGGCGCTGCGCGCCCGGCACGCCGAGGTCAAGGCCCGTGAGAAGGCCATCAAAGAGGATCTGCGGCTCGTCGAGAACGAGATGAAGCTGCTCACCGCTGACAACGAGATCGCGAAGTCGGGCGGTCAGCCGGCCTGGAGCTGGAAGGCCAACGGCACTTTCGCCAGCAAGCAGTTCGCCGAGGCGCACCCCGAACTGGCCGCCGAGTACACGCACATGGCGCCCGTCCTCGACGTCGACCGGCTCAAGGGCGAGAAGCCCGACGTCTACGCGGAGTTCCGGGCCCGCCGCCTCATCGTCCCCGCGAAGGGAATCTGATCATGTCTCTGTCCACGCTCAAGGACCGCGTCCGCGCGGCGACCACCGAGCAGCCCGCTGCCGACGCAACCGTGCAGGACCTCGCCGAGGACGTGAAGGGGCCGGTCCCGGCCCAGCTGCACACGTCGGCCCAGGCCGAGGGCGACGACGTCGCCGACCAGGCCCTGGCCTGGCTGGAGCAGTACGGCAACGACTTCACGCGGGCCCTGCCGTCGCACATCGACGTGAAGGTGTTCCTGTCCGCCGTACGGGCCGCCCTGCCGGGACTGGTCCACTGCACCCCGGCGTCGCTGCGCCAGGCGCTCCTGACCTGCGCCCGGTTCGGCCTCATCCCCGACGGCCGCCACGCGGTCATCAAGCGCGAGGGCAAGACGGCCGTGTTCGTGCCGATGGCCCAGGGCTACGTCGAGCTGATGTACCGCTCGGGCCGGGTCGGCTCCGTGCACGTCGGGATGGTCCACGAGAACGACGAGTGGAGCTTCGAGCCCAGTGCTCCGGCGCCCTTGGACTTCACGCACAAGCCGCGCGTCGACCTCCCGAAGAAGGAGCGCGGCGCCCCGATCCTGGCGTACGCCTTCTGCTGGATGGCCTCCGGTGCCCGCTCCCAAGTGATCGTGCTCAGCCGGGAGGACGCGGAGGAGATCCGCGACGAGTACAGCGCGGCGTACCGGCGGGCGGTCGAGTCGGGCAAGGCCGATTCGTTCTGGCACACCGACTTCAACGCCATGTGGAAGAAGTCGGCGCTGCGCCGCCTGCACAAGGTCGTCCCGATGTCTGCCGAACTGGTCGCCCTGCTCAAGGCGGACGAGGCCGGGGACGCCGGGGAGGTCCAGATCATCCACGCCCCGGCCGAGGAGACGCACCTCCAGGACGACGCGGACGAGGCTCACGAGCGGGCCGAGGAGTCACAGAGCCCGCAGGAGACCCGCAACCGGCCGCTGCCGCGCAAGCGGTCGCAGCCCCGCCGGACGACCCGCAAGGGCCGCAAGGGGGCCCGTCGGTGACCTGGACCTCCGGTCCCCTGTGTGGGTTCGATCTGGAGACGACCGGGGTCAGCCCCGAGTCTGACCGGATCGTCACGGCCGCCGTCGTCTCGTACGACGGCGGCCGGCCCGCCCGGTCCCGCACCTGGATGGCTGACCCCGGGGTGGAGATCCCGCCCGGGGCGACGCGCCTTCACGGCATCACGACCAACCAGGCCCGTGCGGAGGGGCAGCCCGCCGCCCTGGTGGTGGCCGAGGTCGTTGCCGCCCTGGTTGCCGCCGTCGAAGCCGGCCAGCCGCTCGTGGTGATGAACGCGCCGTTCGACCTGACGATGCTGGAGCACGAGGCCGAGCGCCACGACGTGCGGAGCCTGTTCTCCGCGTCGGTGCCGCTCGTCTTGGACCCGCGGATTCTCGACAAGTACGTCGACCGGTACCGGCGCGGAACGCGCCGCCTTGAGGACCTGTGCCGGACGTACGCGGTGGTCCACGGCGGCGCACACGACGCCGGGGCCGACGCGGTCGCCGCGTGCGCGGTCACCCGGGCCATCGCCGACAAGTTCCCGTGGATCGGGAAGGCGCCGCTGGAAGAGCTGCACGAGCAGCAAGTCCGGTGGGCGGCCGACCAGCAGGCAGGGCTCCGCGCACACTTCGCGGAGACCCCCGGCAAGGAGTACCGGGTCGCCACCGTCCGTACGGACTGGCCGCTCGTCCCGTCGGCGAGGCGGAGCCCGTGAGCGCCGCCCTGGCCGGATGCATGGCCGCCCTCGCCGTGATCGCCCTCCTGGCGCCGCTGCTGCGCGGGGCACGTCGGCAGCGCCCGGCCTCGGCCGTGTTCCGGCGCGGCCCGCTGTTCGCGTGGTGCCCCGCTGAGGCGCGCGAGACCCCGCACACGCTCGACGTCGGTGTTCGCCGGTGCCGCTCCTGCAAGACCTCCACCTCGACAAAGACGTCAGGAGAGACCCATGGATGAGACGTTCGGCCCGGAGTACGTCCGGCCCGCGCAGCCGGACTGCACCCGCTGCGGATGCTGCACCGCGGCCCTGTGTGAGAAGGGCCGTACCAGCGTGATGCGCTGCCTGGGCCACGTCGGCGACGCGTTCCGCGAGACGGTGGCGAGTTGCCCGTGCTCGGCGGAGTCGACGAAGCACACGTCGGCGTGGATGTTGGCGCAGGTCCGGGTGACGCGGCTCGCGCAGGAACTGCCGATCCCGGAGGCGGCCGAGCTGCTGCTCCGGGACCTGGCGGGCGGCAAGGTCGTCGCGGAGCCGGGCGAGCCGTTCCCGCAGTTGAAGGTGCGGGGTCTGGCGCAGCTCGTCCACGGGATGCCCGCGATCACGCCGCTGGGGCTGACGTACCTGATGGCGAAGGACGAGGTGCGGGCGGCCACCGCGGTGCGCGTCGTGGACGTCGACAAGAAGACGCGGACCGCGAGGGTCGAGGTTGTCGCGTGGCGGCCGGACGAGCCGGTGACGGTCCTGATGGATCAGATCGCCACGG
The DNA here is from genome assembly GCF_044761485.1 of Streptomyces sp. NPDC097617. Lineage (NCBI taxonomy): Bacteria > Bacillati > Actinomycetota > Actinomycetes > Kitasatosporales > Streptomycetaceae > Streptomyces > Streptomyces sp. NPDC097617. The sequence goes on from NZ_JBIWCL010000031.1 coordinate 71,597, forward strand.
ACAGCGGGCTCGACGTCGACTCGCTGCCCGGCCGGTGGCTGACGGCTGACGCGAACTGCCGCGCGGAGAACGCCGACGGCCTGGTCCTGACCGGCTACCGCAACTCGGCTCCTCTGCCCGCCGGCTGGATGGGCGTGGACGACGGCGAGGACCAGTGAGCGCGGCACCGGCAACGCCTGGAGAAGGCCCCGGACCGGTCCGGGCGGCGAGTCTCCTGCCCTCCGGTGGCCGGGAGTTCGACCAGGAGCGGGCTCGGCTCCTCGCAGGGGCGCTCGCGCCGGGCGTCACCGAGTACGAGTTCCTCGTCATGAACGGTGACCCGGCGAGCAAGGCCCGCCCCCGGTTCGGGAACGGGCGGGCGTACAAGACGGAGGCGGACACCGCGGCGGAGACGAAGACGGGGTGGTCGCTGCGGCGGTCGTTCCGGCAGCCGTGGAGCGGGAACCTCGCCCTGGCGTGCGTGTTCTTCCGCCCGGACCGGCAGCGGATCGACGTCGACAACATGGTCAAGCACGTCGCGGATGCCGGAAACGGCATCGCGTGGCTGGACGACGCGCAGATCACGGCCGTGTACGGCGTGGCCGAGCTGGACGTCGAGCACCCCCGGACGTTGATCGTCGTCGCCCGCCACGTCTCGTCGCTGGACCGGTCAGACCTGGTGGGCAAGATGCCCCGGCCCCGCAGGACGGGGTGAGGCGTGACATCGGACGAGATCTCTGCCGCTCTCGACTCCGCCGGTGAGTCCCTGCCGGGCGCTGCTGCGCCCGGCAAGGCCCGCCCCGGCCCTGCCGCCTCGTGGAAGGACGCGTTCGCCCTGCGGACCGTCGCCGTCGACGGCGGCCACCTGCACTGGACTGGGCCGACCGGGCAGCGCGGTACGCCCTTGGTCGCCTGGCACGGGCAGGTCGAGACGGGCTACCGGCTGGCCTTCCGCTGGCACCACCAACGGGAGCCCGTGGGCAACGTACGGCCGACGTGCGACTACCCGTGCTGCCTGGCCGGGGCCCACCTCGCCGACCGCTTGATTCGTGAGGGGGACGCGGAGTGATGCACGGCTCGACGTGGGACAAGGGCGTCGACCTGGTCGCGGTGGAGCGCGCCGCGCTGTGCAGGGGCGTCTGTCCGCCGCTGAACGACGCGGAGCAGCGGCGGGCCGTGCAGGTCATGACCGAGGCCGGACAGTCGGCGGCCGTGATCGGGGCACGGCTGGGGTTGGCCGCCCGCACGGTGGACCGCTGGCACGGGGAGATGGGGCTCTCGCCATGTGGCTGATCGACGTGTTCCTGGCCTACGTCACCGCGATGGACGCGGTGACCACGACGGCCCACGTGTGGTGGCCGCTGCTCCTCGGGACGGGCTCCCTCGGCGTCGGCGTCCGGCGTTCCCCTCGCCGTGGACGGCACCGCCCGTCGTGTCCGGACGCGTCCGGACACGACGGGGACGACCCCTCGGAAATAGCCGCCCCGGCGACCGCCCTTAGCCCTGACCAGCACGGACACGGGTCCGGACATGTCCGCGCGACCTATCCGGACACGACGACGAAGCAAGGAGCTACCGATGCCGCGAATCCCTCACCCCAACGACCACCGGACTCTGCCCCGGGCGCATCACTGGAGCGACGACGCGGAGTGCGCCGGGGCCGAGACCGCCGCGTTCTTCCCCGTCGGCAGGGGCGGCGTACCGGCCTCCGTGCTGGCCGGCGACGCCAAGGCGATCTGTGTCCGCTGCCCCGTCCAGGCCGAGTGCCTGGGGCACGCCCTGACGTACCGCGAGGACTACGGCGTGTGGGGCGGCCTCGACGAGGAGGAGCGCGCCGACCTCCTGCGGCAGGCCCGGCGCGCGGCGGAGAAGCAGCGGCGCAAGGAGCGGGAACTGGAGAAGGGGGCGGCCGATGCCACCACGGCGGCGTAGGGAGGCTCCGAAGCTGTCCGTCCCGAAGCTGAACTCGTCGTCGCTCCCGGTCAACGGGCTGCTCGACTGGGGGACGTCGAAGCACTGGGACTGGCAGGAACAGCCGTGCCGGTACTGCGGGTACCCGACGCACCTGCGGGACGACAAGGGCATCCCCTCCGACAAGGTGTGCGCCGAGGAGTCCCTGGCCGACATCGCCGGGATCGTCCGGACGCACAGCGTGCAGGGGCAGCTGTGAGCAGGGGCAGCTGTGAGCAGGGGCAGGCGTGCTGAGCCCGGGACTGCTGACGCTCTGGACGCGGGAAGCGCTGGAGGCTGCCCGCGCCCAGGACGACGCCCTCACCGTGGAGATCACCGCCCGCATCGCAGACCGAGGCGACGCGCTCGACCTGCTGGCCACGTGCCGGGTGATGGCCCACGCGGCCCGCCTGGCGCTCCTGACGCTGCACTGCGGCCCCGACTTCGACCGGGGCGAGGCGTGGGTCCTGGACCAGCTCGGCGACGCCGCCGACGACCCTGCCGGCCTGTTCGCCGCCCGCCTGGTTACCGCGTACGCGAATCGAGACCACGACCACGTCACCGCCCTCGTGGCGGCGGCCGGAGCTTCACCAGCCGAGCGGGCTGAGTCGCTTCGGTCGCTCGTGACCTACGCGGCCGAGCTGGACGCTCGCGCCGCTCGACACCACCACCCCACAGAAGGAACTGAGCACCATGAGCACTGACCTGACGACCCCTTCGCAGGAGCGGCGCGGCGCCCGCCACGAGCTGACGCGGCGGCCGAGGAGGCGCGGCGACGACCGTGACCAGCTGCGTCAGACCCTGGCCGACGCCTACTCCGACGGCGGAGTCTCGATCCGCGCCCTGGCGGCCGAGCACGACCTGTCGTACGGGCTGGCGCGGACGCTGCTGCTGGAGGCCAAGGTCGAGCTGCGCCATCGGCCGCGTCGGCTGACGGCGGCCGGCCAGTGAACGAGCGGGAGCGCACGACCCGGGCAGTGACCGGAGCCTTGATCGTCTTCGCTGTGCTGCTGGTCCTGCTGGCCGGCTGCCAGGCGATCAGCGGGGACGACGGCGACGACGGCAACGGCGACGGGTGCGACTGGTTCGCGCTCGTCGCCGTGGAGGCCCCGATGTCGGCCAAGCCCCGACCGGCCGCGCCGAAGGCACCCGCGGCCGAGCCCAAGGCTCCGTCGCTGGAGAAGCGGCTCCCGGCCACGACCCGACCGGCCACCCCGCCCCCGATGGGGCGGCCGTCGGTGAAGCAGCCGGAGCTGTCCCCGACCGCGAGCAAGAAGCCGAGCCGCCGCCACGGCATCGACCTCGACCTCTGCGACTGACCTGGAGCCGTGGCGCCCCCCCCCCCCCCGGGGGGGGCGCCCCCCCCCCCCCACCCCCCCGACCGCCGCGTGCACCGGGCGCCCCCCGCCGCGCCGGCCCCCCCCCACACCGGGGGGCCGACACCCCCCCGCGGGCGCGCCCCCCCCGCGCGACAACCACCCCGCCCCCCCCCCACCAACCCCACCCCCCGCCGGGCGGGGCCCCGGGCCCCCCCCCCCCCCCGCCCCGGGGCCCCCCCACGGCCGGCTCGCCACTGGAAGGAGACCGCGGATGAACAGGCGCTCCACCTGCTTCGACTGCCACCGCGAAGTCCTGTGGACCGTCACCGACGCCGGGAAGCGCCTTGCCGTCGACCCGGAGCCGGACGAGACCGGGAACACCGCGGTCTACCGCGACGGGACGGGCACCCGTCGGTCGCGTCGGCCTTCCGAGGAACTGCCGCTGATGGGCTGGGAGAAGTTGTTCGTTCCGCACGTTGCGACGTGCCCGGCCCGGCAGCGTCAGGCCGCGCAGAAGCGCCCGGTGGCCTTGCCGACGGGCGTGCTCGACCTCGCCGCGTACCGCCGCAGGGCGGGCGGCCGGCGATGAACCAGATGTCAGGCGCTGGACGGCTCGGGGGTCTCGCCGAGTGCGACGAGGGCGCGCTCATAGAACTCGGGCGTCACGAGGCAGATCCTGCGGCGGCCCCGGACCGTGAGCGCGGTGAAGATGTCCCGCTCGCGGGCGTCCTCGATCAGCGTCGTGAGCTGGGCGCGGGCGTGGGTCAGCGGGAGTTCCTGGACGCCGTCCTGGGCGAGCACGGGCTTCGTGGCAGCGGTCATGACCAGAGTCTAAGCGATCACCACAGTCTCCACTATGGCCATTCTTGCCAAACTTTAAAGTTTAGGCCATAGTGATCTAGGGATCAGGCACATAACGCCTGGTCAGAACCCACCCGAGCACGACCGAGAAGAGACACCATGAGGAAACGGAGCGGTCGCCCGCCCCGGTTCGCGCAGGTGCCGAACGAGACCGTTGACGACTCCAAGAACCTGGACCTGACGGCGCTCGGGCTCCTGACCGTGTTCCTGCGCCACCGGGACGGCTGGGACATCACGCTCGCCGACATCGGCCTGGAGTACGGCTATGGCGAGGACACCCTGGCGAAGACCATGGGGATGCTCCAGGTTGCCCGCTACGTCGTGAAGGTCCGCGTGATGGGCGCGCTGAACCAGTGGCGCACGGAAATGGCCGTCTACGCCCCGCCGGCGACCGACGCCGAGGTTGAGGAACTGCTCGCGGTGATCCGCGACGAAGACCCCCAGGCACGACGCGTAGAGGTCATCCCGCCCACCGCCACGGCGTTCAGGAAGGTCCAGGCGAGGCGCGGGAAGTTGGGCCAGAAGGGCGGCCCCCGGCTCCGGGAAAACCCGGACTCGGGGCCGACCTGGGACAACGCCGCATCGCCGCAGGTCAGCCCCGACTCCGGGTTTTCCCGGGACCCGGAGGACCCCCGAGTCTCTAAGGAGACGATCACCCAGAAGACGAGAGAAGACTCCGCTGTTGCTGACGCCGTAGGCAAAAGTGCAGGTGGTTGTGCACGTGCGGACGAGTACGACGGCGCGGCGGACGAAAGCGGTCAGGCCGAAGGCGGCTCCGCCGCGTCCCGAACGAATCTCCCCACCCAGCGCACGAAGTCACCCCGTCCCGCCACGACGAAGACCCGGCCCCGCAAGGAGTCCGCAGGGTTCGAGATGGTCCGCGCCGCGATCCCGGGCGCTGTTGCTGCCCCTGGCACGAAGCTGTTCCCCGGGCTGCACCGGGCGATCAACGACCTCCTCGACGGCAACGTGGCGGCGGGGATCCCGCGACGCACCCCGGAGCAGGTCATCGCCAGGCTGAACAGGCGGTGGTACGGCGAGCACGCCGAGACCCGGGCGGCGGCCGGCTACCGCGGCTGCGACCAGTGCACCGCCTCCGGCTGCTCTGCTCTTCGCAGGGGCCTCGAGAACCCTGAGGGGTGCGACCGCATCCGGAACAGAAACTCGTGGCTCGCTGCCGCGCTCCTGAACCAGGACTGCCCCGACCCCGGCTGCGAGGACGGGCTGATCATCGGCGGCGGCGACTGCCGGGCTTGCCAGGAGCGGGCCGTGGAGCGCCGCCAGATCGCCCGCGCCGCCACCGAGATGTCCGCCCGCTGGGAGGTCGAGACCGAGGCCAGCGGGACGGCACAGGCCGCCGTGGACGCCTGGACGGAATCCGAGGGCGCCGAGGAAGGCCGGTACCGCCGGGTCCTCGGTGACGCAGGGGTCTGGGGCGCACGGCTCGACCACCAGGTGAACCAACACATGAACGGCTGGCGGGAGAAGAACCCCCGCCCGGTCTCCCACGCAGCTCGGGGCAACGACGAGCGACAGGCGGTAGGCGCGTGAACCCGGACTTCCTCCCCGCGATCGGTGCCTCCCTACGGGCTCTGTGCGAGTTCGCGACCCGGCACGACGTGAACGACCAGACGCTGACCGAGCTGGCCGCCGAGATCGAGAAGGCCCGCGCGGCCGTCGCCGGAGCCCGGGGCGCGGTGCGGGCGAACCGCTGCGTGCGGCACCCCGGCAGCCCGTTCGACCCGACCGCCGAGAACGGCTGTCTGCTCTGCGGGCCGACCGTGCGTCGGCCGGCCCGCCCCATCCCGGAGGACTTCGTGCCCGGCGACGTGCTGCTGCACGTCGAGGAGCACGGCCAGGACGCGGCCACCGAACGGTACGGCGCGCAGGCGGTCGCCCGCGCGCTGATGCTCAGCGGCCGACACCCGTCCAAGACCCAGAGGCGCGGCATTCCCGCCACGCAGCAGGACAAAGGAGAGACCGATCGATGAAGGCCCCGAACGACCCGCGGCCCGTCCGCGTGCTGCCGCGCGGCGAGTGCCCGGTCTGCAACATGACGTACCACCTCACGAGCAGCGGGAAGGTCGGCCGCCACAACGGGATCACGCTGTCCGGGTTCTCGACCGGCCAGCGTTGCCCCGGCATCGGCCGCGCCCCCTACGTCGCGCCGGGTGCCTGATGGCGGCCCCCGCGCTCGACTGGCCCGAGCTGGACGCCATCGAGGACGGCTACTACGCGGTTCTCGCCCCCGACGACCCGGACACCGTCACCTACTGGCGGCGCACGCGCACCGCCAGTACGAACGCGCTCAAGCCCTGGCCGGCGAAGGCCTGGTACGGCCCGGCGGTTCCCCGGCGTGCCGACGTCCCGCAGGAGCGCGCCGCCCGCGAGGTGTTCGTCGCCGCGTGGTCGCGGAGTCGGCGGACGTACCTGGACCAGGTCGTTACCGCCATCGCGGCCAGCCCCGAGGCCGCCGCGCGGTGCTTCGCCGACCTGAGGTTCCGCTGCTGGAGCTGCGGCCGCGTGCTCAGCGACGAGACGTCGAAGACGCTCGGCATCGGCCCGGAGTGCCGCAGCGGCATGGACCCCGCGGCCCTCGCCCGGTACTGCACCCCGGAGGTCGGCCGGCTCCACGCCGAGCACCTGGCCTTGCTCCGCGCCACCGAGGCCGCGAAGTGACCCGCCTACCCGGCGGGTACACCGCAGCGGAGTCCCGCGCGCTGGCGAGGACCAACCGCCCGGCGTCGCAACACCTGCGCTCCGGCACCGGGATGCTCCACCTCCGCCGGTCCGGCCCGGAAGACGACGGCTACTCGTACCACTACGCACGGTGCGGCTGGTACACGGACCTCGGCCGTGAGGCCATCCCACTGACGATCAGCGCTGACCCGAAGGTGTGCAAGCGCTGCGAGGTGTGCGAGCCGTGACCGGCCAGTCCCTGCCACGCGGCGCGTACACCGCGACGCCGTGCCGGTCGTGCCGGAACCCGAAGCCGGTCCGCTGGTACCTGTGCGGCGCTTGCTGGGCCGCCTTGCCCGAACTCGCCCGTAGGGCGCTGAACAAGCGCGACGGTAAGGCCCTGGCCCGGCTCCGCGAGCTTCACGCCCACATCGACAGCGAACAGCCCCTGGAAGACCTGGAGATCACGTCATGACGTGGAACGAACGCATCGGCGTCGCCGAGGCCCTGGACGCCGCCGACTGGACCGGTGACACCCTCGACCCGCGCGGCCTGCTCAAGCACGAATCCGGCGCGGTGTGGGCCGTCGTCAACGAGACCGGCGGCTGTGCCCTGGACCTGCCCGGCGCCGGTGCCAGCATCGCCTTCGCGGCGAAGATCCCGGACGCCGTGGTGATCGCCGCCTGCCTCGCCGCGTCCGGCCAGCTCGACCCCGGCCAGGCCCGCGTCGACCTGGAGGAGCGCGCAGCCTGGCTGGGCTGCCTGGAGTTGGCCGGCCTGGACAACTGGCCGGGCGTCGACGTCGCCCGCGAGATCCGCGCGAAGCGGCAGACCGGCAGGTGAGCACCCTGTCGACGCCGGAGGAAGAGGCGCAGAACCGTACCGCGGCCGTCGTCGCGCTCCTTGCCGTATGACCGAGCATCACGGGTCGCCCGCCCCGCAGCAACCGGGGCGGGCGGCCCGGACCACCGTACGACGACCGGAAGGACCACACCCGATGCCCGCCCCCGACCCGAAGGCCATCCTCCAGGCGCTCGCGTACGGATTCACCGGCGAGTTCCAGCGCGGCCTGGACACCCTCCAGCCGATCGTGGACGCCGGACCCCACTCCACGTACGCGCTCCTCGGCTCCCTCGCCGAGACCGCGTCCAAGGAGGCCAGAGAGACCAACACCCCCGGAACCACGTACGGGATCGCACTCGAAGGCCTCGAAGGGGCCGCCAGCATCGACGACCTGCCGCCGCCCGTACGGTTCGCCGCCCGCTTCATCACCGCGTGGGCCAACCGCGACCACGACGCCACGGACGCCCTGTTCTGGGCGATCGCCGAACCAGCCGTCCGCGACGGCACCGACGCCCTCGGCGACTGCATCACCGCGGTGTACGCAATGGCCGTGCCCGCCGCCGAGCACATCGTGCGTGAGCAGCGCCGCCTCCGCGAGGAAGGACGCACCGAGTGAACAACGCCCGGACGGTGATGATCTCGCTGTACGCGGCGGGCTACCTGGTCGCGATCTTCGTTGGAACCTCCGCGATCGACGCCGGCGAAGACCTGTACGCCGTCGCCCTGTTCGGCACGTCGGTCGGGCTGCTCCTCGGCATACATCGCGAGTGCCGCAACGCCGCCCGCCTGGTCCGCGTCGTCGCCGCCTACCGGCACGGCGCCGAGTTCCCCGGCCCGGTCGCCGACCTCGCCGCGATCGAGCGCGCGACCGCCATCCCGCCCGGCTGCCGCTGCGAGACCTGGTGGACCAGCCTCGGCGGCCACCACTCCCTGACGTGCCCGGCATTCCCCGCCCGAAAGGACACGAGGTGAACCAGCCGCCCCCCACCCTGGCCCCCGAGAACGGCGCGAGCCGTCTCGAGCGCCTGGCCGCCGTCGACTACGACCAGGACCGGGGCGAGACCCCGCTCAGGCGGCCCGAGCTGTGCCCGCCCAGCGCCCCGACGAGCCCGTCGTGGTGACCGGCGCGTACGGCGACCCGCTGCGGTGGAACGAGGTCCCCGCCGAACTCACCGCGGCGGTCGTCGCCGACCTGACCGCCTGCGGCTGGTCCGCCGCTCACGCCACCGAGCACAGCATCGTCGTCCCGCTGGAGCGGCGCGCCTTCGGCCTGCCCGACGCGGCCGCCCGTGGCGAGCACCTGTACGCGGTGTGGGGCGGAGCCCGACCCGAGTGGTCCTGGGGCACCGCCCACCCCGACGCGCCCGCTGGCGGAACGCTTGCGCCGCTCCTGGCCCCGCCGGACCAGCCGGCCCACATCTCCGCCCAGATCATCCGGGTGCTCCGCACCGGCCGCACCCTACCGTGACCCGAAGGGACCAACCCGTGAAGATCCATCAGCCGCCGATCCTGGACGAGCACTGGGAGGGCTACGAACTCGCCGCCGACGGCACCCACCGGTACGTGTGGATCTGGCAGGGCTTCAACATCCGGCTGATCGCCTTGCCGAAGAACGAAGACGGCGAATGGGCCTACGACCACGGGTGGTGCTACCCGCGAGACCCGCAGCTCGTCGCGGACAGCGTGGCCGCCTGGGACCCGGGCACCCAGGACGAGCCGATGGGCTGGCACAAGCGGCCCACCGACCCCGCCCGGCGCGCACCGCGCCGCGACGAGGACCCCCGCTACAACCGGGACCGCTGCGTCCACGGCCGCTACGTCGAAGAGGGCTGCCGGACGGTCAACTGCCGCGACGTCCTCAACCACGAGCGCTCGCGCGGAACCCGACCCCGCTGAACCCCCTACTATCCCCGGCCCTGTATGAGGAACTGCGGTTCCTTGCGCAGGGCCCGCACCCCGAACCGAAGGATCGGCAGATGACCCACCCCGACACCGCAGCCCCCAAGGCCGAGCAGCCCGAGACGGTGCTGCCGCCGTTCTCCGGCGACGAGACCGAGTGCGCGATGTGCTCGAACCTGGAGGCGTTCACCGTCTTCCGGCACGCGACCGCCCACGTGATCGAGGAGTACAACGGCCGCCTGGAGCGGCGCGGCCCGCTGCCCAAGCGGCTGGAGCGCCGCTGCCAGCGCTGCGACTACCAGTGGGACGAGGCGCTGAACCCGTCGCCCGGCGCCCGGCCGGCCACCGCCCAGGAGCTCGTCTACGCGCTCCAGCAGTCCCACGCTGGGTGGCCGCTCGACGTCTCCCCGGAGTGCGCCCGCTACATGGCCGACCGGATGGCGGAGATGCTGCACGTCCTGATCCGCCTCGACCACCCGATGTGGCTGCCGCGCCCCGGCCGCCCGCTCCTCGTTCCGCCCCCGGCGGCAGCGGTCCCGGAGGACAGCACGGGCCTGACGTCGGGCGTGCCGATCCTCACCCACGACCAGGCGCGGCCACCAGCCGGGCCGACCGGCTTCGTGCGAGTCGGCCCGTGAGCACGTCCGGACAGCGTTCGGACGTATCCGGAGGGATGGTCCGGACGCCTCGGGACATCGAGGAGACATCTGACTGCGGACCCCTGCCCACCAGGTCGGACGCTGTCCGGACACGTCCGGACAGCGAGGGTCCGGACAGTGATCCAGGTGTCCGGTTCGCATACCGCGCGCGCGTGCCCCGCCGCCTGGTCGGCGCCGCCCTCGCCGAGGCGTTCGGCCATCTCGCCGAAGCGCTCCACCCGCCCGAGGAGCCCGCGCCGCCGGCGTCCCCGGAGCGTCGCGACCAGATCGCCGAGGCGGTCGGTGTTGCCTTCGACCTGACCCCCGACATCCTTCGGAAGGACCCGAGTTGATGACCCCCGAGCAGGCCTCCGCCCGCGCCGCGCTCATCCTGATCGGCCGCCTGGTGAAGCTCCACGGCCTGACCGTCGAGGAGGCCGTCACCGCGGTCGCCCAGCGCCGTCGCCGGGAGGACGGTCCGCACACGCACCTGGTCGTCGCCGAGGCGCGCGCAGTCATGGCTGAAGCCCTCGCACCCGTCCGGGCGTTCATGAAGGCCCTGCGCCCGGTGATCGAGGCCTCCGCCGCGGCGATGACCGAACTCCGCAGTGCCCTGCGCCAGGCCGCCCCGGCGGCCCGCCGCGACCGCCCGGCCTGGACATCGCCGTACGGCCCGCCGCCCCGGCGCCGCTGACCACCACCAAGGAGGAGACTTCGCGTGCGCGATGACGAGATCGTTTCTCACCCGCCGTCGTACTCCCGGTGTCTTGCGGTACGGATCACCCCGTACACCGGCGACGGAGGCGAGCCCGCCCACGACCAGGCGATCACCCACCGGTTCGATGAGGACCCGGTGATGCTCGGCTACGTCTACAGAACCCGCGAGCCCGCCATCCACCAGAGAACCGGTCCGTTCCCGTACGCCCCGGCCGCCCCGGGCCTGGTCGCGTTCAGCGCCCCCGACGACCACCCCGACCCTCCGGCGCTGTCGCGGCTCGCCCAAGGGCTGTGGCAGCGCCGGGGAACGTGGGTGGCTGTCGACACCTGGTCGAAGACCCCGGGCGGGGAGACGCTCTACACCCTCGTCCCGCAGTGGAAGTGCGTCGACCTGGACGAGCACGAGGTGCCCGCCCCGCCCGACCATCACGTCTTCGCACTCGGCGAGGCCACCGCCACCCGCGGCGCCCGGCAGTGGCCTCGCCCCGACGGCCGGACCTACCACGTCGAGTGGAGCACCACCCTGTTCCTGTCGACCGATACCAGCGTGCCCCCGGCCGGCGGATTCCCCGCCCCTCGCCGGGCGCTCGTCGCCGAAGGCGGCCCCGAGACCGTCGTCCCACTCTGGCGCCGGACAACCTGACCAGCCCGGACACCGTCCGGACGCCGAGAGCGGCCCTTCCACCCCACCCAGGGAGGAAGGGCCGCTCTCGTGCGCCGTGATGTCCCTCAAGCCTCCAGTGCCCACCGCTGGGCACTGGCGCCGCGCCCGCGCGGCAACCCTGGAGATTGACCGACAAGGAGCCTCACGTGAACAGCAACTCCACAGGCGCAGCAGCCGCGTTCGCCGCCGCTTACGCCGCGCTCACCACAGCCCACGAGGTCGGTGACTACCTCGTGCAACGGGACGACGACGCAGCCGCGAAGGGTAAGCACGGCCCGGAAGGTGCCGCCGCCTGCCTCCGCCACGTCTGCTCGTACACGGCCACCCAGGCGCTCGCCCTGTACGCCGCCGACCGGCACCTCCGCCTCGGCCTCGACTGGCGCCGCGCCGCCGCCGGCCTCGCCGTCTCCGCCGTCACCCACTACGTGGCCGACCGCTGCGCCGGGCACTGGGCTGACGACTCCGACGACGCCCCACTCCTCGTCCGCGCCGCCCACGCAGCCGGCAAGGGCGGCTGGCTCTGCCGCGACCCCCGCGCCGGGGCCTTCCTCGACCAGGCGTGGCACAAGGGATGGATCGGCCTCGCCGCCGCCATCAGCGCCGGACACCGGGCACGCCCCTGACCGGCCCGGACACTGTCCGGACACGACGACGGCCCCCGTTCCCTTAGCCGGGAGCGGGGGCCGTTCGGTGTGCCGCACATCCTCAGCTCGCGACTTGCCCCTTCCGGTTGGAGCAGTGCACTGGCGTTCCGTGGACGTGGACCGCGAGATAGTCAGGGCCTGCGGGCTGGACGATCTCTCCTCCGGCCGTCTCAGTCGCCGACCTGGCCGCCGGATCCTCCGCCATCGTCATCCCTCGCCTTTCGTGGCCGGGTCTTGCCCGACCCGGAGTAGCCACGCTCGATGTCCTGGACGGTGGAGGGGGACACGCCGATCTGCGCGGCTAGCTTCCGGACCGATACTTCCTGGGCTCGCTGGCCGAGTACGTAGTCCCGGCGGAGGTCGCTCAGCTCTTTGATCTTCGGCCCGTACGCCCGCAGAAACGTGCTGATCTCTCTGGCGCGCAGCGCCTCGTCCTCAAGGGACTTGAGGGCTTCAAGAGCGTCGAACACGCGCTGTGCCACCTCCCCGCCATCTGCCTGATCGTCGGCCATTCGGTCTCTTTCCGTCATAGCCGCTTGCCCGACTGTATGGGAGTCCCATACAGTCGGGCAAGCAACACCACGTTGCGTACAAGTCGGCCCCCGGTCGGGGCCTCAGAAACGCCGACCGGGGGCCGCGCCAGACACCTGCCACACAGGAGCTGACGCCGTGCCCAACTCTACTGATCTGAATGCGCTCGACGTGGCGGAGGCGGCACCCCGCGTGCTGCTCGCCGTCGCCGAGCACTTCACCGAGGTCAACCCGACCGAAGAGCTGGAGCAGCACCTGCTGCTCCTCGCCATCGGCGCGGAGGCGTACGAGCTGTCGGACCGCAGCCTCAGCGGCGGCGCCGACAAGCTGGCCCGCGCCGCGTTCGCTCTGGCCCCCGAGCTGCGCCAGGACATCACGCGCGGCGAGTACGCCCTGCTCGCGCGCGGCGTCCTCGCGGAAGCTGGCCACGAGTGGACCGAGGACGACAACGCCCCCGCGATCCCGAGGATCACGGGCATCCCGGGGCCGCGCAGGGAGCCGGTCCCGACGAAGAGGCCGTCCGTGCCCACCCAGCCGACCTCGAAGGCGGCCCGCTGATGACCGCCCCGAAGTGCTGTCGGCGCACCATGCGCCGCGACGGCCGCCAGTTCGTGTGCGCGAAGTGCAAGGCCTGGACGGACGCCGTCCTCCGCGCCGTGGCGGTGCGCTGATGAACGACACGACCACGACCCCCGCCGCCGAGGACAAGGACGCGACGTCCGCCGAACTCCTCGCCCGCGCCCAGGCCGATCGCGCGGAGCAGATCAGCAAGGAGAAGGCGCGGGGACACCGATGAAGATCGTCCCCGACTGGATCCGAGGCGGCAGCGACCGCCAGCTCGCGGCCAGCAACTACTCGGACCGCGAGCCCGCCACCGACCGGGCCGCCCGGCAGCGGCGCCAGAACCACCGCGCCCGCGTGTTCCGCGACGGCGACGCCGCCGGTACCGAACCCAGCCGACGCCGCTTCGGCAGGACGTAACCCCAGACCGGGCCGGGCCCGCCCTCTTTCCTCCGAGGGCGGGCCCGTCCTGCGCGTGCACCACCCGGAGAGGAACACCATGGACCAGGCCCCCGAGCAGCAGGCGCGCATCGAAGGCGTGAAGTACCGGAAGATCCGCCTGTACCGGAGCGTGACCACCGAGATCGACGGCATCCCGTCCACCCGCCGCGAGCCGTACGACGGATGGGAGCCGGTCCCGCCCCGCGAGTGGGACGAACTGATCCTGCGCGGCGTCACCGGAATTGCGATCACCTTCACGGTGATCGCCGTGATCGGCGGCACCGCGAGCCTCGGCGGCCTCCTCGGCCCGCTCGTCCCCACCGTCATCGCGTACGGCATGGGCTCAGTGTTCGCCATCGCCTGGATGTACTGCCTCGGCATCGAGTGGCTGAACCGGACCGCCCCGGGCAAGGCCCGCCCCGCGAAGATCGGCGGCTGGTTCTTCCTGCTGCTCAGCATGGGGGCGGTCGCCGCGTACGGCCACACGTTGAACCAGCCCTGGGCGGGCGGCTTCGGCGCGTGCGTCGACCTGGTCGCGAAGGGCTCGTGGTGGCTGCTGCTCCGCGAGTACGCCGTCCCGCTCGACGCCGGTGTCGCGCACTGGGTAGACGAGCAGGAGCAGAGGTTGGCCGGGCGCGCGCTGCTCGCCGGCCGGGTCCGCCGCCTCAACCGGCGTGCGGCGTACCAGCGGGCGGTCGGCGGAGCCGAGTACCAGGCCGCCGACGCGATCCTCGGGCGCACCGAGGCCGCACGCAGCCTCACCGAGGCGGCAGCCGAGCCCGCACCCGAGCCTGTACCCGCACCCGCGGTCGTCATCGCCCCGGCGGCGCCCGCTGTTCCCCCGGCCGCGCCCACCCCGGCCCCGGTGCCGCCCGTCGCCCCAGCGGCCCCTGCCCCGGTCACCCCGCCCGCGAACCAGGGAAGTTCAGTCCCCCCGGTTCCTCCGGCGGACCAGCAGCACGACCAGGGCGCCGAGCAGTCGACGCCGGTTCCGCCCGTGTCCGACATCAGCCGCCCCGCGATCGCCGCGATCTGCCGGAAGGAGATCGGCGCCGACGCGGAGGTCACGGACGCGGGCCTCGTCGCCGCCGTCCTCGCGGCCGGCCACCCCGACAAGTCGGCCCTCGCCGACACCGTCCGACGCACCGCTCAGCGCGTCGACCCGACCCGGAAGAACCGGAAAGTCTCGTGACCCTCATCGTCATCCTCGCCGTGGCCGCCGCCGTCGCCCTGTACTTCCAGGACCGGCAGCGGCCCGGCGCGGGATCCTCGGCCGCCGCCGAGGCCCGCCGCCTCCGCAGCCCACTGGTTCGCCTCGCCGCCCTCGTCGGCATCCAGACCGCGCACGGCCGCCGGGCGAACCAGTGGGATGCCGGGGCGGTGGGGGAGAGGGCCACCGCGGCCCGGCTCAAGCCGCTGGTCCGGGAGGGCTGGACGGTCCTCCACGACCGCGCCCTGCCCACCGGCGACGCGAACGTGGATCACCTCCTGGTGAGCCCGTCCGGAGTCGTGATCGTCCTCGACAGCAAGAAGTGGTCCGCACGTTGGCCGCTCAGGGTCGAGTCCGGCCGGCTCATGCACGGCGACCGCGACGTGAGCGCGCGACTGAACGGCATCCGGCACGAAGCCCGCGCCGTCTCCCGAGCGCTGAAAAGTCCGGTCATCGCGCTCGTGTCCATGGAAGGTCCGGCGGAAAGTCCGGACCCCAGAAGGGAATGGATGTTCGATTCTCTTCGGATCGTCCCCGCCGACCGCATCGTGCCCGTCCTGCGCGCCATCGGGCGTCGCCACCGCGCGACGGGCCCGCACCCGGGCGCCCGCGCCGCAGCCCTCTTCCCTGCGTACCGAAGGAAATGACCCGTGATCCATCTCGTACTGCTCGGCGGCCTCGTCGGCCTTCTCTTCGCCGTGTACGCGAAGGCGAGCGACCTCCGGTTCATCGGCGCCATGACCGCCCTCGCCGGCCTCTTGGCCGCCCTGACTGACTGGGGATCCTGGTGAGCGACACCACCGACGAGGAGACCAGCGAGGCCGAGGCGCCCGAAGGCGAGAAACCGTTCCGCGCCCGGGACGTCTTCCAGTTCCGCCGCCTGCCCAAGAACACAGGGGAGGCGGCGGCGGGGGAGCCCGAGGAAGAGCCGGAGGCCGAGTCGGAGGACGAGCCGAAGATCCCGCCGGAGCCGAAGGACCCTCCGCCCGTCGCCGCTCCGGGCCGCTCTGACGGCGGGCACCGCATCCCCAACTGGTGGGAGCCCAAGGCCTCGCTCAGCAGTGACGAGGACGCCGCCAGGCGCTCCCGGGCTGCGGTCGGGACCGTGAAGTGGATCAACGGTGTCCCCCACCACGTTCCTCCGGTCGCCGAGACCTGCGAGCACCCCAACCCGCACGAGGTCCGTGCCAAGCCCACGAACGAACTCGTCGCGTACTGGTGCTCCGGCTGTGAGACACAGCTCGAAGTCCCGGACGAGTACGACGAGCTGGAAGGGATCTCCGGCGACGAGGGTGAGGAGGGTGACGACGAGCCCGCCGACGAGGTGCCGTCCGCCGTCCGCCGCCGCTGGGGCGTCCGTGGCACCGGCGAGAAGACGTACAAGCGCCCGGTGTTCGGCAAGGACTCAGCCGGTCAGAAGAAGTCGCTGATCGAGGCATTCACCGAGATGCAGCCCAAGACGAAGCACCTGCTCTACAACGGGACCGCCCTCGGCGCGGGCTTCTATCTCGGCGTCCCCCAGTTCTTCACCGCCGAGGTCGCCTACCTGGCCGCGACGTACGACTCCTGGACGGACTTCTACGTCGCCATCTGGTACGGCGTCGCGGCCGGCATCACGGTCCTCGACTACCGCACCCGCGGCTGGTTCCCCCTGTTCTCCTGGGCCACCCGCATCCCGCTCGTCTCGATGATCGTCGGCGCCCTGTACTACGGCATCCCGGCCGCCTGACCGCCCACACCCGAACGGAAAGCAGCATGAGTCTGATCCCCGCCTTCGGCGCCGCCGGCCTCGCCCTCGGCCTCACCGGCATCCTCTTCTTCGGTACCACCACCGGCGGCAAGGTCAAGCCGCTCGGCTGGTGGTGGACCCTGTTCCTGTCCATGGTCGCCGGGGCCGCCTACAAAGCCGCCGGGACGCCCTTCGACCTCGTATCGAGCTTCATCAACGACCTCATCGGCCTGTTCGGCAAGGTCGTTCCGGGCGTCGCCATGGCCGGCGTCGCTCTGTTCCTCACGGGCGTGATCCTCTACAAGAAGCTCACGACGAGGCAGGTCGCTGTGATCGGCGTCGCCTACTGGTACGTCGCATCCGGCGCGGGCGGAGCGTTCTCCCTCATGGCCGAGAAGATCGACACGATCATGCAGAGCTTCTCCTGATGGGCGCCCACCTCCACGCCGTCCCCGACCCCGAGCCCTACGAAGCCCCGAGGGTGGGGGAGTGGCCTGCCCCGATCGCCATCGTCTCGTCTCCTCCGGCAGACGACGAGCCCCTGGACGACGCCCACCCCGCCATCGAGGACGGGGGCCGCGACGACGACCAGGACGACGCCGACGACGAGGAACCCGACGACGAGATCGCCGAGGACGAGGAACCGCGGTGCGGCCTGATCGCAGGGCTCCAGCCGTACTACGACGTCCGCCCGCTCGCAGAGCTGGGCCCGCTCGCAGTCGAGGCGACCAAGGCAGCCGGACCGCCACTCCGCCGAGGCCTCGGCCGAATCCTGCGCGAACTGCCGCAGATGCTCGCCTGGTACGGCCGGGGCATCCGCGTGCTCCTGGTCCTCATCGTCGGATGGCTGTCCGGGAAGTACGGCGAGCGCGGGAGCCTCGGGGCCCGGTTCGTGGGCGCCGGGTTCGTCGTCTACGCCGTCGTAAAGCTGTGTGACGAGTACCAGCACGCCTGGATGGTCGCCACCCTCGCGATCTTGTCCACCATGGCAATGGCCGCGACGGGCCGCATCCAGATCCCAGCCGGGAAGCCCGCGAAGAAGGGGGAAGGCGGCGCGAAGAAGGGCGCCACCGAAAAGGGCAAGGAAGAGGTCGCGAGGGCGACCGCCGAGACGACGAAGGAGGCCGCGTCCGAGGCTCCCCGGAAGGGCCTGATGGCTCGCCTCCTCGGCCGCGCGGCGGCCCCCGCTAAGGAAGCCTCAGTGGAGGAGGCCCCGGTGGCCCCCGAAGTGGGCGACGGTGAACCCCAGGAAGAGGGCACGGAAGAGGGTGCGGAAGAGGCCGGAGAGGACCCGGAAACGGGCGGTGAGGAGACCCCCCAGGAAGACCCCCTGACGGCTCTCCTTCGAGCCTCGATCGGGAGCGAGAACGGGGTGCATCTCAGCACCCTCCGGCCCCTCATGCGGAAGCACCTCCCCGGCCTCTCCCAGGCCACCAACGAGGAGCTGCGGAACCACCTCACCGCGGCCGGCTACGACCCCTCCCGTAAGTTCCGCGCGCTGGGGGTCGCCGGGCGGTCCGGAGTGCACCGAACCGAGCTGCCGCCACTGCCCTCCCCCGAAGGCGGTCCAGGGGCACTCTCCGGACCGCTCTCCACCCCCGGAGAGTGCCCCCGACCTGCGAACTCTCCGGCGGCCGGAGAGGAGCGGAGAGCAGCCGGAGAGGTGTCGGAGAGGTGGACCGCCGAGCAGAAAGCGCGCGGGTTCCGATCAGTCCCCGACCCCGCCAACGGCCCCTCCGCCTCAAGGATCGAGCACTACGACGGACGCTGACGCTCGGTCATCGAAGCAGCGCAAGGCGTAGCCGGAGGGGCCCTCGTTCCGCCATGATGGAGGTGATCTGAATGAGGAGGGAAGCGGCGATGAGCCACACCCAGCACACTCCGCATGGGCAGTGCTGCTGCTGCGCCCGAGCGGACGCCGCGAAGCCGGAGCCCGCGCCGTTCCGCTTCTCCGACGTCCCGCCGGGGCAGTGGTTGATCGGCAGCCTGATGATCCTCGCGATCGTCGTGACGATCGCGATCCGGCACCTGTAGGCCACCCTTCCCCGCCGAGCTGCGGGCATGCGAGAGGCCGCACGCGAATCGTGTGCGGCCTCTCGCATGCCCCGATCGCGCCGGAGCCGTCTGGTCAGCTGTCGTCGGTGGAAGCCTTGCGCTGGCGGAGCCCGGGGACCTTGTACTCGCGGGCGATGCCGGTGATGGTCCCCTCGGTCCACGGCGTGTGCGGAGCGAGCGCGCCATGGGAGACGTTCGCGGTGCGCAGCTCCTCGGCGACGGCCTGGCGGGCGGCGTGCCGGGTCTTCTCCTCAAGCGCGACGGCGTCCTCCCACTCCTTGATCGCGGCGAGCATCGTCGCGCTGGGCTGGTAGTCGGCGTGCGTGTTGCGCGGTCCGGTTCGGCTCATGCCACGAGTGTTCCACAAGCCAGTTACGGCAAACCAGGTTCGGACAGCTCGTTCCCGTAATTCATTCCGGTTAATTGGTTTCGCGTAAGTCATTCCGGAAAGAATGTTGGTGTAACCACTCACCACCCCACCCGGAAGGCATCACGTGTCCGACAACACCCCCCGCACCTACGTGGAGCGCCTCGCCTCCTCCTCCCCGCTGGCCGCCGCCGCGTTCGCCCTGAACCGGCTCGGCAGCGGCAGCGAGCGGAACGTGGAGATCCTCGCCCTCCGCGACCGCGCCGGCCTGGTCGCCGTTCACACCACGGAGGACTTCGACCCGCACTTCGCGGAGCCGGACGCCGACTCGGCGATCTGCGGACTGGCCGTGTACCGCGTGCTGAACGCCGAGCAGTTCGGCCGGATCTCGGTCCTGTGCCGCAACTGCGAGTCCGCCGCCATCGCCCGCCTCGCCTGACTACCAGCCAGCCCGCACCGAGGAGCCTCACCATGTACAACGTCACGATCGAGCACCCCGCCCTCGAAGAAGACCGGCACTTCACCGCGGTCGGCTCCGGCGAACTGCGCAACATCGTTTGGGGCGTTGCCCGCGCCCAGGACCGCCCCATCGCCGACACGGACGCGGAGGGCCGCGAGATGATCCACCAGGTCGGCGACCTCCGGTCGGCCGCCGACATCAAGGGCGAAGGCAGCCTGCTCGTCCGCGAAATCACGGTCACCGTCCGGCCGGCCGTCTGCGAGACCGCGCACGACGGCGAGGACGCGGTACTCCTCGGCAGTCCCGCCCGGTGCGACGGCCGGTGTCAGCCCCGGCGCCGCTTCGACCGCAACTCGATGCTCGACCTGGCGATGGCGCTGGACGACGCGGGCCTCGACGCGTCCGGCGGCTGCGGCGTCTGCGGCCTGGAGGCCGGGCAGATGTGCGTCGCGTGCGGGCACTGCAACTGCGACCGGCACGACTCCTGCAAGCGGCCGACGGCCGCCGAGTAGCTGGCCAGCACCCGAGCCCCTCTCCACCGCGAAGGACCGACATGGACAAAAACCCCACGTCCGACAGCATGGCGACCACGTTCCGGGCGGCCCGCGACAGCGCCCGGACGGCCGCGAAGGCCGCCGCGCACGTCGCGAGCCTCTACCTGATCGAAGCCAACGGCGGCCGGGGCGCCATCCACGAGACGTGGAAGGGTGAAGGCCCCGAGTCCTGGTGCCAGATGGCGGCCCCCGGGATCACGGCGCACATCCTCGCCAAGTCCTTCGGGGACCGGGCCCGCGTCGTCTTCCGCGCTCTGACCGACGCCGAGTACGAGCGCATCAGGGTCGTGGCCGAGGACCGGAACTCCTGCTACCACGACGAGGACTGCGAGTGCGATGACACTCCGTGGCCCCCGCTCGGGGAGCTGGCCAAACCCGGCGTGAGCGAGGTCGGGTTCCGTGACGGCGGGCTGCGCGGCCGGGTGACTCGGGCGGCCGGCTCCTCGACGCTCGAACTCGCCCTGGATGACGAGCCGGTGAGCGAGGTCGCCACCCTGATCCGACTGGTCCGCACCGACCACTGAGGCTCCACCTCGACGTCCCGCACGACGCCCCGCTCTCCCCTGTGGAGGGCGGGGCGTCGTGCTGTTCAGCGCCGTTCGCTGAACAGCGCTGAACAGCGCTGAACAGCCCTTGGCCTGCGCGGACGTCGTCCAGGTCATGCGCAGGTTTGCCAACTCTTTGCTGAATCACTTTCCCGTAATGGATTATCCGAAATGAATTACGGAAATGATGTTGATGTAACCACTCACCACCCCCCAAAGGACAGGCCATGAGCGCACCGGACACCACCCCCCACCCCGCCCGGTGCCTCAAGTGCCGCAGGGTCCTGCGGAAGCCCTCCCCGGACGGCCTCGGCCCCAAGTGCAGGCGCATGGTCCGCCGCACCGCCCGCCTCAACCCCCCGACCGCCTTCCAGCCCTACCAGCTGGCCAAGGCGGTCGAGCTTCTGGAGATGGGCGGCCTCGTCCCCCTCCGCTCGAACCGCGTGTTCCTCGTCGTCTCCGACGACGGCAGCGAGATCTACCGCACCGCGGCCACCGGCCAGTGCAACTGCCCGGCCGGCCTGCGGGCCACCTCCCCCTGCTACCACGGCGCCGCCGCGCACCTCCTCGCCACCGCCCGCGCCTGACCGCCATCACGAGAGGACACCGAGCATGAACCAGCAAACGAGCACCGCCCAGCGCGCCCGCCTCCTCGCCGGAATCATCCGGGGCCGCGCCGTCGGTCACCCCGACGCGAAGGCCCTGCGCCTCATCGCCCGCCAGCTCGGCCAGGCCAGCGCCGTCCTGCGCGGCCTCGACGGAGACCACGACATCGCCGACCGCGCCGAGGCCATCCTCTGGCGCGCCCGGATGGCCGCCCCCGAGAGCTTCCCGCCCGTGGTCATCGGTTACGTCTCCGCCCCGCTGGCCGGATACCTCCCGGGCCTGGACGACCTCATGCCCGCCAACCCGGAGCATGTCCGCAGCGAGCACACGCTGCGTGCCCGCCTCCTCGACGTCCTCGGCACCGGCCTCCTCGGCAGCAGCGACGACCAGGAGGCGACGGCCGCCCTGGTCGGCCTGCTCGACGTCCACACCGCGCACGCCGCCCTGGCCGCCGAGGTCGAGATCCACGGGCGGGCCGACGCGTACCCCACGGTCTACCGGCCGCACACCGGCTCGCGCGCAGCCCAGCACCTGCCCGGCCGGCTCACGGTCTTCGACGGCGGCCAGGTCCTCGCCGAGCTGAACGTCCCGTACGGCATCACCCCTGGCGAGGTCTGGCAACTCATCCGGGACATCGAGCCCGCCCGCCCGCTCATCGCCGCGTGACGCACCCACACCCGACGACCTAGGAGGACCCGCCCATGTTCCGCGAGACCATCACCCACGCGCACGACGTCACCGAGGGCACCGCCAGCGAGGCGCACGGCCTCCTGCTCCTGCGCCAGGCCGTACGGCGCGGCTACGCGATCGAGGCGACCCGCGAGGGCGGCGCCCTCATCACCTGGACCCGACGCCAGCTCGGCTCCGGCGCCCTGCTGCACCGCTCGATCACCCTCGTCCCCCAGATGCCCGTGGGGAACCTGACCGACGCGGTCGTGCGCGACCTGACGACGATCGACGAGGTGCGCCCCGCCCGGTACATGGAGAGCGGCGCCGGGCGCCGGTACATCCTGGCTGGGCTGGTCGAGATCAGCCCGATGGCCACCGCGGCGCTCCGCGCCCGCAAGCTCGTCACCGCCGAGGGAGACGGCCGAGTGCGCCTCACCCTGACGGCCCGCCTCGGGCTGCTCGCCCTCGCGCACCGCACGACGACCGCCGAGCCCACCGGGTGGTCGCGGCCCGCCGACCTCGGCCGCCAGGCGGTTACGGCCGGGCTCAACCGGCCGGGCCGCCGCGCCGGGATGATGCACTCCTCGGTGAGCACGGCCTCATGCTCCTGCGGTCGCCTCCAGGGCTTCGGGGGCGACCGCAACGAGGCCCGCCGGCTTGCGACCCGCCACCGCCACGACGTGGCCGCCGAGTTCGTCACCGGCCTTCCCTTGAGCTTCACCGACGCGGTCACGGCCCCGGCACCGGTCCCGGCCGAGCCCTCGGCGCGCGAGGTCGGCCGCGAGGACCGCCAGTACTGGGCGGACGTGTACGACCAGGGGTGACCAGCCCATCCGGACAGCGCGTCCGGACGCTGTCCGGACGCGCTGACCAGTGAGAACGTGAGCCCTGCGGACACCGGCCCGGACAGCCGGGCAGGTGTCCGGACACGTCCGGGCGGCCAGATCTCCCGCTCTTTCCCGGGTCGTACCCGGTGCCTCAGCGGGTCACCAGAGTTAGTCATAGTGTCCATCCACTAAGTCTTATGCCGGGAGCCCCCTTGAGTCCCACCACCCCACCCCGGACCCCGACCGTGGCCATCGCGCGCATCCTGCGCGGTCTTGGCCTCGTCCAGGGCGACAACTTCCGCGTGACCGGCGACTACCGCAACGGCGAGCACATCGGCACCTTCGTCCTCCCCCTCACCCGGCACTCGGACGAGACGATCGCCGCGTACGCCGACGAGATCGAGCGCCTGTCGAGCGAGGGCCCGCTCCCGTTCCGCGTCTCGGTGCGCTACCCGAGCGGCGACCGCCCGATGACCGGCGTCGCGAACTACGGCGCCCGGATCCGCGAGGAACCGCCCGCCCCGGCCGCGCCGACGACCCCCGAGCCCATCCCGGAGCCGGAAGCAGCCGAGCCGGAGCCCGCGCCCGAGCTGCCCCCGGCCGGCTCGGTGGCGAGCAAGTTCCTCGAGGGAGCCCGCGAGCGGGCATGGGCCAGGGCCCGCGCGAACAAGCTCGGTTGGTCGACCGCCCAAGCCGACCTGATGGCCGCCGCGGCTGCCGTCCAGCTCCAGTACCGGCAGGACGGCGTGCTGCGCTACTTCCCCCGGCCCGGGTACGCCGGGCAGCCCGTCGCGGAAGGCCGCCTGACCCCGCTGGTGAACGCCGGATTCCTCGCCATCTCCGAGCCCTTCGGTACCGGGTACAAGCGGGTCAGTGTCACCGCCGACGGCCGCGAGGCGCTGCACCTGTGGCGGGTCTACCGGCCGACCCCCGGTCATGAAGGGCCCCGGATGGACCGGGAAGCTCTCCACCCGCTCCTCGGCGGCGAGCTGGCCACCAGCCAGAGCGCGGCGGCCGACGAGCAGCACCGGCATCGCCTGGCCCGCCGAGAGGTGATGTACGCGGCCATGGAGGAACTGCACGCCTGGGAGGCGCGCGACGAGCGCCTGTGGAACGTGTGGGCCCGGGTGCAGGGCATCACGCACCGCCTCGGCCGCAGCCGGCCCGTGGGCTGGGTGCCGACCGACGAGGAGATCGAGGCGCACCGCATCGACCCCGGCCTGGTCGCCGAGCTGCGCGCCGAGGTCGGACGCCCGACGCCGAAGCCGGAGTTGCCGCAGACGCCCGAGCTGCGACCGAAGGGGTTGCCCCCGCTGACGGTCGCGCCGGACGACGTCGAACAGCTCGGCCTCTTCGTGGACGCGTCGTGAGCCGTCAGCGCGACGAGCGCCCGCCCGCCGCCCTCTCCGGGCAGCGGGCGGGCGCTCCTCTTTCCCCCAGGGGGTCAGTCGGTGGCCGTGGCCTTCGCGGCTGCGGCTCGCCTGTTCTGGGTGGCGCGGTGCCCGGCGGCGATGTCGTGGACGCGCTGCGGGGTGACCTCCAGGGGGCCGGACAGGGTCTTGGCGCTGTGCTGCGGCATGTCGAGCAGCGCGCGGACCGTGTGCTGCCTCTCCGATCGGATCCAGGCCGAGAGGTCGGGTACGGCCTTGAGCGCGCGGCCGAGGATCTGCGCGCGGTCGACAGTGGGCTCGCCGGCCAGCTCGGCGAGGGCGGCGAAGACGGCGGGAAGTTCGGGGCGATCCATGCCAGCAGCCTAGTGCCTGCCCACTATGGCGCGCGTCACGCGAGGCGCGCCGGGTTGACTGCGAAGGGCTCTGACCTGCGAAAACTTTCCTGATTTCTTCCCGTCGCCCCGGTACCCCCAGGGGGATATGGCGTTAGTCATAGTGTCCACCCACTAACACACACCACCTCGCAAGGAGCCACCATGGACGCCAAGATCGCCCTCAGCCGCCTCACCAGGCGCGCCAACTCCACCTTCGAGGAGGCCGGTGCGGCCCGTCAGCGCCTGGCCGACGCGCTCACCTTCCAGGGTGCGCAGCTCGACGGCCTCATGGACGCCGTCCTGGTCGCCGAGGGCAAGGCGAAGCCCTGGATGCAGCTCCTGAACCGCATCGACCGCCTCGGCGTCCGCGAGGGCCTGGCCAAGCAGCGCGAGGAGTGCCTCGAGGTCCTGCTCCACTACGGCCTGTCCATGAGCACCAGCATGATCCGCAACGCGTCCCAGCTCGCCGAGCAGGACGGCCTGCGCCGCTTCCTGGACGCGACCGACACGATCGAGATCGACGAGGACGAGACCCCGGCCGAGGCGGCCGTTCCGGAGATGGAGCCCGTCGTCATCGACGGCCTGGGAACCACCGTCCGCCAGCAGGTGCAGACCCTGGAAGCCATCCGCGGCAACGGCGTCAAGGTTCACGCGGCCGGCAAGGTCACCGTCGAGGACGGGAGCACACCCCGCCTGGCGATGGTCGAGTTCACGATCAGCAAGGGATGGGCGCAGATGGACAGCACCGGCCCCGCCTCCGAGGGGCAGCCGGTCACCCTCACCCCGGCCGGCGAGGCGATCCTCGCCAACTGACCAGCAGCACCCCGGGCGGGGCCGACCGGCCCCGCCCTCCTCCTCCCAGAAGGGCCCACCCATGCGCGCCACCGCGACCCCCACCGCCCGCGAGGCCAGCGACCTCGGCGACGCCATCGGCAAGATCGCGGCCTTCGCCGCCCAGTCGCTCCACGAGTCCTTCCCGCGCCTCGACTTGGAGGGCCTGGTCGACACCTTCACCGGCACCCGCGCCGTGCGATTCATCGGGCGTCGCTACCTGGCCGCCATCGAGGAGGGCAAGACGCCCGGCGAGGCGGCCGGGGAGGCGGGTAAGGCACTGATCTACGCCTGGGCGGAAGCGCGACTGGAGGCCGGCGCCCAGCTCGACCGGGAGGCGGACGCCAGCCCGTGGGGGCCGATGGTGCTCTGCTGGTGCGGGACCGAGGTCCGCGACAACGCGGAGGCCCGGCAGGGACACCACGGCGGGTGGCACACCGACCAGCGCCCGGCGAACTGGTCGGCCGTCTGACCTGCAACTTTCTCCGATCTCCCGCGATTTACCCGGTACCTCAGGGGTGTTCGGAAGTTAATCATAGTGTCCACCCACTAAGCTCCAAGCCTCAGGGAGTCACCCATGACCGCCACCGCGAACAGCATCTTCACCACCGCCGACATCGAGGGCCTGGCTGACCTCATCGCGTTCGCCAAGGAGGAGCTGGGCCTGGACGACCTTCACCCGAACGTGGCGGCCCGGTACCGCGGCATCGCGGCCGGCCTGGCCTCCGAGGGCATCGAGCGCACCCCGAAGGCCATCGCCGAGTTCATCGCCCTGGTCGTCGAGGACACGGGCCACCTCAACCAGGTCGCCCCCTGGGTGTTCGTCCGCTACCTCGACACCGCCGACGACATCCTCAAGGAGTTCTGATCCACCCGGGGCCCGGCGACCCCGCCGGGCCCCGGGTCCCTGAACTGCAACTTTCTCCGATTTCCCGCGAATCACCCGGTACCCCAGGGGTGTTCGGGAGTTAGTCATAGTGTCCACCCACTAAGCCCCAACCTCCAGGGAGCTCCACATGGCCAGCATCGACCCCACCGCCATCGCCGCCATCTTCACCGCAGCGGCCACCGCCACCAGCTGGCAGCGAACGAACCTCGGCCTCAACACCCGCGTGGACCACGGCGGCTTCACCTGGACCGTCCAGCTCCCCCCGGAGAGCGGCCGGGCGTACATCTCCGGCAGCAGCGGCTGGGGCGGCGACACCTGCGAGTACATCGAGGCCACCTGGGGCGAGACCTTGTCCATCGTCGACGCCGCCACGATCGCCACGCGCGTCCGCTGACCACCCCGGGGCGGGTCATCCGGCCCGCCCCTCACCCACCCAAGGAGGTACGCCCCGTGGCGACCATCGAGATCAACCACACGCGAGCGGAGGGCACGATCCTCACCGGCTCCCGGAAGGGCGACGGGATCTTCGAGATCGTGCGGAACCACGGCTTCTGGTTCTCGCGCGACGTGGAGGGCCTCTACGTCCGGCGGTCACAGGACAAGGAAGCCGACATGTGGCGCATCAACCGCGCGGCCGAGGCCCTGCGCGCGGCCGGCCACGAGGTCACGATCGCGATCAACGAAGAAGAGCGCCGGTCCTTCGCGGAGGCCGAGGCTGACCGCGAGGAGCGCGCCGAGGGCAGGGCTGACCGGTTCGGCGACCGTGCGGGCCGGGCTGTCGCCTCGGCCGACGCCCGGCGATCGGCGGCCGACCAGATCTCGAAGCGGTTCGAGATGGGGCAGCCGATCCTCGTCGGCCACCACAGCGAGGGCCGCGCCCGGCGCGACGCCGCGCGGATCGACACGAACATGCGGAAGTCGTTCGAGGACTGCGACCGCGCGGGGTACTGGGCCAACCGGGCCGGGGCCGCCGAGAACTACGCGAAGCACCGCAAGGACCCCTATCGCACCCTGCGGCGCCTGGAGCGCCTGGGCGCCGACCTGCGACAGCAGGAGCGGCACCACGCGGAAGCCGTCGAGAAGGGCTACGACTCCGTCGACCGGCACGCGCGGCTGATCCGGGACTTCAAGGAGGAGATCGCGTACTGGGAGGCGATCGTGGCGAAGGCCGAAGCCGAGGGCGTGAAGATCTGGAGGCCCGGGGACTTCGCGCCCAGGGACTTCGTGCTCTACTCCGGCACCTGGTACCAGGTGGCCCGGGTCAACCCCAAGACGCTGTCGATCGCGTGGAACCTGCGGCTGGCCTCGAAGCAGGTCATGACCTTGGAGGACGCCACCTTCGAGGACGGTCAGCTCTGGACGCACGCGGCGGACTACACCAATGCCCGCGCGCGGTGCCCCGAGGCGGCGATGCTCGCCTTCCTCGCCGACGGGAAGGTCCCCGGCACCAAGGCGGCTCGCGCGGCCTCGGAGGAGCAGCCGGCCAGCGTGGTGCGCGAGGCCCTGGAAGGGGCGAAGACGAAGGCGCCGAAGAAGCGCACCGACCCGAAGGCGGCGAAGCGGATCTACGTCACCTGCCCGATGAGCGGCGCCGAGGCGACCCTGACGTGGCTCAACGGGGGCAGCCGCCCGCACAAGGACTTCGAGCCCGTGAAGATCACGCCCAAGGAAGGGGAGACGTTCCGCCGCGCGGTCTGGTCGCAGGTACTCCAGGCCGAGATCACACGACTCCTCGGCGAGCACGGCTACGAGTGCGGCGCGGACGACTGGGTGGTGTCCCGGGACCGCAGCGGCTTCGTGCGCAGCATCAAGCCGAAACCGCAGACGGAGGAGCCCGCCGCGGTGGTCGCCGAGCAGCCGGCTCCGGAGCCCGCCGTCGAGGAGGAGACCCCGGCGGCAGCCGACACCGGCGAGGAGCCCGCCATCGAGGAGCAGCCTCCGGCCGAGGAGCCCGCACCGGGGCCCGAGACCCCGAAGGTCTGGAGCCGGGCCGACTTCAAGAAGGGCGACTGGGTGCAGGCCGATGGGCGCTGGCACGAGGTCTTGCGGTCCAACCCGAGGAGCGTGTCCGTCCCCGGCCCGGACGTCCGGCTCATCCAGTGGGACATGGTGACCGGCCGCAGGAGCGCGGCCGAGATGGCCGAGGTGCAGGCCCTGGCCGCCGAGACCGGCGAGGACCAGGCGCCGGCCGACGCGCCCCCGACGGAGACTGAGGCGGGCACGAAGGGGACCGAAAAAACCGCGTCTGACCTGCAATTTCTCTCGTCCAGCCCGGTACCCCAGGGGACTTCCGAAGTTAGTCATAGTGTCCACCCACTAAGCTCCACACCGCACAGCGAGAGGCCGGAGACCATGACCGACATCACCGCCACCGCCACCGCCGAAGTAGCCGAGGTCACCGAGAAGGCCTCCGCGACGAAGGCCACCCGGACCAAGGCCGTCGCGAAGAAGGCCCCGGCCGCGAAGAAGGTGGTCGAGCCCACGAAGGTCAGCAAGCGCCGCGCGGCCGTCGCCGAGAAGGCGGCCGAGACCGCCGAGAAGGCCAAGACGGTCCAGAAGACGATCCCGATCGACCGGATCGACCGCGACCCGAACCAGCCGCGCGAGTTGTTCGACCAGGCGAAGCTGGAGGAACTGGCGGGCTCCATGCGGAAGCTGGGCCAGCTCCAGCCAATCAGCGTCCGGTACGACACGGGCACCCGGCGGTACACGATCATCATGGGCGAGCGCAGGTGGCGCGCGGCCAAGATGGCCGGCCTCACCGAGATGACCGCCCTCGTCCTACACGGCGCGGTCGGCGGCTCCCGCGAACTCCTCGCAAAGCAGGTCGCCGAGAACGTCGGCCGCGCGGATATGACGCCCATGGAAGAGGCGAAGTCCTTCAAGGACCTGGAGGCAGCCGGGTACACGATCGACGAGATCGGCGAGATGTGCGGCCGGTCCCCGGCCTACGTCGGGTGGCGGATCGACCTGCTCAAGCTGTGCGGCTTGGTGCAGGACGCACTCGCCAAGGGCCTGCTCGGCGTCAACCTGGCCTGGTACGCGGCACAGCTGAGCCCGCAGAACCAGATGCGCTTCCTCAGCCGGTACACCCAGGGTGGATTCGCCAGCGACCGGGACGCGGAGGCATTCGTGAAGGCGTGCCGCACCGAGGAGGAGCGCCGCGAGTCCCAGGGCAGCTTCTTCGTCCTGAGTGAGGAGAACCCGGCCAAGAAGGGCGACGTCCAGGAGTCGCTCCTCGGCGACCATGACGTCCCCGAGGAGGAGCGCGAGCGCATCATCTCCGAGCGGTCGAAGCTGACGAAGAAGATCGAGCGCCTGTCGGCCGCCGGCGAGATCCTGGCCGAGCTGGCCACCGCGGACCCGGAGGAGCTGGCTCTCCTGCTGGCCGGAGCCGCCGGAGGCGTCGAGGTCCACAGCAAGCGCATGGCCCACCTGCGCAAGCTCACCGGCCAGGTGATCGGCAACCTGACGAAGGCCCAGGCGATCGCCTCGGTGCGGGCCGGTGGCATCGAGATCAACCCGGCCGCGGTGGCCGAGGGCACCACGGAGGCCGAGGCCGCCGTCTGACCTCCCTTCGACAGGCCCGGCCCTTAGTGTCCAGACACTAAGGTCCGGGTGGGGAGGACCGGCGCGCCCTCACGGAAGTGCGCGGCGCGCCCCTCCCTCAACCCCCGCCCCGCCCGTCGCGGCGGCCGTAGCGGGACACGCAGCCTCACCAGCACCGGCCCGCCGGTACGGGCAACACCACCCACCCGACAGTGAACCGAAGGAGCCTCATGCGATTCCCGACCGACGTCCTGGCGATCCTGACCGACCCCCGCACCGTGATCCGCGACAACCGGGTGCACATCCCCTTCCAATTCGAGCTGCCGGTCTGGAGGCGGATGAACGACATCCTCAAGGAGATGGGCGCCACCTGGGAGAGCCGCAAGGCGATCCGCGCGCACGTCTTCCCGTACCGGATCGAGGAGTTCCTGCGGCACTGCCTCGCAGCCGGCGAGTACCCGTCGAAGTACGAGCAGGGCTGGTTCCCGACCCCGCCGAGCCTGACTATGCAGATCTGCGACCTGGCCGGGGTGTACCCCGGGATGACCGTCCTGGAGCCCTCGGCCGGCTCGGGCGCCATGACGTCCGAGCTGGCCCGCCGCGGCGGCCTGGTCGACAGCGTCGAAATCGACACCAGGCGGGTGGAAGTCCTGCGGGAACAGGGCGACTCCCGGAAGGTCATCGCTGGCGACTTCCTTGACCTGGACCCGCTGGACTACTCGGAAGGGTTCGACCGGGTGGTGATGAACCCGCCGTTCTCCAACGGGCTCGACCACATCAAGCATGCGATCGGGTTCATGAAGAAGGATGGCATCCTCGTCTCGGTCATGTCCCAGGGCTTGATGTGGTGGAGCGACAAGGCCGCCGTGGAGTTCCGCGAGCTGGTCGAAGAGGTCGGCGGCGAGATCGAGGCCCTGCCCGACGACTCGTTCGCCATGTGCGGGACGAACATCAAGACGTGCCTGCTGTTCCTCCCGGGCTACCCGGGCGGGCCGCTGCGGACCCATGACTGGCACCAGCGGCAGCCGAAGCAGCTCGACCTCTTCGACTTCGCCGCGTAGGGCTCTGACCTGCAACTTTCTCCGATTTCCCTGGTCGCACCCGGTACCCCCAGTGGGATCACGCGTTAGTCATAGTGTCCACCCACTAAGTCGCCACCCACCCAGAAAGGCCCCACTGTGAGCGACCAGACCACCACCACCGACACCGACACCGACTTCGTCTACACCCCTTACGTCCCCGAGTTCGTCTCCGACGAGCCCATGGAGATCTCGGGCAGCGACATGGGCTACCTCATCAAGTGGATGAGGGCCCAGCTCACCGCCCAGGAACGGCACGACAACAACTCGGACCTGTGCCAGGCCCTCAGCTCGATCCTGCGCCAGGCCAACGAGGTCTACGGCTCCGAGCCCGAAACCCGGGAGACCTGCATCTGCTACGGCTAGCCCCCCTCCCGGGGGGGGGCCCCCCCCCCCCCCCCCCCCCCCCACCCCACCCCACAAACCAGTAGGGTGATGGGGCGGGCCCCCCCGCCCCCACCCCCCGGGGCCCCCCCCCCCGGGGCCCCCCGGGCC